>CAKNLF010000056.1 GCA_930989305.1 uncultured Roseburia sp. | reverse complement strand
ACACGGAGGAATACGCGCCGCCTACGATACCTACGATCAGCGGCAGAGCAAATTCCCGGATAGCTGACACGCCGAACAGGAACAGTACAAAAATCGTGATAAATGTAGTCAGCGTTGTGTTGATGCTCCGGGACAGCGTCTGGGTAATACTTACATTTACCACTTCTTTCAGCTGAGCAGGGGTCTCCGCTTTTTTCTCCTTGAGATGCTCCCGGATTCGGTCGAATATGACGATGGTCGCATTAATGGAATATCCCACAATGGTAAGCATACAGGCAATAAAGGTGTTGCCCACAGATGTTCTGGACAACGCGTAGAAAGTCAGCACGAACAGCACGTCATGGATCAGAGCGAATACCGCGCTTCCCGCGAATCTTACGTCCTTAAACCTAAACCAGATATAAATCAGCATACAGATCGCCGCGATCACAACCGCCCATACAGCGTCTGACTTCATCTCATCACTGACTGTGGAACTGATATTGGTGGAGGTGATCTCGTCCTCCGTCACATCAAAGTTTTCTTCCAATGCCTGATTCAGCGCTTCTCTTTCATCCAGAGACAAATCTCTCGTTTTGATGATCACAGAATTGCTGTCCTGAACTTTCTGAGTCTGGATATTGGCGTCTCCGGTCACCTGCTCCACTACAGGCACAATCTTTTCGTCGATTTCCTCAATGGAGTAATCCTCATGGAATCCCACAGTGGTGGATGTACCTCCTACAAATTCCAGACTGTAATTTAATACATTGCCGTTAGCGGATTTATGATATCCCATGCCGGCAAATCCGATCACAATCACCGCTGCCGAAATGGCAAAGAACAGCGCTCTTTTTCCAAGGAAATTGATCGGTCTGCGTTCTTTTTTCTCGCCGTAGAATTTCTTATCCTTGAATCCCATTCCGTACAGGGCGTTCAGGATCAGTCTTGTAATGACCAGAGCGGTGAACATGGACAGGATAACACCGATAGCCAGAGTGCTTGCGAAGCCCTTTACTGTTCCCGATCCTCTCAGTCCCAGCACTGCTGCCGCGATCAATGTGGTAATATTGCCGTCAAGAATCGCTGACAGCGCTTTCTTGAATCCGATCTGCGTTGCTTCACGGACAGATTTCCCAGCCGCGATTTCTTCACGGATACGGGCAAATATAATAACGTTGGCGTCCACCGCCATACCGATGGACAATATGATACCGGCAATGCCGGGCAGAGTCAGAGTAATATCGTACAGATGCAGGATCGCCAGTATCAGTCCCGTATAGATCATCAGAGCTATGGCTGCCGCCAGACCCGGTATAAAGTACACAGCAATCATAAAGATCATAACGACCACCAGACCGATAGCCGCTGCCTTAATACTTGTGGAAATGGCTTCCGATCCCAGTCTGGCCCCTACCACTTCCGACTGCACCTCTTTCAGTTCTACGGACAGAGAACCTGTACGGATCATCGATGCAAGATTCTCCGCTTCCTCATAACTTTCCATACCGGTAATCTGAGCCTGTCCGTCTGTAATGGCCTCCTGGACCCTGGGACTGCTGATCACTTCATCATCAAACACGATAGGAAGAATATTGCCTACATTTTCACTGGTAACCTTACTGAAAGTCTCTTTTCCTTCATCTGTAAGCGTCAGCGAAACCACATACTGGTTGGCTCCGGTGGTGGGATCCTGGTAAGTACCCGCCTGGGCGTCTGATACCATATCCCCTGTCATAAATACTTCACCGTCGCTGGTCTCAAATTCCAGTGAACCGGGCTGGCCCAGTTCCTCCAGTATCTCGTTGGCATCTGTTACCCCCGGGATCTCCACCGCGATACGGTTGTCCCCTACCTGGTAAGCTTCCGCCTCTGTACTGTAGGTTTCCACACGCCGCTGAAGCTTATAAACGGTATCGGACATTTCTTCGGAGGATGGGGTATCTCCCACTGCCTCGTAGGTAATGCTGACGCCGCCGGACAGGTCCAGTCCCAGCTTTACACCCGCCTCATTATCCTTTGCCACGGTGCCTTTGATGATCCCGTAAGAATAATAGGCAAGGGCAGCCACGATCACCAGGAATACGATAAATACCACGATTCCTTTTTTCTTTTTCATCTTTTTTCCAGCTTCCTTTCTCCCGGCTTATTCGGCCTCATCGGCCATAGCCGCTTTGATCATAATCGCGCATTCTATCCGCTTTTTCTGCAGTTCACAGCCAATGTCATAGGCGTCGTTGATACTGCCGTGAAAATTATAGGAATTCGCCGCGCATCCGCCGCTGCAATAAAACTTGGCGAAGCATTTCCGGCATTTTTCCTTTGCGTACACATTGCAGCCTTTAAATTCATCCCGGAGCTGCGTATTCTGCACGCCGTCGTACACAGTTCCCATTTTAAAGGCTTCATTTCCCACAAACTGGTGACAGGGATACAGATCTCCCCAGGGCGTCACAGCCAGATATTCCGTACCGGATCCGCATCCGGACAGTCTTTTGGCTACGCAGGGGCCTCCCTCCAGATCGATCATAAAATGGAAGAAATTAAAATCCCTTCCCTCTTTTTGCCGTTTTACCATTTCAGCCGCCAGGCTGTCGTATTCTTCAAACAATTTCGGCAGATCGCTCTCTCTAATGGCATAATCCTCTTCAGGAGGCGCCACTACCGGTTCCACAGAAATCTGCTTGAATCCCAGGTCTGCCAGATGCAGCACATCTTTGGAAAAGTCCGTATTATAATGGGTGAATGTACCCCGGACATAATATCTGTCCTGATTTCTGCTTTCCGCCAGCTTCTGAAATTTCGGCACGATCAGATCATAACTGCCTTTTCCGTTTCGGAAAGGACGCATATGATCGTTTACTTCTTTTCTTCCGTCAATGCTGAGTACTACATTTGCCATTTCCTTATTGGCGAACTCCATCACTTCATCATTTAAAAGCACGCCGTTTGTTGTCAGCGTAAAACGGAAATTTTTGTCATGGATTTTTTCCTTCTCACGGCCGTAAGCCACCAGGTCTTTTACCACCTGGAAGTTCATCAAAGGTTCCCCGCCGAAAAAGTCCACTTCCAGATTCCGCCGATTGCCGGAATTGGCGATCAGGAAATCCAAAGCGGCTTTACCTGTTTCAAAACTCATCAGCGCTCTTCTTCCATGGTACTCTCCTTCTTCCGCGAAGCAGTACCGACAGGCCAGATTGCAGTCATGGGCAATGTGAAGGCAGAGGGCCTTTACCACAGTGGGACGGTTTTTAAAATCCATGATATAGTCTTCATATTCGTCTTCTGTAAACAGCTGTTTTTCCTGTTCCAGTTCCCTTACTTCTTCCCAGCATTCCGCGATTTCTTCCGGAGCATACTTGTCCTTCAGAGTATTTATAATTTCCTCTTTGCCGTGTTCTTTATACAGCCCGATCACATCATAGGTGACGTCATCCACTACATGGATAGCTCCGCTGTTTACATCCAGAACAATGTTGTAGCCATTGTTTTTGTACTGGTGGACCAAATTCACTTCCTCACTTTCTGTTCATTCATATGTATGTATCTTTTGATTTTGCATGTTCCTAAACGCACAAATGACCGTATGCTCCCATACGGTCTTTTGTCTGCAGTTATGCAATCCTTAAATACAGGTTTTTTCACTGCCTAGTTATTTATTTGCTGTGTTCGCAGCTCTGATTTCCTACTGTGCAGGATGTCTTGCATGCGGACTGGCATGATGTCTGGCATTCACCGCATCCGCCTTTTTTTACTGTATTCTGTAATCTTTTTGTATTTAATGTCTTTACATGTTTCATCTGTTATGTTCTCCCTTCTTACAAATAATCATATATGGGGAGTATATCACATTTTTTTTCATAAAGGAAGTGTTTAAAAAAAATTACTACTGTACAATCACACGCTGTATTTCGTACCTTTCTTTTTCCAGATAACCGGCCACAGTATGCATATTGGCACCGCAAGCAGAGGAATCGCCGCATATCCCAAAAAAGAATAACCATAATTTATTATTTTTTCCAGTCCCAAAAATGAAACTACTATACATACCGCAAAATACAGTACTCCTGATAATGCATTTTTTCGTAGTTTACTTTTCCACTTCCGGGGATATATTTTTTCAAGTCTGGATGCTACCGCATGGAGCTGCGGTACACCGCTTGATATCAGTGCCAGTATCATAGTAACCACATAAATTGTATGAAGCCAGGGAACATTCTCTATCAGATAATCTTTAATAATATTCAGCACCGGTATTGTATCTGTCAATGCTTCAGGGCAATAAGGCAGCACCATCAATGTTGACAATATAAATGCCATACTGCTCATGATAAAGCTGAGAACCCCAATAGCCGCGCATTCTCTTTTGTTTTTTACTTTTTGTTCTACCGAGCTCAACGTCAAAGCATTGCAGCAATTCGACAACCCAAGCGCGATTGCTCCCACTGCACCCGCTTTCACGCTGGCTTCCTCCGGCACGTACCAGTTTTCCATAATATCAGCCATTGCCGCACCTCTTTGTGAAATAATCAGCACAGCTAACACAACCAAGCCAGCAATCATCACTACGGACATCACGGATGATGCATAACGTACCAACACATCTCCCCATAATACTAAAACAATACATATCGCCGACATAATTACTGCGCCTGCAAACTCCGGTATACCAAAAAGATCTAAAAAAAAGACAGCGCTCATGGCAATCACAGCACTACCGCCTACACACATTGCAATAAGCATATAGATTTCCAATATAGGGGACAGTATTTTCGCAAAACGTCCATAGAGCTTTTTTGAATATAAATTGTATTCATATGCCTGAAAACGCCTCGCTATATTAGCTCCCATACCGATCACTACCGCCGCTATCGCCATTGCCAGCATGGGGAAAATCACTCCCCATGCCCCATAAGGCGCAAAATATACAATTGCAAAGGCCCCTGAAACCATAGATGGTCCCACTACCGCGCCAAACCAGACAGAAGCAACCGGAAACGCTACACGCAGGGTGGTAAAAAAATTTTTCTCCATACCTTACCTCATATCTGTTCCATTACCTTCTTCCAAAATCACATACCTGCTCCAGTTTATTATGATTCTTCATCCGGTTTTGGCGGCCATGGTCTCGCAAAATGATCACAACATTTTCCGCCGCCTAACTGACCGGCAAATACGATTTTAAAATTCTGTACTCTCCATTCCCCATCCTCTTCTCTTACTGCTTCTACTTCATAACGTCCGTAAGAAAAACAATCCGGTTTAGCGGGATAGGACTCAAAAGTCTGCCATGCATGAAGATAGCAGTGCATAATAGCTCTGTCATTGGTTTGAAACCATATTTGCTGGTTTGCGATCAAATGCGTACTCGACTTCGTTCCCGGAAGCAGCTTAGCATAAAGTTCTGCTATTGCCTTTCTCCCTGTAGGATTACCCAAAGCGGGACTGCAAAATGTACCGTTTTCTGTAAACATAGCTGCTATCCCTTCCGCATCAAGATTATCTGTGCATCTTGTATAATGGTACATGATACCTTTAATAGCCTCTGTATCCTCCATTCTCTGAATACGTTCTTCCAATGTATGCACCGGTGCGTCTTTCATTGTACAGATTTTCCCATCTGATACATATTTCATTGTAAAATTCCCCCTTTTTTCACTGCCAGGCAGCTTTTTCTATATCTTACTGAGTATCTATCTCTTTTCCAATTGCCCAAAAGTACCATTCTGCCCGTATGATAAAGATGATACTTTATGGTAATATAATCCTTATTTTTTTCATGATAGAATTATTCCAGGTATTGGTACCGGCATAACCGGCTAACGGTTTTAATCTACAACAAAGGGGGATTTACAATTATGTTCAAATTTGATTTTACCGGAAAAACAGCTCTTGTTACCGGAGGCGCGGAAGGGTTAGGAAAAGAATTTGTCCAGACTCTGGCTGAGCAGGGCGCAGATGTGGCTTTCTGTGACGTTCAGGATGAAAAAGGTCTTGCTACAGAAAAAGAACTTGCAGAACTCACCGGTAAAAAAATAAAATACTGGCACTGTGACGTTGCCGACGAAACCCAAGTAAAACAAACGGTCGCCGAAATCATCAAAGAGTTTGGCAAAATCGACCAATTAGTCAATAATGCTGGACGTCTGACGTACAATCCTATCGAATCCTATACAATGGATCAATGGATGGATGTCATTAACTGTGATCTGACAGGTCCCTGGCTGGTAAGCCGCGAAGTAGTACTTCAGTCAATGAAGCCTAACGGAGGCGGCCGGATCGTCAATATCTCATCTGTGGCTGGTATGTTTGGCACTGCAGCCGGATGTCCCAGCTATCATGCGGCAAAAGGCGGCGTACTTGGACTTATTAAAGGTCAGGCTGTTGAATATGCCCAGTACGGCGTACTTGTAAATGGCGTTGGACCAGGCACAATCTTAAACGGAGGTATGACGGGACGTTCAAAAGTGGCTTCTAATCCGGATACCCACAAGAAAGGCCGCTGTCCGCTGAAACGCGCGGGACATTTCGGAGAATTAAGCGGCGCCGTTATCTATTTCCTTTCAGACGAAAATACATTTACCACAGGGCAAAATATTATGGTCGACGGGGGGCTTACATCAACATTATAAAAACATTTTTCTAAGCAGGAGGTATTTACTATGAGTCAAATGAAACTTTTTGATCGTATTAAAATCGGTAATATTACACTTCGCAATCGTATCGCCATGGCACCTATGGGCTGCAAAACCGATCCGGACGGCGGTTTCGATGATAGAAGTATCGAATATTTCGGACTGAGAGCTAAAGGCGGCACAGGTCTTATTATCACCGGACTGAACATGGTATGTACAGAATACGAAACGAGAGCAGCCAATGTATTGGAAGGATTTCATCATGTAAACCGATTAAGTCTTTTAGTAGATAAATGCCATCAATATGGCGCCAAGGTGCTAGTACAAATCGGCCCTGGTCTCGGCCGTGTAGGATATTCGGATCCGGAAAATCCGCCTTATTCTGCCAGTGCCGTTCCGTGTAAAAATTTTCCCGATCTAATGTGCAAACCATTTGAAAAAGAACAGATTGAACATCTTGTTAAATGTATGGGCCGCGGCGCTATGCTTGCCAAAAATGCTGGGGCTGACGGAGTCGAAATTCATGCATATGGCGGATATATTTTTGATCAGTTTATGACCCCGATCTGGAACAAACGTACCGATGAATATGGCGGGGATCTGAAAGGAAGAATGAAGTTCCTATTGGATTCTATCGAAGAAGTGAAAAAGGTATGCGGTTCTAACTTTCTTTGCGTTGTTAAATTTACCGCAGATCACTGTCTGCCTGAAGTAGAAGGTATGAGAACTCTTGATGAAGGCATCGAAATTGCTAAAATACTTGATTCCATAGGCGGTATTGATGCGATTCATGTAGACACCGGATGTTATGAGAGATATAATCTGCAGGTTTCTACTGTTTATGAAAAACCAGGTTTTCAGATGTATGCTGCCAAAGCAGTCAAAGATGTCGTCCATGTACCTGTTATCGGCCATGGAAAACTAAACGATCCTGCAGTTGCTGAAAAAGCCGTTGAAGATGGATGTATTGATATTGTAGCACTTGGACATCAAATGCTGGCGGATCCCGAATGGGTTCACAAAGTTCAGGAAGGCCGTATTGCGGATATCAAATTCTGCTGCGGATGCAATGAGTGTCTTCTGGGTGCAGTAAGAGGACGTTTCAAACCGTGCGCGATGAATCCCATCAGCGGAAATGAGATTGACTATCCCGAAATTCCGGTTAATGGTGATAAAAAAATGCTCGTAGTTGGAGGCGGGCCAGGCGGTATGGCTGCCGCTATTGAGGCTGCAGGCAAAGGCATCCATGTAGAATTGTGGGAAAAAGAAGAAGTACTGGGAGGCAACTTACGCGCCGCAGGAGCGCCCTCCTTCAAACATGATGTCGCCAAAGCGCTCTCTTATCTGGAACATGCATTATATACATCTGGAACAATGGTACGATTAAATAAACCGGCCGACGCGCAGGAAATTATTGACGGCAATTATGACTATGTTGTAATTGCTACTGGATCCAGGCCTTTTATTCCTCCTATTTCCGGTGTAAATAATCCTATTGTTGTCACTGCTAATGATGCTTTGACAGGACCTGCTATGAAAGGGAAAGTCGTCGTTATCGGAGGCGGACTGGTAGGATGTGAAGCAGCTGTACACGCAAGCCAGTCTGCCGATCAGGTAGCGATTGTAGAAATGCTTGACGATATCCTTGTTACAGCAGACCATTTATTTAATAATGATCAGGCTCTCCGCCGTCTTGTAGCCGACAGCAATATTGAGGTGCACTGCAGTTCCAAAGTCACTGCTATTTCTGATGACGGCGTCACTTTTGAGCAAAATGGGAAAACAGAGTTTTTGTCTGCTGATCATATAATTGTAGCGTCCGGTTTTCGTCCTAATAACGAATTGGAAGATCTGCTCTGGGGCAAAGTAAAAGATCTGCGTATGATTGGTGACGCAGTAGCGCCTAGAAAAATCATTACTGCTGTCAGCGAAGGCTACCACTATGCCCGCCTTGCGAATTAATGTAACAGCCTATTTTATAATCATTATTTGTTCTGATGTACACCGGCTGCTGCCGGCGTACATCAGCTAAAGGGGGACTGTATTTTGGACTATGCAAAGCAAAAAACAAATACAAAATGGCACTGGATGCAAGTAGTTGCCTGTGCCGCCATCATGTTTGGAACCATGGGACTGATTGCCAACAGTACAAGTGTTTTCACTGCGCAATTTGTCGCCGAATACGGCTTTACAACAGCCCAGTCTCAATTGTTTTTCTCTATACAAAATATTACAATGGTAATCTTTACCCCTATCGCTCAGATCATCGGTTCAAAAATGAATTACCGGGCTTGTATCAGTATTGCTGTTGTACTTGCAGGAGCAGGGCTTGCACTTTTGTCAGTTCTGACATCTGTACCGGGATGCTATCTTTCTTCTATACTTTATGGCATTTCCTATTCTTTTATCTGCTACCTGCTGATTTCCATCGTTATTGCTAACTGGTTTGCCAAAAAAACAGGGACCATGATGGGTATTGCATCTGCCTTTACCGGAGTTGGCGGCGCTATCTGGTCTATTGTTGCAGGACAGCTCTGCGGTAATCTCGGATTGCAGAAAGCTGCTTTAATCATGTCCGTGATCAGCATTATCATTTCTCTTCCCTTTGCCCTGTTTGTCATTCGTCAAAGACCGGAAGATAAAAACCTTCTTCCATATGGATATGAGAGCACCCCGGAGCCATCCAAAAAAAGAACAGAGCCGTCCGAAAAAGCAAACGGGCTGACTTTAAAACAGGCCGTACATACTCCTGTTTTCTGGATTGCTGTAATCGCCATGTTCTTAATTTATTTTGCGGCTCAATTCCAAACAATTTTCACTACCTATGCCAAACAAGAACTGGGATTTGGTATTCAGGTATCTGCAGTTATGGCTTCTATGGTGATGATCGGCCTGATTGTAGGCAAACTTCTTTTAGGAATGTTTAATGACAAATTTGGTGTTAAAGCCACTTACATTTATGGTGTTGCAGCCGGGATTATAGCATTTATTTTATTTCTGACTGCCAGCGGTTCAACACCTGTCCAGGTTTATATAGGAGCCTTTTTATTTGGCAGCTGCTTTGCGTTAATGTCTATTGGCACGCCGTTATTAGTAAGCCAAACCATGGGCGCAAAAGAATATGCAAAAATTCTCAGTTGGGTTCTGACCGTCGGATTGGTTGCCAATTCTCTTGCTTCCGCAGTCAACGGATTAATGGCCGATGTCTTGGGGTATAACGCTATTATGATCATGGCCTCCATTATGCTGATTGTTGCCCTGTTTCTTGTAATCACTGCCATTTCCATAGCTGGCAGAAAGGCAAAAAAATGACCACTAAAATATCGGACAGAAAACATAGAGGCTTTCTGTCCGATATGTGATTTTATCTATAAACAATCATGTCTTAATTCATGATATTTACGTATAGCAAGTGTTTTATTATTCGCTTCCAATTTATGATATATATTTTGAACATGTCTCTTTACTGTATTTGGAGAAATAAACAGTGTTTCTGCGATTTCTCTCTGACTTGCCCCCGCCTCGATAAGAAGCAGTATTTCTTCTTCTCTTGGAGAAAGACCGCACGGATTTTTCTGATTATCATGTCTCTTTCCGCATCTGTCCAAAATTTTTTCCGTTAATTTTCCATATTTTTCCTGATCAGTTTGCTTCAGCAGAGATATTATATATTCCGCATTTTCCACAAATGGCATAATGATATTATCTTGATACGCAATTTCCAACGCTTTTTGTAAATATTTCACTCCTTCTTCTTGTCCGTATAGATATCCCCTTGCCACTGCCCCATGAATGTAATTATGTATGTAACCAAGCTGGTTTTGGAATACTCCAAAATATTCCTGAAACACCTCTGAAGCTATATCTAATTCCTCATATTTCTTTTCCAGTAACATTGCTTTGCCGCATACGACATAATTAAACGCCGACCCTTGATAACGAGACGTATTAACAGAGGTATCTCCACTGCGAATCCATGATGGAATCCTTTCATATTCCCCAAGACATCCGTAAATATAACCGATACAATTATCAAGGGCATTCAAAATGATCGTATTCTGCTCCATCCGCATTTTTTTCTGCAGTTTGTCCAGTATTTTTTTCACTTCTTCCCATCTGCCTTCATATAGATAAAGTCTGGCAAGCGTCAGACAGGTACAGATATATATCGGTTTCTGTTCCCACAGCTCCGATTCATACATAGATTTTCGCACCCAGCGTTCCACCTGATCAAAATTTCCAGTTTCCAGATCATATTCTGCTTTTATCAGCGGAATACACCCCATGCCGCAGCCATCAGTCACTTCAATATGACTTTTAAAACCTTCTGCCAAAATATTAACGGTATCCAGATATTTTCCCGGTTTTTTATAATAATCATATGTAAAATGCGGCACCCCATAGGGCAAAACACCTTTCCTATTACGGATAATCGTCTTTTCTCCCTGAAGCAACTCAGCGGCTCTGTTTGTATAATAAACAACTTTTTCGGCATCATTAAAAGCAACGGTGGTAGAAACGATCGCTATCTCTCCCAATATTTGATTTCTGGTATACCGCTTATGATCATGCTGTTTAAAATATCTTTCAAATTCATACAGCATATTTTCTCCCCTGTGCTTATCAACAAACAAAATTACCAGCCAAATATATTTCAAAGTTGCAATTGGATATTCGTACTTCCAGTCATCTTCTATCTGTCTGTATACTTCAAAAATAAGTTTCCGATCAATCGAATTAATATTTCGTATATCTGTTTTTTCCAGCTCATTCAAAACGGCTTTATAATTTCCCGCAAGCATCCAATACTTAAAAGCCAGAGCATGATCATTCTGCATCGAATACCATTCTCCGGCACGATCCATCAAATGTTTGATATCCAGCGTATAACCTTCCCTTTCCATCTGCAGAAAGTCCAGATAGATCTGATGAAATTTATATTCTCCGGCATGTTCCAGCATAATAAATGCATTTTCACTATATAGTTTGCGAAGCAACAAAGAAGCCTCCGGATCTTCAAATAAATATATAACCTGCTTTTCTGTAACCATATCAAAAAAAGACAATTTATATAAAAATTCCTGAATTCTTGTATCATACGGATCAAAAAAAGCCTTTTTCAGCATGGAATTCAGCGAATCCAGCATTCCTTCTTTTTCGTCCTTCTGATAACTGACAGCCATCAAATATACGGCAGCAATCCATCCGCCTGCGGAAACGCTGATCTGTTCTTTTAATTGTTCGTCCCCATGAAAAGATATAATTTCTAAATACTGGTAGATTTCCTCTTCTCGAAAAGCAATATCTTGAGCACTAATAAAAAAACACATGCCTTTTATTTTCAATTCCTCAACATCCAGTTCGGGCATTTTACGTCCAATAAGCACAATATGAAGCCATGGAATCTCTCCCAGTATCAAACTTCTTAAAAACTGGTTGATTTCCGCTGTTTCTATCTTGTAGTAATCATCTATGACCACTGTCAGTTCGGGAACTTCCATGTTTTCAAAAAGATCTAACATTCTGGCTATCTGCACGCTGTCGCCCGGGAATCCCCTGTCTTCCAATATTTCCGCTACTTTTGGACTTCTGTTCCTGACACCCCTTACCAATAAAAACCAAAAATACTCACTTTTTGCTATCTTAATAGACTCTGTCATAGTCAACCATATGTATGGTATATTGCTATCCGAAAAAAAAGAACGCACTGCGGTAGTTTTTCCAAAACCCATAGGAGCAGTCACTAAGGTCATCGGATACTGCAGTACGTTTTCCAGTTTTTTATTCAATCTATTACGCGTCAAGACAATTTTATTTTGATTTTTCATAGATGGAATGCGCTCCTATATAGATTTAATATATTGCAATAATTATACACCATAAATCCATATATTGTACATATACATCTCCTGAATTTATACATGCTCCCGTACCTATTTTTTCACTGTTTTCGGTAGTTTTTCAACTCCTCAGCATCCCTCCTATCATCCCCGCTCCGCCGCACATGATCCACACAAGGATCATCCGTTTCAGATCCTCAGGCAGTCCATGATTCATGGCCGCCGAGCCTGCGAATAAGATCAGAAAATAGACGGTGCCCACTGCCAGGCCCCACAAAAATTTTCTTTTTCCCATTCGTTTCCCGATGACCAGGCCTCCTGTCAGTCCCGCGAATATGTATACGCCGATGATTCCCGCTGAAACAAATTTTTCATTCAGCTGGAACTTGTACAAAAGCAGCGCAAGTATCAGAAGCAGGATACCAGTCAGCACGTACATCAGCAGGAGCGTTCCCAGCATTTTTAAACCTTTTCCTTCCTGTCCGGCTGTTTTTTCCATAATAATCCCTCCTGCTATCATGTATATGCCTCCAGCCGGAAAAATATGAATATTTTTATTTTCCTGAGATCCGCAGCAGCATCTGGATCAGTTTTCTTCTTGTCTCATCCAGTTCTCTGAAAAAACCGCAGTATTCCTCATAAGGGCCATGACCAATCCGTCCCTTTGCAAGATAGGATTTCAGCATGCCCCTTTGGGAAAACCAGTCCATCCGTGGATTGTAGGGGATCGCGCAAAGACATTCTTCTTTGATCCGGTATTTTCGGATCAGTGCTTTTTTATTTACAGAACAAGATTCAAAATAATCGCAGATCACATATATCACCGGTTTTTGTACCCCTCTAGCTCCGGCAATATACTGTTCCATATGACCGCTGTCCTGTCTCAGCCATAAGATCAGCAGGTCCGCCTCCCGGACCATCTGTTTTGCCCGCAGATCTTTTGCGTTTTTACAGTTGATCCAAATCAGCTCCGGACAATATTCTGCCAGTATATCCCCAAACAGCTCTGTTTTTTCATATATATCGGAACTGTCCTCCGGTGACCATGAAACCGCGACTTTGCTATTCTTCATGTAGACTCCTTAATTTCTTTCTGTAAGGACGTATCTGACGTGTTTTTCGGAATTATTTTTATAAATGAAGTAAATAAGAAATGGATGTTCTTATTTTAGCAGAAGCCCTCTGCCGTGACAAGTGATTTTTCCCATCTCCTGTCCGGAAGTTATTTTCTTTCAGTATTTTATTCCGGATCTCCGGTTACGATCAGCGTAGAATATCCGTTTTCCCGGAGCTGCTCCTGAAGTTCTACCGCCTCTTCCAGGGTTTCCACCCATCCTGCCCATACGCAGTAATAAGGCTCCCGGTAATGAAGGACGCCCTCGAATCCCAGCATCTGAATCCGCTCCAGCTGATAGGCGGCATTTACGTCATACTGGAACCGGCCGGTCTGGACATAATAGCGGTCCCCTTGCCCCTTTGCCTGTATTTGCAGCGGCACAGCTCCTTCGATTCCTCTGACAATGGCTTCCACCACTTCCTGAAATTTTTCATCCAGGATGGCATTATCCCCGTCGCTGTTTATAAATCCCACCTCCATTAAAACCGCCGGCATTTTTGTTTCCCTGAGCACGATCAGCTCCGGAATGGCATCTACGCCCAAATTTTTAAAGCCTACCCCTTCCAGCTCCCGGTTGATATTCTCCCCCAGAAGCCGTGCCTGAGTTTTGGACGGATCGTAGATCAGCGCCTGTACTCCCTGGTACAGATTATCTTCCACACTGTAATTGCGATGAAAGGAAATAAAATACGCTCCCTCTGTCTGATTTGCCATTTCCGCCTTCTGATAGGGAGACTGATAAATATCTTCCATTCGTGTATAGATCACCGGATAACCGTCCTGTTCCAGCCTCTGCCCTACGGCCAGGGCCAGCTTCAGCGTATCCTCCTTTTCCTTTCTCTCCCGGTATGAAGCGCCGTTGTCGAAGCCTCCGTGACCACTGTCTATAATGATTTCTCCTGCCATATGAGCTCCTCCTTTTCGTCTCTTACAAATCCTATGCTCATTTTCCCGGAATAGTACTATTTCCAGGCTTCGGTTATTGACAAACGAAAGGATTTTTTTTATACTTCATTTATATTATTTTGATTATCAAACTAAATGAACGGTGACAAAAATATGAGAGCAAAAATTATCAGTACAGGAAGTTATCTTCCCAAAAATATTGCAACAAATGATTTTCTTTCTACAATTGTAGATACAAATGATGAATGGATCAGCAGCCGTACCGGCATCCGTTCCAGACATCTTGTTTCCGAAGAGGAAACTACCGCTTCCATGGCTTATGAAGCAGCAAAACAGGCTCTTGAAAGAGCCGAAATGAAACCGGAAGACGTGGAGCTGATCATTGTGGCCACCTGCACGGCGGACACTCTTGTTCCAAGCACCGCCTGTGATATCCAGGGACGGCTGGGCGCGGTAAACGCCGCTGCCTTTGATGTAAACGCCGCCTGTTCCGGCTTTATCTACGCCTTAAGCACCGCGGACGCATTTTTCCAGAGCGGCATGTACAAAAACGCTCTGCTGGTTGGGGTGGAAACCCTTTCCCG
>CAKNLF010000055.1 GCA_930989305.1 uncultured Roseburia sp. | reverse complement strand
TGTTACCTCCACATTCTTTTTTATTTTGAATGTCCGCAAAATCCGTCCTACATCGGCAGGACAAACAGCCAGACAGTGACCGCAGAGCAGACAGCCCTGCCGCGCCTTCGCCTTGCCGTCCCTGATCCGGATCGTCCCTGAAATACAGTCCGCCGCACATCTCCCGCATCCAATACATTTCGTTTCATTTATCACTATCATTTTATTTTCCTTCTTTCCTGTTAAGATTCAGCGCCCCTGATTATTCCGAGGCTGACTGTATCTGTGTTTCCATTTTCTTCATCTGCCGCATCTGGCGCAATATCAGAAATACTGCCACCGTAAAGGCAGCCGCGTCTGCGATAGGCGCGGAATATAAAATCCCGTCAAGCCCCAGGAACATAGGCAGTATGATCGCCAGTGGAATTAAAAATATCACCTGTCTTGTCATAGAAAGCAGCAGGCCTTTCAACGGTTTTCCAATAGCGGAGAAGAAATTGGAGCTGATGATCTGTACGCCGTTTACGATCACAAGCAGCAGAAAAGTCCGCATAAACTTCACGGCGAACTCAAAATACAATTCGTCTCCCGTACCAAACAGTGAAAGAATCGGCCTTGGGAAAAACTGAAACAACACAAATGCCACTGCAGAAACAATAAAATTGCAGGTAATCGCCAGTTTGTATGTTCCCCGTACTCTGTCATACTGTTTCGCGCCATAATTAAATCCTACAATCGGCTGAGATCCCTGAGAAATTCCGATGATCACCGCCAGCCAGATCGCATTTGTCTTCATAACAATTCCACAGGCTGCCAGAGGAATATCACTGCCGTATATCGTATGGGCGCCATATGCAGTCATGCCATTGTTCAATACGATCTGAACAAAAGTCAGCGCCACCTGATTTAAACTGCTGCTGATTCCCAATGACAGAAACTGAAGGCACTCTTTTATCTCGCCTTTGTTAAACTTAAAATATTCCCGCTTCAATGTGATCTGTTTAAAGTGCTTTGCATAGCGGATCGCAAAGAAAAATGAAACAATCTGTCCTATGATCGTTGCCCATGCCGCGCCTGCAACTCCCATATCGAAAACAAAAATAAAAATCGGATCCAGAATGGTATTGATGATCGCCCCGATCAGCATACACATCATGGAATATTTCGGACTGCCGTCCGCCCTCGCAAGACTGCTCATACAGTTTACTATAATAAGGAACGGCATTCCTATGGCTGTTATCCTCGTATAACTGACCGCATAAGGCATTACTTCTGGCGTAGCGCCGAAAGCATTCAGCAAAGGCAGCAGCAGGATCTCTATCACCACCATATAGCAAAGTCCTACAATAATCATAATCATAATGGCATTGGCTACTACTTTTGCCGCCCGCTCTTCCTGTTTTTCTCCCAGCCATAACGAAAACTTTGAAGCGCTGCCGATGCCAATAAGCAGTGCAAAAGCCATACATATAGTCGTCAGGGGAAAAGATACATTTGTAGCTGCATTTCCTAAATATCCAACCCCCTGTCCGATAAAAATCTGATCTACTATATTATAAAGAGAACTGACCAGCATAGCGATAATACTTGGCACCGCAAATTTCTGAAGCAATTTGGGCAGTCTCTCATATCCCAATATATTTCCTTTATTTTCCTGAGACATTTTCTTTTCTTCCTCCCATATCCGTATATTTAGACAGAATCTTCCTCTTTTTCCAGCTCTGTTACAATATTCCTGCTTATTTTCAGAAACTGATCTAAAAACTTTTCTTTTTCTTCTTCTGTCATATCTTTAAATATTTTCTTTTCCCATTCAGAAGCAATGGCAAATATTCTTTCACAGGCATCTTCTGCCTTCTTAGTAGGGTACAGATGCTTTGTCCTTTTATCCTGTTCACTGACTTTCCGGATAATAAATCCTTCTTTTTCCAGAGTCGCAATAGACCGGGTGATATTGCTGGGATTCAGATAAGAACAGGTCTGAAACTGATCCTGGGTCATACCCGGATACCGGCATATTTTGATCACATACATATGTTGACTGCTGTTTAATCCAAGCGCCGCCAAATGCCTGTCCAGATGCATTTTTGTGTATCTGTCCGCAATGGAAAGCCATTTGATAAAGTTTTTATCCTCTATTTGTCTCACCTTCTTTCCTCACGATGCTATTATAATATAACTTATTTGCTTGCGCAAGCAATGTTTTTCTTTTTATATATTTCTTTTGTGATCTTTTCATGGGAGTATCCGGGAAATTCCCGCATTTCAGTCCTTATCCATCCAGCCAAATCTATTCTGAAATAAATATCCGCCGGATATTTCCGGTTCCACCGGTAAAGAATTATTTGACCGACAGCCTTTTCATACTGCAAAGGCAGTTTCTTTTCCACAAAACAAAAATCCTCTTTTCCTGCTTTTTCCAAAAAATCTTCTGCTATTAAAATTTTTCCTCCACAGTACCGCTCATCTGTATATTCCCTCAGCATTTTTTCACTGTAAGGAGCAGCCCACAGATTTTGGTCCCTGCACATTGCCAGCATATCATAAATCATGGCTCTATCCCTGCTCTGACGCCGGTGATGGAACAGCATTCCCATCTGATCATCTACACAGCATATTACACGCATCTATACATTCCTCCTAAAAAGAGCTGACCTGCAGATCGCTTTGCAAGTCAGCTCTTGTTTTCTGTACACTCCTGCCATTTTTCCGGCAACGGATCATCCCAGTATCGCTTTATCGTCCAGTACGTCCCCGCCGCTGGCTTCTTCGAATTTGTGAAGCAGATCCTCTACAGTAAGTTTCTTTTTCTCTTCTCCTCGGATATCCAGGATAATATTTCCTTCCATCAGCATGATCAAACGATTGCCATGAGCGATAGCATCTCTCATGTTATGTGTGATCATAAGAGTAGTCAGATGATTTTTATTTACGATCATCTCTGTCGTCTCCAGCACTTTTGCCGCTGTCTTCGGGTCCAAAGCCGCAGTGTGCTCATCCAGCAAAAGAAGTTTCGGTTTTTTTAATGTGGCCATCAGCAGAGTCAGCGCCTGCCGCTGTCCTCCGGACAACAATCCGACTTTTGATGTCAAACGTTCTTCCAGACCGAGTCCCAGTGTTTTTAACAGTTCCTTATATTCATCTCTTTCGCTTTTTCGGATCCCGGGTCTTAACGTCCGTCTGCGCCCTCTTCTTTTTGCCAGAGCAAGGTTTTCCTCAATTCCCATTGTCGCAGCTGTACCGGTCATAGGATCCTGGAACACACGTCCCAGATACTGCGCTCTTTTAAACTCCGGCAATCTTGTCACGTCTATACCGTCTATGATGATCTGTCCGGCATCTACCATCCAGGTGCCTGCAATGGCGTTCAGCAGCGTGGATTTACCTGCCCCGTTTCCGCCGATCACAGTTACGAAATCGCCGTCTTCCAGTGTAAGAGAAAGACCGTCCAGTGCCCGTTTTTCATTTACGGTTCCCGGATTAAAAGTTTTGTATATATTTCTAATTTCCAGCATTGGTATTTCCTCCTCTCTTTATTTCCTGAGGACGTTTCCCGAATTTAGAAAAATATTTACTTTTCCAGAATGGGATTGCCAGGAAGATACCAACCACAACAGCAGTGAGGAGCTTCAGCATATCTGTATCCACACCCATTAAAATAACTACCTGGAGCACCAGATAATAGATAATGGATCCCAGCACTACCGCCAGCAGATGCAAAGCAAAGTTCCGGAAGATCTTGCTGAAGATTGCCTCGCCGATGATTACCGCAGCCAGTCCGATAACGATAGCACCCCGGCCCATGTTCACATCCGCAAATCCCTGATACTGAGCCAGCAGCGCGCTGGAAAGCCCTACAAGGCCGTTGGAGATCATCAGCCCCAGTACTTTGTTGAAATTCGTATTGATTCCTTGAGCTCTTGCCATATTTTCATTGCATCCGGTAGCCCGCAGCGCGCATCCGATCTCTCTGCCAAAAATCCAGTACAGCACTATGATCAGTGCTACAATAAACAATGCTACAATCAGAAGCGTATTCTGATACAGAGGCACGTCTCTTACATTTCTGAGAGATACGAGCAGATCATACTGATCCACACTGATCGACTGATTTGCTTTTGTCATAATCTTTAAATTGATAGAATATAGGGCCAGCTGGGTCAGAATACCTGCCAGGATTGCCGGTATGCCCATAAAAGTATGAAAAATACCAGTAATCAGCCCCGCAGCCATACCTGCCAAAGTGGCCACGATCAAAGACACGATCACATTGTGTCCGGAAAGCATCATCATAATACAGACCGCTCCGCCGGTACACATGGTACCGTCTACAGTCAGATCCGCAATATCAAGGACGCGAAATGTTACATAGACGCCAATCGCCATGATACCCCAGATCAGCCCCTGTGCCACGGCTCCGGGCAGAGCATTTAATAAAATCGGAATACTCATCTTCTTTCTCCTTTTCACTCATTTGTTTTTAAAAAGCAAAATGACAGCGAGACATATTTTGCCCCGCTGTACATATTTTGTTATTTGTTTTACTCAGCGACTGATACAGCGCCCTCCGGAACCGTAATGCCCAGTTCCTCTACGTTCGCAGGATTGTAACGAACGGTAGGATTCTGAGAATATTCAATCGGCATTTCTGATATATCAGATTCGCCAGACAGGATCTTCGCTGCCATCTGGCCTGTTGTATATCCAAGATCATAGTAATCTATACTGATCGTTACAGTGCCGCAGCCTGCACAGATTCCCGGATCGCCGCCGAATACCGGAACTTTTGCCGGGAGACAGATATTATTGATCAGTCCCGCATTAGATGCAATCGTATTGTCTGTGGGAACAAAGATCACATCGCTTTCCTGAGAAGCGCTGGTTGTTACAGAAGACAGATCATTGGAATCTGAAAAAGCAAAATCTTTACAGGTATATCCTTTTTCCTCCAGATATGCTCTCATAGTATCTACCTGATACTGAGAGTTTGGTTCTGCGGAACAATACAGCAGCCCGATTGTTTTTGCATCCGGGAACAGTTCCTGAAGAAGATCTGCCTGCTGATCCAGCGGAGCCAGATCGGATGTACCGGAAATATTTCCGCCTACCGTACCGCTAAAATCATCAAGTCCGAGAGCAATCCCGTATTCGGTAACGCATGTGCCCAATACCGGGATCTCGTTGGTACCTGATGCTGCCGCCTGCAGGGAAGCTGTTGCATTTGCCAGGATCAAATCTACATCGCCGGATACAAAACTGTTGATGATTGTGGAACAGGTATTAGAATCATTCTGGGCATTCTGAAGATCAAATTCTACATTTGTACCAAACTCTTCTTCCAGAGCATCTTCAAATCCCTGTGTGGCAGCGTCCAGTGATTCATGCTGAACCAGCTGACAGATACCCACTCTGTATGTAGCGTCTTTAGCCCCTTCGTCCGTCTTGGCCGAGGCATTATTTCCATCTGCCGAATTTCCGCATGCCGCAAGGCCGCAGACCATTGCTGCGGTCACTAATATCGCTAAAACTTTCTTTTTCATGTCATCCTCCATCTGTTCTATTCAAAATTTATAGTTATTTTATCATTTCACGTCCAAAAAAGCAATTTATTTATGACTATTTATTCATAAAATTCATAACTTTTATGATATCGTTTTTCCGCCAGCATATCCCCCTACAGAACAAGTGCCTCAGTCCGGTATCCCCTTGGACTGAGGCACTTATTTTTTATCTTTAATCTGCTGTCTGTTCCTTCATAGCTGCTGCCAGGATATCTACACAATTGTCGATCCCGATTACGGAACTGTCCAAGAGCATATGGTACTCTGCTGGATCTTTCCAGCGTTTTCCCGTATTGGAAAAATAATAATTGGCCCGACGTTTATCAATCTGCTTCATAAAAGTCTCTGCCATATCGGGGTTAACGCCATATTCTTCAATGACTCTTCTTTTCTTTGTTTCCCAATCTGCTCTGATAAATACATGGAGAACCCGCTTTTCATTCCGCAGCGCAAATCCCGCACAGCGACCTACAAAAACCGCAGGCCCCATTTGAGCCAGCTCCTGTATGATTGATTGTTCTGTAGCATGGAGCTGCACGCTTTTGGGAGCGCTGTTTGTATCTCCATTGGCAATACGTCCCATCATTTCTATAGTATATAAAAGACTTCCTACAGATTTTTCCTCCAGACTCCGTGCCCTTTCCACGGTAGTATCCAGCTTCTTTGCCGCCATGCTCAGGATCTGAGTGCCATAGCAGGGCAGCCCCAGTCTCTGGGCCAGTTTTTCTCCTATCATGCGGGCCCCGCTTCCGTATTCTCGTTCAATTGTAATGTACCTGAATTTCACTAATGTCCTCCCCTTTCTATGCAGCTTCAAACTGGCTGTTGTACAGATCAGCATAAAATCCGCCAAGTTTCATCAATTCATCATGATTGCCCTGTTCGATAATATCGCCGTCTTTCAGTACCAGTATCAGATCCGCGTTACGGATCGTAGACAGCCTGTGGGCGATAACAAATGATGTCCTGCCCCTCATCAGTTTATCCATGGATTCATTAATCAGCTGCTCTGTACGTGTATCAACGGAAGATGTCGCTTCATCCAAGATCAGCATAGGTGCGTCCTGAATCATGGCCCGGGCAATCGTAATCAGCTGTTTCTGGCCTGCGGAAAGATTCAGAGAATCATCTAATATTGTATCATATCCATCGGGAAGTGTCTGTATAAAATGATCCAGTCCCACCTCTTTGCAGGCTTCTTTTACATCTTCATCCTTTACCCCTTCTTTTGCGTACACAATGTTTTCACGTATTGTTCCCTCAAAGATCCACGTATCCTGCAGCACCATACAGAAATTTTCATGTACTTTTTCCCGGGTCATAGTATGAGTAGGCACTCCGTCAATGCGTATCTCACCTTCATTCACTTCATAAAAACGCATAAGCAGATTTACCAGAGTGGATTTTCCTGCCCCGGTAGGTCCTACGATAGCAATCTTCTGTCCCGGTTCTGCGTGAGCTGAAAAATCTTTTATGATGATCCTGTCTGGATTATAGCCGAATTTTACATGATCGAATACTACATCTCCTTTCACCGATTCGACCTCTCCTGTCTTGCCGGTCTCATCGGCCATTTCTCCTTCTCCAAGGAATTCAAATACCCTTTCTGACGCAGCCGATGTGGACTGAAGGCTGGTAGCCACCTGTGCCAGCTGTGACAGGGGCTGTGTAAACATACGGATATAGATCATAAAGGATACGATCACGCCCATTTCAATCCTGCCGTTAATGGCAAGCGCCGCGCCTACCACGCAGACAACAACAAATCCCAGGTTCCCGATAAACAGCATCAAGGGCTGCATGATCCCGGACATAAACTGGGATTTCCATGCGCTTATATACAATCTGTCATTCATTTCATGAAATTCTTTTCTTGCGGCATTTTCCCCGCAGTATGCTTTGACTACAGTATGTCCGCCATAGATTTCTTCTACATGACCGTTGATCCGCCCCAACTCATCCTGCTGCATATTAAAATATTTCTGGCTGCGTCGCATGATCAGCATCATAAACAAGAATCCCACGACTGTGGCGGCAACGCCCGCAAGAGCCATGATCCAGTTGGTTATCAGCATCATGATCAGAGAACCCACGAAAAGGGTCAGAGAGCTTACCAGCGTACCAATACTCATATTCAAAGTCTGCCCGATCAAATCCACGTCGTTGGTAATCCTTGAAAGCACATCGCCGTAAATATGCGTATCAAAATAGTTCAGAGGCATCCGGTTTGTCTTGTGATACAGATCTCTTCTCAGTTTTTTTGAAATCTTCTGCGTTACATTCGCCATGATAGCGTTCTGCGAAAATCCGCATCCCCAGCTTACCAGATACAGTACTACCAGCAGTACGGCGATCTGAGCCACAGCCGTTAAATCTATATTAGTCATCAGTCCTTCTGTAATGATATCGGTAATATCTCCCAATTTATTCGGTCCTATAAGAGTCATGACCGCACTTGCGCAGGCCAGCGCCAATGCAATCACAATGATTGGAATATAGGATCTGCAATATCGGATCAAATCCGCAAGCGGACTGCCGTTTTTACTTCTACGCATTTGCTAATTCCTCCTTTGATAACTGAGAATATGCAATTTCCTGATAGGTCCTGCAGTTTTTTAACAATTCTTCATGAGTCCCCATTCCGGCCACTTTACCATCATCCAGTACAATGATCCGGTCTGCATCTTTGATGGTACCGATCCTCTGGGCAACAATCAGCATAGTTGCGTCTTTGATTTCTTTTTTCAGAGCATTCCTGAGAATCCTGTCCGTTTTATAATCCAAAGCTGAAAAAGAGTCGTCAAAAATATAGATTTCCGGATTTCTGGCAATTGCTCTCGCAATAGACAACCTCTGTTTCTGTCCGCCGGATACATTGGATCCGCCCTGCGCAATATGGGCATCATAGGTTCCGTCCATCTTTTGTACAAATTCTTCCGCCTGAGCGATCCTTACTCCTCGCCGTACCTGATCTCCGGTCATACTCTCACCCATATCGCCATAGGCTACATTGGTAGATACTGTTCCTGAAAACAGTATTGCTTTCTGAGAAACATATCCGATTTTATCTCTCAATGCTTTCTGATTATATTCCCGGACATCCACGCCGTCTACCAGCACCTGTCCTTCTGTCGCGTCATAAAATCTCGGGATCAGATTTACCAGTGTGGACTTGCCGCTTCCTGTAGAACCAATAATAGCAACAGTTTCCCCTTTCCGGGCTGTAAAACTGATATGTTCGATCATATTTTCAGCGGCATCCGGATACCGGAAGCTGACATCTTTGAATTCAATAGTCCCTTTTTCTCCGGCAGCTCCTTCTTTTCTCTTACCATCTGTAATATGGTTTTTTTTGTCCAACACTTCCATAATACGCAAAGCGGAAACATTGGCTCTCGGCAGCATAATAAAGATCATCGCCATAAGCATAAACGCCATAATTACCTGTATTGCGTATGCGCTGAACACTACCATATTGGAAAAAAGCTGTACTTTATCCTCAAAAGCCGCGGCCTCTATCATATGCGCACCCAGCCAGTATACTGCCAGGCTCAGCCCTGACTGGATCAGAGTTATAGACGGCACCATGATCGCCATAACAGTAAACGCAAAACGGTTGGTCCTAGTCAGTTCCTCATTTGCCACTTCAAATTTGTCTTCCTGGTATTCTTCCGCATTATAGGCCCTTACTACCCGCAGCCCGATCAGTTGCTCTCTGCTCACACGGTTTACATTATCCGTCAGGGACTGTATTCTTTTAAATTTCGGCATCGCCAATCCAATAATAATCCCAAATACTGCGATCAGAATAATAACCGCCACACCAGTTGCAGTAGTCCACTGCCAGCTTTTTCCGGCAATCTTTACAATTGCCCACACCGCCAGTATCGGGCCTTTTACCATAACCTGCAGTCCCATGGCTATGATCATCTGAATCTGCACGATATCATTGGTTGTCCTTGTGATCAGACTTGCGCTGGAAAAAGAATTGATTTCTTCCATTGAAAAAGAAAGCGTCTTATCATAAACCATTCCGCGCAATCTTCTTGCCAGACCTGCCGCTACTTTTGCCGCAAAAAAACCTACCACGATAGATGTCGCCATACTTCCCAGCGCGCACAGCAGCATATATCCTCCCTGTACGAGGATTTCCCTCATGGTAGAACCTTCCGTCTGTATCAATGTAGTAATATCTGACATGTAGTCCGGAAGTTTCAAATCTAGCCAGACCTGTACTGCTATAAAAGCAACGCTGAATACGACATATACCCATTCCTGTTTCTTTAAATACTTCAAAATCTTCAGCATTTAAACTTTAACTCCTTTTTATATTGCATTTTTCTTAACATGTGGTATTATAATAGACGATTGTTTATTATTCAATAAACGATTTTTAATATATATTTGTTTATTCAACTATTTATGCTCAACCGTTCATTATTTCAAAAAATATTCACATTTTCATTATGACCGCAAAACATTTTTCAGGAGGAAAATATGGAAGAGAAAAAAGAAGATCTTAGAGTCCGAAAAACAAAACGTAATATCAAACTGGCTTTGTCTCAGCTGCTCCAGGCAAAACCGCTGAACAAAATCACCGTGACCGAAATCGCTAAGACAGCAGAAATCAATAAAGGAACTTTTTATCTGCATTACACAGATATTGACGATCTGTACTCCGAGTTTATCCATGACGTAATTTCCAATATAATCAGTCAGATTGATTTTTTATCGGATTTTTTCTACGATCCAGAAAATTTTGTCCGAAAAATGCTGGATCAGCCAAAAAAAAATACCGGACAGCACGAATTTCTATATGAACTTACCAGACATAATCGTTCGGTGCCGCGTATTTTTGCCAAAACATTCCGTGAACATCTCTATGCCGCCGGGCCTCTGGCGCCATCTCTGGAAAATGATATGAAACTGGAATTCCTTATCAACAGCTGTACTCTTCTTGCGCTGGAGTACGGTCAGACCCATCCGGAAACGGTAGTCTCTGTTATGAGCGAGCAGATACGCAACGCATTTTCTCACTGAAAAATGCAGCCTGTCGTAATGTTTCACACATCAAGACAGGCTGCATTTTTATGTATATTTATTTTCCGGAACGAATCAGGCATTCTGTACCGGTCCTTAAAAGCCAGTCCCTGAAACGATCTCCCATATCTTTCTTTTCATTGTCAAGCACGCCTAACGGTTCCCTGACATCTGCTTTCGGACATATTCTGCTGATATCCCTTCCGAAATCACATGAAACGCCTCCGCAGTGGGAATAAAAAGGCAAAATGATCTTACCGGACAGATTATTGCGATACAGCCAAGAGGCCAGAGGCGGAGCAATCGTTCCGCACCAGTTCGGAGAACCGGCAAAAACAATCTGATAAGAACGTAACGAACAGGAAACCGGCAAAAGCCGCGGATAGTATCCGCTTCTGATCTCCTCCTTTACCTGCTCCAGCAGTTCAGGAAACGACGCAGGATAAGGCTGCCACGGATGAATCTCACACCAGTCTCCGCCTACAGCGGCCTGCAACAGCTCAGCGACCCGCTGGGTGTTGCCCGAATAGGAATAGGAAATGATCAGCGGACGATCCGTCATAATCATTTTTCACTCCCGGGATCTTTTCCCCAGAACATACAGGGACCAATCACATCGCCGGTTTTCAGATATTCATAAGTAGGCATTTCGAAAAGCACCGGCTTCAGAACTTTGTAGTCGACCTTTCCGGATTCGTTCAGCACCCTTTCCTCTGCATACACGCCATCAATCGTACAGATAAAACTTTCAAATCCTTTTGTTTTGTAGATATCTTCCACACTGCATATCATAGTTACCGGTGCCTGAGCAATCATAGGCACTCCATTGTCATCTACTACATATTCAAACAGATCGGATTTATCTTCTTTGCTGCCGCTGACACAGCCGGCACGATCTGCTTTCGGAAGCATCTCCTCATCTACAATATTAATGGAAAGTTTTCCGCTTTCCTTGATTCCTTGATTTGTGTAGTGGGCCTCTGCCAGACTGACCATCACATGATCGTGTCCTATGATTCCCAGATGTCCCACAAGCAGCCAGTTAGGTTTTCCATTTACCATTGCGCCTACTACAACAAGAGGCGTAGGATATAATGCCAGTGCGTTTCCAATATTTTTTTTCATGACAATCCTCCTAAAAATTTCTTTTTGTTTATTACTTCAGACGTTTTCCCAGCTGATAGGCCTGCTGAGGAAATTCGGAATGCTGTGTCATAGAGGGAGTCCCGCATCCGGTTCCCAGCACCATTCCCATATCCTGCAGATTCAGATACCGTACCAAAGTTTCGTAATGGGCTTTCAGAGCTTCAAAGGTCCAGTCATCGCTGTTCCAGGCTGCTGCCAGCAAAGCCGATTTCATATGCCTGTGCTGGATCGAACTGTTAAAAGCGCAAAACCGATCGATCATAGTTTTCAGCTGTGCCGACATGCCATAGTAATATAAAGGCGTAACAAATACCAGCATATCCCCGTCCAAGATCCGGCCTCGTATGTGTTCCACATCGTCTTTTTGTATACAGGGCCCTTCATATCCGCAGTGGATGCATCCGGTGCAGGGATGGATATCTCCATGAGCGGTATCAATGATTTCTACCGTATGCCCGGCTTCCTCCGCGCCCTGGCGGAAACAGTCCGCCAGAAGATTGGAGGAACCCTTTTTATTCGGACTTCCTTCCAAAACAATGATCTTCATATTCCGCGCCTCCTATTTCATTTCTTTTTCCCAGAATCGGATCACATTCAGAGGAGTTTTCCCTGCCAGACGCTCCAATGTCTCAATCTCTTCATCTGTCAACTCCAGCCGGGCCCCTTTGACTGCATCCTCTATCTGATATACTTTTGTGACACCGATAATCGGCAGCGTTCCTTTGGCAATAGCCCAGGCAATGGGAAGCAGCGCCACAGATACGCCCCGTCTGTCCGCGATTTCCTTCATACCGGCATTCAGTTCTTCCAGCTGGGCAAGCATAGGATTATATACTGCGCCCCGATCTGAATTTTCCGGGAAGGGATGTTTTGTATCGTATTTTCCGGAAAGCGCTCCCTGTTCTAATACCATATAGGAAAAGAACGTAATATCGTTTTCTTTACAGTAATCCAAAATACCGGAGGTCTCAGAAGAACGGTTCAAAAGACTGTAGTGATTCTGGACCGCGGCAATCTTGAGTCCTTCGGCTCCCAGGATCTCAGCTGCTTCTTTAATTTCCGCCAGATTATGATTGGAAAGTCCGATCCGTCCGATCTTTCCGGATTTAGCCAGAGGAATCAGTTTCCTGGTCCACTCCGGAGCTCCCACCGGATTATGGATCCAGTAAATATCCATTTCATCTGTGCCCAGCAGTTTCGCGCTTGTTTCAAACATAGCCGTCACTGCATTTTCCGCGTTGAGATCTGCGCACTGAGGAGTAAATTTATCTGAAATCAGATAACTGTCCCGTGGAAGAGTCCGCAGGAATTCCCCTAATGTTTTTTCTGATGTTCCCACTCCATACGCATAGGCAGTATCCCATAGGTTCAGGCCTGCCTTTACAGCCGCGTCAAATACCGGGCGCAGGCTGTCTGCGTTCAGCTGATCTCCAAAAGTTCCGTCATTGCCCCAGGCCCAGGCGCCCAGAGCGATTTTTGGTAATTTCCTTAATTTCATATTAATATCCTTCCTTTTTGCATTCTTATTTTTTCATTATTTAAAACCTCTGTCAGACAATATTCCTTCCTGCCAGATAGGCTTCTTCCATTGCTTTTGTACCGATGACTTCACCTTTCTGCCAGACATGTTCTCCAAAGATGGTCTTTCTGACAGAATCTCCCAGATTTTCTAAAATCAAGGCTAAATCTTCCACATTGCGCTTCAGTCCCTGCTTTCCATCATGGCCTGTGACAATAACATAAGCTTCTTTACCACCTAAGCCCTGCCACTTGGGCAGCAGGCGGTCGATAAATACCTTCATCTGGCCGCTCATGGTGAGAAAATACGTAGGTGAGGCCAAAACCAGTACCTTCGCTTCCTCCAGCTTTTGAAGGATCTCCGCCATATCGTCTTTCTGCACACAGGACCCGGTCTTAAAGCAGGCATAACACGCTTTGCAGGAATGCACTTCTTTTTCCCTCAAAGAGATTTTCTCTACCTGATTGCCGGATTCTTCTGCGCCCCGTATAAACGCATCACATAACAGATCTGAATTTCCGTTCACACGGGGACTTCCATTGATAATCAATACCTTCATGACTGATCACCTCTCTTTTCAGCTTCCAATGTAATAACTGGCATTGCTGTCTCCCTCCCCGCAATCTGCCTGAAGCTTTGCCAGCATCGTAATAAAATCCTGAGGCTTATCCGCATTGGACATACCCATAGCCTGCGCTATCCGGATAAACTTTGCCGGACAGCATATTGCCAAAAGCCACATGTTCCCTTGCCTCTATATCGCCGCCGTTTTTCACTGCCTGCGGAAGATATTTGGCACATTCTCAATAGCAGTCAACGCCACCATATCACTCATAGGATTTGACATTTCCCAAATATAGCACTCAGTGGCACGGAACAGGGCGTCAAATCCCTGATATGCAGTAAACTTAGGAGGAACAGACGTCATAAGTTCCGGATCCACAATGGCAAGCACCGGAAACATAATCCCAAAGATCGCCGTCGTTCGTTGCCATCAACTTGAAATGACATAAAAACATCCTACCTTTCATAATTTAGCTTTTTGGGAAACAGGCGTTCAGATATCATTCCGCCCCTTCTACGGTCAGGGCTGCATCTCATACAAAGAAGCTGCAGCGCTGCCGTCCGCATCTTCCGGCTGTGAGTATCCCAGACCGTTTACCCAGTCCCGGATATCCTCTTCCGAGGAAGCTGCGTCTTCCTCGTAGCAATCAAAAATGTTGTCGGAAAGAATGGCCTCCGGTGCCGCCTCGGTAATCAGTTCCACACTATTAGCCAAACCGCCGGTACCATGAGAACAGAACAGGTACACGTTTTTTCTGGACAGGTCGTTTTGCTCCAGAAAACTTAGCAGAGCCATGGGAACACCGTACCACCAATTGGGATATCCCAGAAATACCGTATCGTATTGGTCCAGATTTTCTACATTTTCCACAAGCTCAGGACGCGCGTCATCGCCTCTTTCCTGATTTGCCCGGGCAAGACATTCGTCCCAGTCGCTGGGATAAGGTTCCGTTACCCGAATGGAAAACAGATCGCCGCCGGTCTCTTCCTGTACCCAGCCAGCCAGCTGCTGCACATTTCCCGGCGGGATCACACTGGGAGAAGCCACAGCGTCCGCATCATCAGCAAGTACAGCATTATCCGCCCATGAGAAGTAGGCTACCAGGATATTGTCCGCCGAACCGTTTTGAACGTTCTCATCTGTTAGCGGCTCCTGCTCTGCCGCTTTGGTGCTGTCTTGTGAAGATACCGACGCAGGAACGTTCTGTTCTTCTGCGGCTGCGCATCCTGTAAGGGCAAAAGCCATAGCAGCCGTTAAAATAATAGAGATGGTTTTTTTCATTTTACAGCCTCCTGTCTGCGCCGCGTTGTCTCCGGCCGGATTCTGCGGCAAAACTCTTCTTTTAAATTTCTGCCTTTATCATAAAACCACTTTTTATCAATGTCTAATACTTGTCTTTTATCCTTTTCCATGCATTTTTTGTAT
>CAKNLF010000054.1 GCA_930989305.1 uncultured Roseburia sp. | reverse complement strand
GGATATTCTGCTGAAAGACGAGGGTGTGACAATTGATGTGATCTTCGGACACGGCGGATTTTTCAAAACCGCGGGAACCGGGCAGCGGATCATGGCGGGGGCTATGAATGTGCCTGTGACGGTCATGGAGACTGCCGGGGAGGGCGGAGCCTGGGGAATGGCCCTTCTTGCGGCTTATATGGATCAGAAAGATCCCGGGGAAACATTAAGCGGCTACCTGGCGGAAAAGATATTCAAGGGACAGCAGGGTACGAGCCTGGATCCGGAGCCGGAAATGACAGAGGGATTTGAAGCATTTATCCGGCGGTATAAGGCCGGACTTGCCATTGAACGGGCCGCCATCGAAAGCCTGCAAAATTGAGGATCCGGACCGGGAAAAGAGAAACGGCGGGATACCGGAGGAAGAGAGGAGAAGCTTATGCTGGAACAATTAAAACAGGCAGTATATGAAGCCAATATGCTGCTTCCAAAATATCATCTTGTAACTTTTACCTGGGGCAATGTCAGTCAGATCGACCGGGAGAGCGGTTACCTGGCCATTAAGCCAAGCGGGGTGGATTATGATAAACTGACGCCGGATGACATGGTGATCATGGATCTGGAGGGAAATAAGGTGGAAGGGGAGCTGAACCCCTCATCCGATACGGCGACCCATATAGAGCTGTATAAGGCGTTTCCGAATATCGGAGGCGTGGTGCATACCCATTCCTCCTGGGCGACAAGCTGGGCCCAGGCAGGCAGAGGGATTCCCTGTTACGGCACTACCCACGCGGATTATATGTACGGGGAAATTCCCTGCGCAAGATGCCTGACAAAAGAAGAAATCCAGGACAATTACGAAAAAAATACCGGCCTTTTGATCGCGGAAACCTTCCGGCATTACGATTATGAGGCCGTACCCGCAGTGCTCTGTAAAAATCACGGGCCTTTTACCTGGGGAAAAGACGGCCGCCAGGCAGTGCACAATGCGGTAGTGCTGGAAGAAGTGGCGAAAATGGCGGCCAGATGCGAAATGATCAATCCGAAGGTGGAGCCGGCCCCTCAGGAACTCCAGGACAAGCATTATTACAGGAAACATGGAAAAGACGCTTATTACGGACAAAGGAAGTGATCTTATGTTCATGGTGATTCAGGGCGATATAACAAAATTAAAAGATGTTGAGGCGATTGTCAACGCGGCGAATTGTTCTCTGCTGGGCGGCGGAGGCGTGGACGGCGCCATCCATCGCGCCGCAGGTCCGGGGCTGCTGGCGGAATGCCGGACGCTGAACGGATGCCGGACCGGAGAGGCCAAGATCACAGGGGCCTACGATCTGCCCTGCCAGTATGTGATCCACACAGTGGGGCCGGTGTGGCACGGGGGAGATCAGGGAGAGGAAAAGCTTCTGGCGGATTGTTATCGGAACAGTCTGAAACTGGCCGTGGAAAAGGGAATCCGTACCATTGCCTTCCCGGCAATCTCTACAGGGGTATACGGATATCCCCTGGAAATGGCAGCCAGAACTTCCATCCGGACGGTCAGAAAGTTTTTGGCAGACCATCCGGGCAGTCTGGACAAAGTAGTATTGGTATTGTTCAGCGATCATGCAAGAAAAGTATTTGAAAAAGAAGCCGCTCATTGGGACGAAAATATCTCATGACCGGTATGGATAAATCGGTATCCCTTCAAAAGAGGGCGCGGCAAAGTTTTGCGGCGCTTTCTTTTTTTACGGGAAAATTGAAATAATTACAAACAGAAACTCTGCATTTTGAAATTATTTCATCCTAATCAAAAGGCAGCTATGCTATGATAATGTCTAAGTTCTTATTTCAAAGATCACAAAAAGAAAAAGGCTGAAGACAGCCGGGTATGGAGGAAAGATAAAATGAACGTTACACTTGAACAATCAGCAGAGAAGCTGGTGCGGGAAATTTTTGATGTGAAACCGGGTGAAACTGTAGTGCTGACTGCAGACGATGATTCGGATATGAATGTGGTACAGGCTGTAAAAAACAGCGCTAAGGCTGCGGGAGCGCTGGCCATGGTGATTTCCGTACCTACGCCGGGAGGCGTTGGCAAAGCGGCGGATCCGGAGCTGCCGGTTGAGGCCCTCAGCGCCGCTCTTTTGCAGGCGGATGTATGGATCGAGTTTAATCATCAGTGGCTTTTATATTCCACTCCCTTTGAAAGAGTGGAAGCCCAGAATAAAAAGATCCGCTACATGTGTCTGGTAGATTTCACACCGGAACTGATGATCCGTACCATTGGAAAAGTGGAAACACAGCAGCTGAGAGTGTTTATGCAGGCCATTACAGAAAGAACAGCGTCCGCAAAGACCATGCGGGTTACCACACCGGCAGGATGCGACGTATCCTTTGAAATCGATCCGGGCCATTATACGGCATGTGACTGCGGAAATGCTACGGTTCCGGGGATCCATATGCTCACAGGGCAGATCAATGTAGTGCCCAAATTCGGAACCATCCAGGGAACCATTGTATTTGACGGTTCCGTAACGCCGCCCTTTGGCAGAAAAACAGATGAACCGGTGCGTCTGACTGTTGAAAACAGCCGGATCGTAAAAGTCGAGGGAGGAAAAGACGCGGCGGAATTTGAAAATTACCTGAAAAGCTTTGATGATGAAGGAATGTTTAAAATGGCCCATATTGCTTACGGATTCAATCCGGGAGCAATCCTTACGGGAAATATCGTAGAAGACGAAAGGGTATGGGGCGCTACGGAATGGGGCATCGGATATGTCAGCCCATTTGACGCGCCTCCATGCGGTCAGGACGCGAAATCCCACTGCGACGGCATCTGCCTGGATTCTTCCGTATGGCTGGATGGTGTCCAGATCATGGAGGAAGGAAAGATCGTAGATCCGGAACTGAAAAAGCTTGCGGCATTCAAAGAGTAAAAAATTCAGGAGCGGTATATGAATGTTTCATTAGAGCAGATTTTTAATGTGCCTTTATTTAAAAACGGAGTGGTGCTGGCCGGCAGGGAAGGCATGTACCGGACGGTAAAACGGGTCTCAGTGTTTGACGCTCCTTTTCAGGAGGATGTGCTGGAGAAGGGGATCATTGCTCCGGGAGATTTTTTTGTAACGTCCCTGCTGCAGTTTGATACTAAGCCGGAACAGATCATGGAAGTGATCCGGATCCTGGTCAAAGGCAGCTGCAGCGGCCTTTGCATTATGACACGGGGAAGAGTGGAGCTGATCACGGAGGATGTCCGTGCCTATTGCGATAAAGTAATGTTTCCGATTGTGTGTATTCAGGAGGATATTTCCTATGCGGAAGTGCTGAGCACGGTAAACCAGTATATCCTTCAGGAACAGACCAATGTGCTCAATCAGCTGAAGCTGGATAAGATCCTGTCCTCAAAGACCCTGCCCCAGGAGCGTTTAAAGCTTTTGCTCAGCATGAATCCCGGGATCCGGGAATACGTGCAGGCTGTGTATGTGCGGGATGATGAGAAAAAGGAGCGGGAGTACGGCCCCGGATTGTACGGAGAGCTCTCCGGCGACATATATATTTCTACATCCGGATACGAAATCTATATTCTAAGCGCGGACACAGACAAAGAACTGGAACGTCACCTTGAAGTAGTATGCGAGCATCTGCTGCGAAACGGCGGACAGCCCAGGATCGGCATCGGACGGTCTTATCCCAGATATAAAACGGAGCGCTCTTTGCTGGAGGCAGGGGATGCGCTGGATATGGCCCAGGCTTCCGGAAGGACCAGACAGGTCTACGATCCCCTTTCTCCCCAGCAGCTTTTGCTGCCGATACGGGGCAGCAGGGAGATCCAGGAATTTTATGATGAATTCTGCAGGGAGATCCGAAGTAAAACAAGTGAGGAAGGCATGGAGGAAATGCTGGTTACTGTGCGGACATATGTCCGGTGCAATGGCGATTTCAAAGCAGCCGCCAGGGAATTAAACCAGCATGAAAATACCATCCGTTACCGGATCAACCGGCTGCGGACTTATCTGGATGTGGAAGAACAGCCTCTGCTGTTCCATGAGATCATATCTCTGGCAGTGCGTATCGAAGGGATGCTGAGCAGCCCTGTAACAGATAAAGGTGAAAGAAATGCCGGGGAAGCAGCATATACCAGGGACAAAAAAGAAAGTTAGAAGTACAGTGAGAAAAAAGGAGATTGAAGTTGAGTAATAAAGAAAATAAAAACAGTGTGGAATCCGTGACACTGGAAAAGGTTCCCATGGAGGAACGGAAAAGCTGGGTAGATGTGGCAATGATCCAGGCCGGCGTTATGATCTGCGTGCCAAGTCTGATGGTAGGCGGTATGCTGGCGGAATCTATGTCTATGGTGAACGCTATTCTTTCCGGTGTAGTCGGTTATGCTATTATCGTTGTGTTTATGGTGCTGGTAGGCATTATGGGAAGTGATCTGGGTGTGCCCTCCTGTGTTACCGCAGAAGGGATCTTCGGAAAACAGGGAGCAGCCAAGCTCATATCAATCCTGTTTATGGTATCTATGATCGGATGGTTTGCCGTACAAAACGGCGTATGCGGATCCGCTTTCTCCAATCTGATCCAGGCGGGAACAGGCATACAGATCCCCATACCGGTATCTACAGTGATCTGGGGTGTTATTATGCTGATTACTGCGGTATATGGAATTAATGCGCTGGATAAGCTGAATAAGATCGCGATTCCGGCTCTGGTAGTGGTAACGGTGATCGGATGTGTGGCTGCAGTGCGCCAGTTTGGTACGGAAAATCTTAACCAGGTGATCGAGCATCCCACAATGACCTTTGCCGGCGGCGTGGTGCTGACCATCAGCTTTATGGCCACAGGTGCCTCTACAGCGTCGGATTTTACACGTTATCAAAAAACAAGGAAAGATACGATCCTCTCATCTGCCATCGGCGTTATGCCTGCGGGGATGGCGATGCTGATCCTGGGGGCGGTGATGACCCGTATTGCCCAGCAGTATGATATTTCCCTGGTATTTTCTACTGTGGGACTGCCTTTCCTTGGAATGGTAGTGCTGATCCTGGCTACCTGGACCACCAATACTACAAACGCATACAGCGCAGGACTGAATGCGGTTATGGTATTTAATCTGAAGGAAAACAAAAGATCCCTGGCAACGCTGCTTTTGGGCGTGATCGGTATCGTGCTGGCAGCGGTAGGTATTGCGGGATACTTTGAAACATTCCTGAACTTCCTTGGCAATGCCTTTATGCCTGTAGTAGCAATCTTTATTATGGAATACTGGGTGTTTGGAAAAGGAAAACCGGAAAACTTCAAAATGCGGGAAGGCTGGTATCTGATTGGACTGTTCTCCTGGATCCTGGGATTTGTAGTTGCTTTTGCTCCCGTAGGGATTTCTTTTGTAAACGGAATGGTCTCATCCGCCGTATTATACGGTATCCTTCGCCTGATCCAGAAACAAAGAGGAAAAGAACAGAACAATGGTTAAGAATTATATTGATAAAGTAGAAAAGGAAATGGTACAGAAGTTATGTGAACTGACTGCCATTCCAAGTGTTTACGATCCTGAGGGGTGCAAACCGGGACAGCCTTTTGGGGAACATGTGGCTCAGGCACTGGAATATGTGCTTGATCTTGCCCGGGAACTGGGATTTCAGACCAAAAATTATGACGGTTACGCAGGGGAGATCACAGTGGGCTCAGGAAGCCGCATGATCGGGATCCTTTGCCATACGGATGTGGTAAGCCCCGGGGAAGGCTGGGATACGCCGGCTTTTTCTCCGGTGATCAAAGACGGAAAAATATACGCAAGAGGGGCCTCGGACGATAAGGGGCCTATTATCGGGGCTCTATACGGACTGCGCTATCTGGAACAGGAAGGACTGATACCGAAAGACACCTGTATCCGGATGATCGTAGGTACAGATGAGGAAGAAGGCTGGCAGTGCATCCGGCATTACCTGGACCGGGTGGACACGCTGCCGGCGGCGTCCATAGTGCCGGATGGCAATTTCCCTCTGATCTATTGTGAAAAAGGCCTTCTGGATTTTGACCTGATCTGGGAAGGACAGCCTGACAGGAACGTCGGGATCCAGCTGGTCTCTCTGAAGGGAGGACGCAGCAGAAATATTGTGGCGGATGAGGCCCGGTGCGTTTTAAAATGCGAAAATCCACAGGCAGTGCTGGAGAGTCTGGATCTGCCTGAACAGGTGGAGGGCAGCGTGAAAGAGGGATTCCTGACACTGAAGGGTACAGGGATCAGCGCTCACTGTATGACTCCGGAAAAGGGATTTAACGCTGTGGCTTGTCTGCTGGAAACGCTCTGGCAGCTGAAAGACAACCTTTCCCACGGAGCCTTTATGGAGGACTTTCATCAGGCGTTTGGCATGGACACCGCAGGGGAAAAACTGGGGTGCGCCATGGCGGATGAAGCAGGCGCGCTGACTTTTAATCCGGGCACAGTCAGCCTGGAGGAAGACGGAAGGATACGGTTTTGCAGCAATATACGTTATCCTGCTTCTGCGGAATATGACGAAGTGACCAATCTCCTTCGCAGACAGCTGAAAAAACATCATTTTATTTACGAAGAAATCGATCATCTGCCGCCGATCTGTCACAAGACAGATTCCCCGCTGGTTACGGGACTGATGGAAGCGTACCGGGAAGTGACCGGAGACTGCAAGTCACAGCCTCTGGCCATTGGAGGAGCGACTTATGCCAGAGCGCTGCCAAATGCCATTGCCTTCGGCCCGCTGTTTCCCTGGGAAGAGGAACTGGCTCATGAAGCCAATGAATTTATGGCGGTGGACAGCCTGAAAAAGATGACGGAGATCCTGATTTGCGGACTGCAGAAAATGATGGAAATCTGTTAAGCGGCAAAACAGCGCCGCCGTGAAAGGACGGCGTGATACAGACGCAGCCGGCAGGCCCAGAGGGCATCTGCCGGCTGCTTTTTGTTTTGGAGAGAACGCACTTTCAGAAACATGGAGGGAAGGGAAAGAGCGCTTTTGCAAAAAAGTGAAAAAAAACTTGTAAATACAAGGTTTTTGGAGTATGTTATGTATGGCGTCATGCAGGAATTGCCCTGTAAAATGTCAAAAAAATGAGAAAAATTCTTTTTAATGTCAGATAAAAACTTGAAAATGAATTTCAGATCCTTTAAAAATGCAAGTTTCAGAAACGAAAAAGAGGGACAGTATGGATTTGTTTGACTATATGAGGGAACAGAATAAGGAAAAAGAGTCTCCTCTGGCATCCAGGATGCGTCCGTCCACTTTGGATGAAGTGGTGGGGCAGAAGCACATTATCGGAAAGGACAAGCTCCTTTACCGGGCGATCCGGGCGGACAAGCTTCAGTCTGTTATTTTTTACGGACCTCCGGGAACCGGAAAGACAACGCTGGCCAAAGTGATCGCTCATACCACCAGCGCGGAGTTTATGCAGATCAACGCCACATCCGCGGGAAAAAAGGATATGGAAGCGGTTGTGGAGCAGGCAAAAAACAACCAGGGGATGTACGGAAAGAAAACGATCCTGTTTATAGACGAGATCCACCGTTTTAATAAAGGCCAGCAGGATTACCTCCTTCCCTTTGTGGAAGACGGCACAGTGATCCTTATTGGAGCCACTACGGAGAATCCCTATTTTGAAGTCAACAGCGCTCTTTTGTCTCGTTCCGTGATCTTTGAACTGTATCCGCTGGAACGGGAGGATATAAAGGAACTGCTGGAAAGAGCGGTCAAAGATGAGAAAAAGGGTCTGGGCGCCTATGAGGCGGTGCTGGATGAGGACGCAAAAGACTTTCTGGCGGATTTCAGCAACGGAGACGCGAGAAATGCTCTGAACGCCATTGAGCTGGGGGTGCTGACCACCCCGCGCAGTGAAGACGGCAAAATTCATATTACACTGGACGTAGCCAGCGAATGTATCCAGAAGCGGACCATACGGTATGACAAGGGCGGGGACAATCATTACGATACCATATCCGCATTTATCAAAAGTATGCGTGGCTCTGACCCGGACGCGGCGGTTTACTATCTGGCCAGGATGCTGTACTCCGGAGAGGATATTAAATTTATTGCCAGAAGGATTATGATCTGCGCCGCAGAAGATGTGAGCAACGCGGATCCTATGGCCCTTACCATTGCCACCAGCGCTGCGCTGGCTGCGGAAAGGCTGGGAATGCCTGAGGCAAGGATCGTACTGGCTCAGGCGGCGGCTTATGTGGCATGCGCTCCCAAAAGCAACTCCGCCATTATGGCGGTGGACAAAGCCCTGGAACTGGTGAGATCGGACAAGACTCCGCCGGTGCCGGCGCATCTGCAGGACAGTCACTATAAAGGTTCCGCCAAACTGGGAAGAGGAATCGGTTACAAATACGCTCATGATTATCCGGATCACTATGTGGATCAGCAGTATCTGCCGGATCCCTATGTGGGAATGCGTTTTTACCAGCCGGATGATCAGGGTTATGAAAAAGAGATAAATGCCTACTTAAAAAAGATCAGGCAGCAGGAGGAAAATTAGATGAAAGCATATCAGGAAATGAGCAGGGAAGAATTACTGCAGGAAAAACAGGAACTGGAGCAGCAGTATAAGGAATACTGCGCAAAGGGACTGAATCTGGACATGTCCAGAGGAAAACCTTCAGCAGAGCAGCTGGATCTGTCCATGCCTATGATGGACGTGCTCAACAGCCAATCCAGTCTGCACAGCAGAAAGGGAACAGATATCCGCAACTACGGTATGGTGGACGGCATCGATGAGGCCAAAGAGCTGATCGCCGATATGATCGATACCAAACCGGAAAATGTGATCGTATACGGAAATGCCAGTCTGAACATTATGTATGACTGCATCAGCCGTTCCATGGTATTCGGCGTGCTGGGAAGTACTCCCTGGGTACATCTGGACAAAGTGAAATTCCTCTGTCCGGTGCCGGGATATGACAGACATTTTGCGATTACAGAATCTTTTGGAATTGAAATGATCAATGTGCCTATGACTCCGGAAGGACCGGATATGGATATGGTAGAAGAACTGGTGAGCAAAGACGATGCCATCAAAGGTATCTGGTGCGTGCCGAAATACTCCAATCCTCAGGGTATCTCCTATTCCGATGAGACGGTACGCCGCTTTGCGCGCCTGAAACCGGCAGCCGAAGATTTCCGGATTTACTGGGACAATGCGTACTGCGTACATCATCTGTATGAGGATAAGCAGGATGAACTTCTGGATATCATATCCGAATGCGAAAAAGCGGGAAATCCGGATATGGTTTATGAATTCTGTTCCACATCCAAGATCACTTTCTCAGGAGCAGGTATCTCCGGCCTGGCAACAAGCCTGAGAAATAAAGAAGCAATCCTGAAAAGACTGACGGTTCAGACTATCGGATTTGACAAGATTAACCAGCTGCGCCATGTGAAATTCCTGAAAAACAAACAGGGCATTCTGGAACATATGATGAAACACGCAGCCCTGATCCGTCCGAAGTTTGAAATGATCCTTGACAGATTTGATAAGGAATTAAAAGACAGAGGAGCCGGAACATGGGTTGTTCCAAACGGCGGATACTTTATTACCTATGAAGCAAATGAGGGATGCGCCAAAGCCATTATTGCAAAAGCAAAAGAGGCCGGAGTGGTCATGACAGGAGCCGGAGCGCCTTATCCTTACAAAAAGGATCCGAAAGATTCCGTGATTCGTATTGCGCCTACACTTCCTCCTATGGAAGAACTGGAAGCGGCAACAGAGATCTTTATTATTTGTGTGAAACTGGCAAGTATCGAAAAACTGCTGGAAGGGTAAAACCGGGAACGAGGTGTATGGGGGATGAACATCCGTCAGATCGAATATTTTCTGGAAATTGCAAAATGTCAGAACATATCAGACGCTGCGGAAAATCTGTTTATTACTCAGCCTACCCTGGGCAGGCAAATGTCGGCCATGGAGTCGGAGCTGAATATGCAGCTGTTTATCCGCAGTAATAAAGGGATGAAACTGACGCCTGCCGGTATTGTAATGTACCGGGAGTTTCAGGATCTGATCGACCATTACAAAAGGACTGTCAGAAAAGGGGAGATGGCCAGCCGGGGATACAGCGGAACGCTGAAGATCGGCGTCCTGGGCGGCCTGGAAATAGGCGGAAACGTCCAGGAGATGATGCTGCATATGGCGGAAAAATATCCAAATATCCGACAGGAACTGAAAAGCTGCAGCCACGGGGAAATGGTCCACGCCTTAAACCGGGGGGAGCTGGATATGTGCATATCCCTGGATCTGGCATTTGCAAAAATGCGCAATATCCGGTATATCAACATTGGAGAATGCGATCCGGCTCTGATTATGTCCAGACATCATCCTTTGGCTGAGCGGGAAAAGATATGCTACCTGGATCTGAAGGAGGAGGAACTGGTGGTATTGAAAGACAGGGACTGTCCCGCCGGAGAAAATCTGATCGTAGAGGACTGCAGGCAGTACGGAAACTTTTATCCCAGATTTTTTTACGCAGATACAATGGAAGACGCGATATTATGGGTGAAATCCGGACTGAAGTGCGCGATTTTTAATACGGCAATGTCCTTTATCAGATCTCCTTCTGTCAAATATTATAAATTAGAAGAGCTGAAAGGACGAAAAAGTCTGATCCAGGCGGTTTGGCGCAGCGGCAATGACAATATTGCCCTGAGTCTTGCAGCGGATTATCTGGCGAAAGAGGAAAGAGATATACACTATGCCTGAAAGGCATAGTGTATATCTCTTTTGGTTTTTTACAAATGGAAAGGAGATTGTTATAGTAGGCATATAGATAACAAACAGGTAACCGGTAACAGGATTGTTACTGCAAAATAGTTCTGTACGGCTGCCGGAAATTGAAAGGAGAAGGAAAATTATGAGTGGACAGAAAGAATTTCAGCCATCACCTCAGTTTATGGAAAGGATGAAACTGTATGAAGATACTGTGGCCTGCAGACGCACCGACCGTGTGCTGGCAGCGCCTCTGATCATGTATCTGCCGATTTTTCTTTACGGGGGCACTACGATCCGGGATGTGATGATGGATTACGGAAATGCAAAGGACAGTTTTATCCGTTATCACCAGGAATATCAGCCGGATCTGGCATGGGGGCCTCAGATTGTGTTCCCGGGGCCTGCCCTGGAGGGACTGGACTGTCAGTTCCTGAAATGGCCAGGCAAACAGATCGAGGATCCAAACGGGGGCTTTCAGGTAGTGGACAAAGAAGACGGCTATATGTCTGCGGATGAATATCTGGAATATGCGGAAGATCCCACAGGATTTATTATGAGAAAAATTCTGCCGCGTCATTACAAAGCGCTCCAGGGGCTGGAAATGGTAGATCTGTCCAACGCAGTATGGCAGGGAGGACTGTATTCTATGATTCCCATGAGTCTGCCGCCGGTGAAAGCAGCTTTTCAGGCTATGGCGGAAGCCGGAGAAAAAATGCAGAAAACAGCCCAGGCCGGAGGCGAGATCATGGGAATGCTGGCCGGTATGGGATGGCCCAATGGATGTGATATGGCATTCAGCGCGCCTTTTGATTTGTTCAACGATACGCTGCGGGGATTTTTAAACACAACAATGGACATGATCGAATATCCGGATGAACTTCTGGAAGCTTTAAAGACCAGCACCAAAATGCAGGTAAGAACCATTAAAAAGACCTTTGCCACACAGCCCTTTATGAAAACAGGGGTGTTCTTTATCCACAACGGAATGGATATGTTTATGAGCAGAGAACAATTCCAGACATTCTTCTGGCCCGGACTGAAAGAATGTATTAACGCTGTGATTGAATGCGGCGGCATTCCCCACATTTATCTGGAAGATAAGTACGATGACAAGCTGGATATTTTCGCCAATGAGCTTCCTGCGGGAAAATGTATTATGACGCTTGTCAACTGCAATTTGGAACGGGCGAAAGAACTGTTTACAGGAAAAATCTGTATTTCCGGAGGCGTAGACGGCACACTGCTCCAGTACGGCACAAAAGATCAGGTGATCGCCAATGTAAAGAATGCTATCGACATATTGGCGCCGGGTGGCGGATATTTCCTGAACACAGACATGAGCCTGGATGTGGCAAAACCGGAAAATCTTCATGCAATGTTTGAAACGGCCCGCAGCTATATGAAATATTAAAGGATAAAATCCGGCTGAGGCGGACCGGAATCTGCTTTTTGAAATTGTTTTCAGCAGATAAACAGAGGGCCCTGAAAGTTATGTAATCCATACAATAACTTTCAGGGCCCTTTTACCGGCATTTTGCATATAGCTGTTAGTTGTTCCAGGTTTTATAAAAGAAATCCTTTTTGTTTTTTATTTGTATCTGTTTAATGGTATAATAGAAAAAATGCGGGAAAGGAACAAATATATGACCACACAGCAGATAGAGATGTTTTTATCTCTGGCAGAACATCTGAATTTTACAAAGACGGCAAAGGAATATTTTACGACTCAGCCTACTGTGAGCCGACAGATCAGTCTGCTGGAGGAGGAGTTTGGCTTCCCTCTGTTTGTGCGCAGCAAAAAGGAAGTGCGGCTGACCTATCAGGGGGCTGTTATGGTAAAAAAGTGCAGGGAAGCTCTGGAAATGATCCAAAATGGGATTCGTGAGGTAAGGGATATCGTCCGAAATCCGGATATGGAGCTGAAGATCGGAAGCCTGGAGGGTATGGATCTGGATCTGTTTGTATCTCCTACGGCGGCATATTTTAATAAGCAGTATCCAAATATCAAAATATCAATTGAGCGGCGTTCCTTTGGAGAACTGCGGGATAAGCTGGAAAAAGGCGATCTGGATCTGATTTTTACGCTGAGCTTCGAGACCCGGTATCTGAAAAATGTAGTATACGATGAATACTATCCAGTGCAGTCAGGGATCCTGATGCCGGGAGACCACCCACTGGCAGGCAAAGCAGACCTGAAGCCAGAGGACTTTTACGGCGAGACATTTATACTGCCAGAGGCGTCGGATTCGCCGGGGAGAACAGAAGAACTGCAAAAGATCCTGGAAAAGCTGGGGATTTGCTGGGGCAGAATCCTCTATGTGCCGAACCAGGAATCCATACTGCTGAATATCCGTTCCGGCAAAGGTATAGCCCTGCTGGACAACAGCTGGAGAGAAGTATATGACGACCGGTATTATTTTTTCCCGTTGTCCCAGGAGGAAGCTCCCTTATCCGTTGTCTGCGCCTGGAAACGGGACAACTTAAACCCGGCTGTGGCTTTATACACCAATATGCTGAAAGAAAAAGACTTTATTGATGTGTTTGCCAATTAGATCATACGTCCGGCGTATCAGTTGATAGAAAAACAAAATTTCACAACTGGACGGGGAACTGCTACACTTTTAGCAGAAAGAAAAATATGCTGAAAAGGAAAAGCAGAACAGGGAGGAAAAGAATATGAGTGAAAATATGACAGGACAGATTCCGCCTATTGCAGTAAGAGACGGGCGGGTGCAGACCGCGGTAAAAGGCATGACTCCGGACAGAGTGCCTTTTGTGCCCAGTCTTGGAAACGTATATTGTCTGGAATACGGAGTGACTATTAAAGAAGCTATGACAGACATCCGCAGCGTGATACCTGCTATGGATCAGATCTGCAGGGAAATCGACCCTGACGCGCTGTTTGTACCTACATTTTTTCCGATGAAAACAATGGAACGGCTGGATTCCAAATGTATGGGCTGGCCAGGGTCAAAACCGGAGTTCGGAGATAATGCGGTTTATCAGGTGTTTGACAATTCCTATCTGGAAGACGATGATTACGAGGAATTTCTCAAAGATCCCAGCCGGTTTTTGATCCAGAAAGTGCTGGCCCGGAAATACGGAGCTCTGGGAGGAATGTCCATGTTCAATCCCTACGCTCTGTGCGGCACCACTGTGCTGGGCTTCGGAGCCCTGGCGGCGCCTCCGGTAAAAGCGGCTCTTGAGAGTATGCTGGACGCGGCCCGGATCACATCCGAGTATCTTCAGGGAATGATGGAACTGAGCATGCATGCCATCCAAAACGGATATCCTATCTGGGGAGACTTTGTAGTGATGAATCCTTTTGATGAATTTGCGGATAATATCAGGGGACTTGTCAATACGGTGATGGATCTGAAAATGGATCCGGATCTGCTGGAAGAAGCAGTTAACAGACTTGCGGACGTAACGATTCCCGGGGCTATTGCTCAGGGAAAAATGATGCATGCAAAATACGCCTTTATCCCTCTTCATGCAGGAGTAGACGAATTTATGTCCCCGGAAGATTATCATGACTATTACTGGCCGCCCCTGAAACGGCTGCTGGATGAACTGATCAAAAATGATATTACTCCTATGGTCATGTGCGAAGGCACCTACTACACCAGACTGGAGACATTAAAAGAAATCCAGAAAGGCAAAGTGGTGTATTTCTTTGAAAAGCAGGACATGAAAAAAGCAAAAGAGGAATTGGGAGGGATTGCCTGCATTGCCGGGAACTTTGATACGGGACTGCTGATGCACGGAACAAAAGAAGCGGTAGTGGAGGAAACTAAACGGCTTTTGGATATCTGCGCGCCGGGAGGCGGATATATTATGTCCAACTCCATGTCCATTGATCAGTGCAAACGGGAAAATCTGACTGCCTGGTATGAGGCTGTAATGAAATACGGAAAGTATTAATAAAAAGGAGCGCCAAGATGAACTCTCTGCAGATAAAATATTTCCTGACCGCCGCCCGGACTTTGAATTTTACAGAAGCGGCGGCGCAGCTGTATATATCTCAGCCGGCTTTGAGCCAGCAGATATCGGCTTTGGAAAAAGAGCTGAACATGCAGCTTTTCATAAGGAGCAAGAAGAAAGTGTATCTGACCCCTGCGGCGGTAGTTCTGCTGGACGAACTGCCGGATTATGCGCGTCAGTATGAGGACATTCTTGCCCGGGCCCGCATGGCAAACGAAGGAAATTCCGGGATCATCCGTCTCGGGGTGCTGCAGGGACAGTGTATGGAAGAAAGTCTGCTGAAAGGGTATTTTGCCTTTCGCCGGGAACATCCTAATATAGCCTTCGATGTCAGCAGCTATTCCTTTGGAAAATTAAAGGATCAGCTGGACGCAAAAGAACTGGATCTGATTTATACAGCATCTTTTGATATACAGGACAGACCGGATTATATGTATGAGGTTACGGGCAAAAATGTGGGCGTTGCTATTATATCCAGATATCATCCGCTGGCGGAAAAAAAGATCACGGATCTGAGTCAGCTGAAAGAGGAGACGATCATTACCGTTCAGAATATAGAAAGTCAGGAAGTGAACCGTATGATACGGGAAGACTGCAGACAGGCGGGGTTCATACCGAATCTTCGCAACGCGCTGTCCCTGGATGAAGAATATCTTCTGGTGGAAATGGGGATGGGGATCGGAATTGCCAATCAAAACAGCATTGCCTGCAGCAATCCCAATATTAAAATACTGAAAGATTTGAAAATAGGAGAAAACCGGTTTGTATTATGCTGGAAAAAAGAGAATCCGAATCCGGCAGTGGCGCTGTTTATCAACTTTTTGCGTAAAAAACAGAATCCATAAGCCACAGCTTATGAAACAATAAAATTTACTTTTTTTACAGAGGAAAACCTCCCTGTTATGCTTATATTATGAA
>CAKNLF010000053.1 GCA_930989305.1 uncultured Roseburia sp. | reverse complement strand
GCGATCATTTGATCTCCCGGGAATATTTGGAAATGGGGGTAAAAATCTGCGTGGAAAACGGATTATACGCCGGACTGAGTAATTGTTTTACCGATATTATGAAGCTGACAGAATATTATAATCAGGCCTTGCGCGCCATTGAACTGGGCTGCAGCAGATCAAACACCCCGGATTTGTTTTGTTACGAAAATTATTATCTGGATCATGTGAAAAACATTTTTATCCAAAAAGAATCTTCCGAAACATTTTGTCATCCGAAAATGAAAATTCTGCTGGACTATGACAAAAAACATCATTCCCAACTGGCCTATACGCTGTATATGTATCTGATCCATGAACGCAATCTGGCAGCAACAGCGGAAGCCGTCAATATGCATCGTTCATCTCTGATCTACCGCTTCAAGAAAATCGATGCATTGCTGGAAGATAATTTTGATGATTACAATGAAAGGATGTATCTGATCCTTTCCTATGAGATGAATAAACCGAAATAAGGATCTGTCAAAATAGTATACTCCCGTCATATGGATCCCCAAAAACACGACAGCATTCCGGCCTATTTTAAAATCTTAGAAAAAATAAAAAAAGTACTTGCTTTTTATCCGCAGATATTATATACTAATCTGCGTTGAGGTTCGTTGGTCAAGAGGTTAAGACGCCGCCCTCTCACGGCGGAATCACGGGTTCGATTCCCGTACGAACTGCTGACTATTTAAAAAATAGCCCAACCCCAAAAATACTGACAGTGATTTGCTGTCAGTATTTTTTGTTTTATCCAAATTTATTCCTAAGCTGCAAGCCATGCTCAGCTCGAAAGCTTCGCTTTCTCGCTGTATGGCTGGCGCCATATATAAAAAGGAGGATCTTCTCTTTTTGGAATGTAAACATCCCGCCAAGAGAGGATCCTCTTTTTATGCATGGCTTGCAGCTTAGGCAAGTTTTGCTTTGGCTACTTCTACCAGTGCGGTAAAGCCTTCTGCATCGTTTACTGCCATGTCTGCCAGCATTTTTCTGTTGATTTCTACATCAGCCAGTTTTAATCCGTGCATGAATTTGCTGTATGATAAACCGTTCATTCTTGCAGCAGCGTTGATTCTTGCGATCCAAAGCTGTCTGAACTGTCTCTTTCTCTGTTTTCTTCCTGCATAAGAACTTGCTAAGGCTCTCATGACAGACTGTTTTGCGACACGATACTGTTTGGATCTTGCTCCTCTGTATCCTTTCGCCAGTTTTAATACTCTATTGTGTTTTTTTCTAGCGTTTAATCCGCCTTTAATTCTTGCCATGACTTCTATCCCTCCTTAACGTTTCTTACAGATATGGTAAAATCTTCTTCATATTCTTAACATTTGTTGAATCTGTCATTGCAGCTTTTCTGAGATTTCTTTTTCTCTTTGTTGTTTTCTTTGTTAAGATATGGCTTTTGTAAGCTTTATTTCTTTTTAATTTACCTGTTCCTGTTTTTTTGAAACGTTTTGCAGCTGCTCTGCTTGTTTTCATTTTTGGCATTGTTGTATCCTCCTTAACCAATAGTCTTTAACGTTTTTCAGCCAGCACCATAGTAATGCTGCGGCCTTCTAGTTTTGGTGCCTTTTCCACTACAGCAATATCGTTCAGCGCCTCTGCAATATCGTCCAGTATGTGCCTGCTGGTCTGCATGTGGGCCATTTCTCTTCCTCTGAAACGAAGTGTCACTTTCACTTTGTTTCCTTTGGATAAGAACTTTCTTGCCGCATTCATTTTGGTGTTCAGATCATTCGTATCAATATTGGGAGATAAACGTACTTCTTTTATCTCTACGGTTTTCTGTTTCTTTTTGGCTTCCTTTTCCTTACGGGCCATTTCATAACGATACTTGCCGTAATCAATAATCTTACATACAGGCGGTTTTGCGCCCGGAGCTACTTTTACCAGATCCAGCTCTGCTTCCTGCGCCAGTCTGTATGCCTCTTTTGCAGACATGATGCCCAGCTGTTCGCCGTTTGTTCCGATCAGTCTGACTTCCTTATCTCTGATCTGTTCATTAATCTTTAAATCGCTAATGGTTTTACACCTCCAAAATAAAAAAGTGGATAGGCAGACTATCCACAATCAATCCAAAGCATGTTATATGTTTGAAATCATAACCATTAGTCGCTCCATTGCGCTAAGGTGAGAGTGGATACTCTACTTCGTTTTGTTTCTAACAACTCATTTACCATATCACACTTCCGGCCGTACGTCAACTCTTTTTCCCTCTTTACGAAATTTATAAAATCCGTTATGATTAGAGATGCTTCAGTACACTGCTGAAAGCACTTGTTTTACTATAATACACTATCAGAAAGGATTTTACAATATGATAGATCTGCACGTTCATTCTACTGCCTCTGACGGCACTTTCACACCGGCTCAGCTGGTAGCTCTGGCGGAAAAAAGCGGGGTCTGCGCCTTTGCACTTACAGATCATGACAGCACCGATGGCATAGAGGAATCTCTGGACGCCGCCGCAAAAAGCAATATCCAGGTAATCCCCGGGATAGAACTTTCCACAGAATATAATGAAAAAGAAATACATGTAGTGGGACTTTATATTGACTGGAAATGCCCTGCTCTTGTAAAACAGCTGACCCACTTCCGGGAATGCAGGGATAACCGAAATCTGAAAATGGCCCAGAGGCTGGCCGAAGAAGGTTTTTCTATCTCTGCGGACGCTCTCTATCAGATGTTCCCGGACTGCGTACTTACCCGGGCGCATATTGCCAGGTACCTGACGGAAACCGGACAGGTGGAAAGCATTTCAGAAGTATTTGACCATTATATCGGAGAAGGATGCAAATGTTATATTGACCGGCCTAAGGTCACTCCAACAGAAGCAGTCAAATTGATCCATCTGGCAGGAGGCACTGCTGTTCTGGCTCATCCCTGTCTGTATAAAATGGAACGGTCTGAATTGATCGCTATGATCAACGAAATGAAACAGGAAGGGCTGGACGGCATTGAAGCCATTTATTCCTGCAATCAGGGAAATGATGAAGAGGAATTTCGCGCTTTAGCTGCTCAGTATCATCTGCTGATTTCCGGAGGTTCTGATTTCCATGGTTCCAACAAACCGGATATCAGCCTCGGTACGGGAAAAGGCAATCTGCATATTCCTTATGAAATCCTGGAAAAGATCCAGGAAAGCCGAAAGAAATAAAAAGCGCTCCTTATCCGGGAAGTGGATTGTCCATTTCCGCTTTCCGGTAAGGAGCATTTTTCTGCCGTTTGGCTATTTCATTTTTAATGAATCCCTGTCAGAAGATAAACTTTTCTATCACTTCCGCCACGCCGTCTTCATTATTGTCGTGTTCGGTCACGTAATCCGCGATTTCTTTTACTTTTTCTTCCGCATTTTTCATGGCGCAGCCAATATGCGCGGCCTGGAGCATTGGTATGTCGTTTTCCTGATCTCCTACGGAAATCGTGTTTCCCTTTGAAATATTCAAAAATTTTTCCAGGTATTCCACACCGTATCCTTTTGTGGCGCCCAGCGGGCAATATTCCAGATATTCATCGCAGGAGAAGAAGCTGGTGCATCTGCCCTTTTCCCACTCCCGATGGTCCGCCTGGAATTTTCGCAGTTTTTCCTGACCGTTCAGATCGATCAGAAGCATTTTCGGCGGCTCCTCATTCAGCATAGACCAGATATCTTTTTCAATCCGGTAAGACATCCCGGTACGTTTCGTATAAAACTCCAGTTCCTTTGATTGTTTCATAGCCAGTACCTGACTGTCCGAATAAGTCTGGATATAGATCCCCGCTTTTTTGGCTTCTGATACAAGGTATTCCGCATATTCAATAGGCAGACGTTTTTCCGCTAATATACAATCTGCCGAACAGTCATATATAACAGAACCGTTATAAGCCATAATATAACATCCTGTTTTCGCAAGCCCCAGATCTTTTGCTATTTTTCTGCCATTGGCAATAGCCCTTCCTGTTGCAAGCGCAACGTAATGTCCCGCATCCAGTACCTGGTGTACCGCCCGCTTATTAGCAGCTGAAATTGTCTTATCATTTTTTAATAAGGTTCCATCCAGATCAACAAATAAAATCTTTCTGCTCACGAATCATTCCCCCTATACAGGCTGCACAGGTATAAATACTCTTTCCTGTTCATCCTCCTCTTTTTTCTCAGAAGCCGCCATTGCTTCATCGCAGAACTGCTGCTGGCTTCCTACTAATATTTTACCACGTTTATCAATTTTTTCATAGTTTCCGTCCGGCTGAAGTATATGCGCTTTTATATTATCCGCAAGCTGTACGTCCAGTATATGACGGACTTTTTTCTGCAGTTTTTCATCTTCTACCGGGAACATGATCTCCACACGGCGGTCCAGGTTACGGGGCATCCAGTCCGCGCTTCCCATATAGTATTCTTCAAATCCGTCGTTGCGGAAATAGAAAATACGGCTGTGTTCCAGGAAGTTTCCTACAATCGAATGTACGGAAATATTTTCACTGACTCCTGGAATGCCTACCCGCAGACAGCAGATGCCCCGGACGATCAGTTCGATCTTAACACCTGCCGCGGAGGCTTCGTACAGCGCCAGGATAATTTCCTTGTCGCACAGAGAATTCATTTTTGCGATAATATGAGCCTCTTTTCCCTCTCTTGCATGCTTCGTCTCCCGGCGGATGAGAGAAAGGAATTTCTTGCGCAGCCATATGGGAGCTACTACAAGACGGTTCCATGTCTTTGGCTCCGAATATCCGGACAGCATATTAAATACTGCAGTAGCGTCCTCCCCGTAACTTTCCGAGCAGGTAAACATACCGGTGTCCGTATAAAGTTTTGCAGTGGAATCATTATAGTTTCCGGTTCCCAGATGCACGTATCTGCGGATACCGTCGTCTTCCTTTCTGACTACCAGAGCGATCTTGCTGTGAGTTTTTAATCCTACCAGACCATAAATTACATGACAGCCTGCTTTCTCCAGCTTTTTCGCCCATACGATATTATGTTCCTCGTCAAAACGCGCCTTCAGTTCTACCAGCACTGTTACCTGCTTTCCGTTTTCCGCCGCCTGGGCCAGGGAAGCGATAATGGGTGAATTGCCGCTGACGCGATACAATGTCTGTTTAATGGCCAGTACGTCCGGATCTACAGATGCCTGACGGATAAATTCAACAACAGGTTCAAAGGTCTGATAGGGGTGGTGCATCAGGATATCGCCCTTTTTGATCTGCTCAAAAATGTCGGATCCTTTCGGGATTTCCGGCACCGGCTGAGGGGTATATCCAGGATTACGCAGTTCATCATAACCTTCCAGTCCATACATTTTCATCAGAAACGTAAGGTCAATGGGACCTGGGATCTTGTAGACTTCCTCATTTCCGATCTGGAAAGATTCCTTTAGGATTTTCAATAACTTTTTATCCACTTTTTCTTCTACTTCCAGACGGATGACTTCCCCCCACTGACGCAGCTTCAGTTTGCTTTCAATCTCTTTAAGCAGATCTTCCGCTTCGTCTTCATCAATGCTGAAATCCGCATTACGCATAACCCGGTACGGGTAAGCGCAGATAATGTTATGGTCCAGAAACAGCTGATGAAGATTTCTCTCTATGATCTGCTCCAGAAGGATAAAGGTATCCTTTTCTTCTTCTGACGCAGATGGGATCTTGATGTATCTGGGCAGCACAGAAGGCACCTGCACAGTGGCGAACTCTGTTTTTCCTTCTTCACGCTTGTCTTCCAGCAGCGCCGCAATATTCAGCGTCTTGTTCCGGATCAGCGGAAACGGACGGGAAGCATCCACAGCCATAGGGGTCAGCACCGGATATACAAATTCCATAAAATAATTATCCACATATTTTGCCTGCTCTTTTGTCAGGGCCTCATGCTCATCCAGTATTACGATCCCGTTGGCGCGCAGCTGGGGCACCAGAGATCTGTTGTAGGTGGAATACTGCAGTTCCACCAGTTTTCTCGTATCTTCGTTAATCGCCGCCAGCTGTTCTTTAGCATTCATCCCCGCAATGTCTTTCTTTTTATATTTTGCATGGACCATATCCTTGAGGGAAGCGACCCTTACCATAAAGAACTCGTCCAGATTGGAAGAGGTAATGCTTACAAATTTCAGCCTTTCCAAAAGAGGCAGTGTTTTATCACGGCCCTCATTTAATACCCGGGCGTCAAATTTCAGCCAGCTCAGTTCTCTGTTTTCAAAATATTCCGGCTTATCAAAACTATTCATCGTTTCCATACTGTCTCCTCCAATCACAATCTTTTCTCTTTCAGAACAGGTTTCAGGCAGAACACTTTTTCAAATATTTCCGCTTCCTGTTGGAATTTGATCTGCTCCCAGTAAAAACGTTTTTCCGATCTGACTGTGATCACCAGATCTCTTTCTTTTACGGTGATCTTAAACTCCTGCATTTTCTGTTTATGACTTCTGTCCAGCGCATTGGACAGACGCAGGATAGCCGATATTTTCGCAACGACCATATAATCTTCTGTTGTCAATTCTCCGTCGTATTCATCATATTCCTCCAGAGGCATTTCATGATATTTGACCGCCAGAGCGATGATCTTTCGTTCCCTGTGGGTCAGACCGATGATCTCCGAAGCCATGATCATATGATAAGACATCTGGGAATGTCCGGACAGACATACATATTTTCCGCAGTCATGAAGATATACAGCGGTCTGCAAAAGGAGCCGTTCCCGCTTTGTCATCCCGTGAAATTTTTTTGTAGTATCAAAGATCCCCAGAGAAAAGCGTTCCATTGTTTCAATATGCTTTTCATCACAGTTATATCTCTTTGCAATCTCCTTCGCACAGGATATCACATCATCTTCATAATTATGTTCGCATTTCAGTATCTTGCGATTCTGGGCATATGCGTAACCGATTCCGTCGTTAATATCCAGGCTAGGTACCCAGATATATTCCGCCTTAAATGCTTTGATCAGACAGTAGTACATGATCATACTCGGGAAGAATACAGGATCGTTGATATTAAGAAAATCAAATTTTTCTCCCAGCTCCTCCATAGTGCTGCCACAGATTTCACTGATATAAGTTTTGAATTCCGAAGCTTTCATTACTTCCTGATACTGGGCAGATGGCGATATGCCAAGCTCGCATGGAGTATTCAGCTGATGTCTGCAGATATCGTTCAGATATTTCCCCAGAACAACAATATGTTTTATTTTTTTGTTGCCTCCGTACAGGATCCGGAACGCCTCCATCTCCTTGTCCGCCATTTCCATGATCTGAGATTCCGGATGTCCGGTAGTGTGCCGGAGCAGAGTCAGATTGTTCATTACACGCATCGTGCCGAAAGGGATCTGTTTTGTAAGGTTCATATGTCCCCCTTCAAACATGGTGATCTGCATGCTCCCGCCTCCGATATCCAGGATCGCGCACCCTTCTTTTGTGATCTGAGGAAAATCATCCATAACGGAGACCGCCCGGTAACCCAGATTTTTCTGCTCGGAATTGCTCAGGATCCGGATGTCAAGTCCGGTCCGTATTTTTACCTGATCCAGTACAAAGACCTTATTTCCCGCGTGCCGCAGAGCGCTTCCCGCATATACGCGGCATTCGTCGCATCGATATGTCTCGCTGATCTTCTTCAGATCATTCAGACGTTCGCACAACTCGTCCACGGTTTCATAATCAATCGCCGAATCTTTGTACAGTTCCGGTCCCAGATTCAGACGGCACCGGATATTTTCCACATCCCTGATCTTCCTTTTGGAGACCAGTTCCTGTATCTTAAAATAAATTTCATATGAGCCTATATAAATTGAGGCCAGTGTTGTGATTTTCATAAGCTGCCACCTGTTTCCACTTTCTGCTCCTGTTGAGCTGCTATGAGTTCTGTCTGCTGCATGCGGCTAAGTTTCATGATCTCCTCAAACAGACTGCATACAGCCTGAGAATTTTCTTTTTTTGATACTGACGCAGCCAGGCTTTTCAGTTTCTCGGCTTCTCTCTCCTGGTCCAGGATCGGCTTTCCCGCGGCGATCTTATATTCCGCCACTTCTTTTGTATATTCCAGCCGTTTTTCGAAAAGTTCCGTGATCTGTCTGTCCACGGCGTCAATGTCTTTTCTTATTTCTGTCAGCTCGCGCATAGCATACCTCCCTTATTATTTTTTATGATATTGTGTACAGGAAAATTTTTTCATTTATAAATCAAACAGAGATAACTGATTGGATTCCGGCAGATCCCCAAGAAGGTTCAGATCCGCCATCAGATCCACAACGGTTTTGCTCACCTTTGTCCTCTGTCTGAAATCGTCTTTCGATAAAAACGGTCCGTCTTTGGCAGCTTCCACCACCGCATCCGCCGCTTTGTCTCCAAGGCCGTCAATGGTACTGATCGACGGCATCAGTTTGTCATCTATGATCTGAAAATGATGGGCCTTTGCCCGGTAGATATCTACCGGCATAAATTCAAAGCCTCTGGCATACATCTCCTGAACGATACGCATGTCTTTGTAGGTATCCTGTTCCTTTTTAGACAGAGTATCCTTTCTGCGCTCGTAATCCCGCATATGAAATTCCAGCCGTTCCTGTCCCTGGCACATCAGTTCGTAATTAAAGGACGTGGCACGAATACTGAAAAACGCCGCGTAATACGCAAGAGGGTAAAATACTTTACAGTAGGCGATCCTCCATGCCATCATAACGTATGCTGCCGCATGGGCTTTCGGGAACATATATTTGATCTTTTTACAAGACCATATGTACCAGTCCGGCACGCCGTGGGCGATCATTTCCTCCTCCCATTCCGGCTTCAGTCCTTTTCCTTTCCGGACGCTTTCCATGATAGTAAAGGAAAGCTCGCTTTCCAGTCCCATGCCGATCAGATAGATCATAATATCGTCACGGGTACAGATACAGGTAGATATAGTTGCCTTTCCCTCCTGGAGCAGGGTCTGGGCGTTGCCAAGCCATACGTCCGTACCGTGGGAAAGTCCCGCAATACGCACCAGATCCGAAAATGCCTGGGGCTTGGTATCCAAAAGCATCTGCATGGCAAAGTCCGTACCGAACTCCGGTATACCAAGCGCTCCCAGAGGACAGCCGTTGATATCTTCCGGCTTTATTCCCAAGGCGTCTGTATTCTGGAACAAAGACATAACCTCTTTGCTGTCCAGAGGGATCTCTTTGGGGTCAATGCCAGTCAGATCCTGGAGCATTCGGATCATGGTGGGATCATCGTGTCCCAGTATATCCAGTTTTAACAGGTTATGGTCAATGGAATGATAATCAAAATGCGTTGTTACAATATCCGTAGTCATATCATTAGCCGGATGCTGGACCGGAGTAAAGGAATAAATCTCCTCTCCCAGTGGAAGGACAATGATCCCACCGGGATGCTGTCCCGTTGTACGCCGCACGCCCACACATCCCTGGACAATCCGGTTGATCTCGCAGTTTCTTTTATGTACCCCTCGTTCTTCATAATAATTTTTTACATATCCGAAAGCGGTCTTATCCGCCAGGGTACCGATCGTCCCTGCCCGGAAAGTCTGTCCGTCTCCGAAAATAACTTCTGTATATTTATGAGCCTTACTCTGATAATCACCTGAAAAGTTCAGATCAATATCCGGCTCTTTATTTCCTTTAAATCCCAAAAATGTCTCAAAAGGAATATCAAATCCCTCTTTCAGCAGGTTTTTGCCGCACACCGGGCAGACCCGGTCCGGCATATCGCATCCGGCTTTTCCGGAATAGCTTTTTACCAGTTCGGAGTCAAAGTCCACATAATGGCAGTTGCTGCAGATATAATGAGGGCTAAGGGGATTGACCTCCGTAATACCGGCCATAGTAGCCACAAAAGAAGATCCCACAGATCCTCTGGATCCAACCAGATATCCGTCTTCATTGGACTTCCATACCAGTTTCTGAGCGATAATATACATAACGGCGAATCCGTTGGAAATGATCGAGTTCAGCTCTCTTTCCAGACGCTCCGTTACAACCTCCGGCAGATTTTCTCCATAGATCTCATGGGCTCTTGTATAACAGATATCCCGCAGAGTCTGATCGGAATTTTCAATGACCGGAGGACATTTATCCGGGCGCACCGGAGATATTTTTTCACACATATCGGCGATCCGGTTCGTATTGGTTATTACTACTTCTTCCGCTTTTTCACTGCCCAGATAAGAAAACTCCCGGAGCATCTCCTCCGTTGTGCGCAGATAAAGAGGCGCCTGATCGTCAGCGTCTTTAAATCCTTTTCCCGCCATGATGATCCTGCGGTATACTTCATCCTCCGGATCCAGAAAATGCACGTCACAGGTAGCTACTACCGGCTTTTTAAATTCTTCTCCCAGCTTTACGATTCTGCGGTTGATATCCTGAAGTTCCTCTATGGTGTTCACCGGCTCTTTATCGCTGCGCAGCATAAACTCATTATTGCCCAGCGGCTGGATTTCCAGATAATCATAAAATTTCACGATTCTGGCGATTTCCTCCTCCGGCTGTCCCCGGACAATCGCACGGTACAATTCCCCCGCTTCGCAGGCGGATCCCAGCAGCAGCCCCTCCCGGTATTTTACAAATTCGCTTTTGGGCACTCTGGGCCTTTTGTTGTAATATGTCAAATGGGACAAAGACACCAGACGGTACAGATTTACTCTGCCGATATCATTGGTTGCCAGTATAATGGCGTGATAGGTCGGCAGTTTTTTTACAGTGTCCGCATTAACATCTGAAAGTTTATCCAGACTGTCCAGATCTTCTATCCCCCGTTTTTTCAGCATCTCCATCAGTTTGATCATGATTTCCGCCGTACATCCCGCGTCATCTACCGCGCGGTGATGATGAGCAAGAGATACGTTCAGCGCTTTTGCTACCGTATCCAGTTTAAAACGGTTCAGACTGGGCAGCAGAGCTCTGGATAAAGCCACAGTGTCCACAACAGTTTTTTCACAGGAAAGACCCTGGAGTTCACAGTTTCGCTTGATAAAACTCATATCAAAATCCGCGTTGTGCGCCACCATGACCGCTCCCTGACAAAACTCCATAAACTTCGGAAGGATTTCTTCGATCACCGGAGCATCCATGACCATCTCGTCATTAATGCTTGTAAGCGTCTCGATCTCAAATGGGATCGGCACCTGAGGATTTACGAATGTACTGAACCTGTCCACAATTTCCATGCCCCGGACTTTTACGGCGCCGATTTCAATGATCTTATTTTTATTCGGACTGAATCCTGTTGTTTCCAGATCAAATACCACATATGTGTCATCCAGGGTCTGTCCGGCAGGATTGTCCACCAGTCCCTTCAGATCATCTACCAGATAAGCCTCCATTCCGTAGATCACTTTAAAATCCGGATTGGATATTTTCGCATGATTTGCCTCCGGGAACGCCTGCACAGCTCCGTGATCGGTAATCGCTATAGCCTTGTGTCCCCAGGCATCTGCCCGCGCAATAATATCCTGCACATCGGACACGCCGTCCATATCGCTCATTTTTGTATGACAATGAAGCTCCACCCGTTTCTGAGGGCTGTTGTCCATACGCCCGGTAGTAAAATCCGAAATCTTTTTAATGCCGGAAACCGAACTGATGGTCAGATCGTTATCATACCGGTCAATTGTTGTGATTCCTTTCAGTTTCACAAAACTTCCCTTTTTCAGATTCGGAACGATTTCTTCCAGATATTCGTTTTTACAGAACATCTTCACCATGATCGTATCGGTAAAATCCGATACCGCGAACATCAAAATCGTCTTTTCGTTGCGGATCTCCCTGGAATCAAATTCCAGAATCTCGCCTTTGATGCAGACTTCCCCCATTTCTCCCAGGATCTGGTCGATGGGCATGCTCTCTTCCTCAAAATCTCTGCCGTATATTACGTCCGGATTGTCTGAGCGTTTAAAATATCCTCTCTCCCGGAACTCTTTCCTTGCGCCCTTTTCGAATTTTTTCTGAACCGGGGCTTTTTTCCCTTCTGTCTGGGATTTCGTCTTTTCCCGTTCCCCTTTTCCCAAAGGTTCCTTTTGCTCCGGGGCGGGATCCCCGGAAACATCCTGTGTCCCGGCTTCGCTCCTGCCGTGATGAGAGGTCTGCTTTACAATGCCGGCTACCCGGTTCTGAATCAGTATCTCCGCGTTTTTCCGAAGACGGTTTTCTTTCTCCTGATAATAGCTGAAGGTAATCTTTACCTTCAAACCGCACCGGCCGCAGAAGATCTTTTCCAGTATCTCATACAGTTCATTTTCCTTCTGTCTGGCGATCAGCGTATCTTTTACAGCAAAATCAATCACTTCTTCCTCTTCTCCGGAAAAGCTGATCTTCGCTGTACGAAGCATATCGTATTCCAGCATGCTGTACTCCCGAAATTCTAAAAGGATGCTGTCCCAATACGCGGACATAAGATTTTTCGGGGTATATTGACCGGAAAGCTGAAATTTCTCCATAAGTTTGATCTTCAGATTTTTGCCGGGGAAATACTGTTTTTTGATTTCCCCCTCCACCTGAAAGATCCGTTCCTTTGTGATCAGTCTGTGGCTGAGTATGTAGATGCGAAGCAGTTCTTTACTCTGCACCCGTCCTACTCTTACGATCTCCACATCTCCAAAAAGATGTTCCAGTTCTTCATTCAGTTTTAATTCAGAAAATACATCATAAAACTGTGTTGCCATTTATCTTTCTTCCACCTGTTCTTTCCTTTTGTCTCCCTGTCCTTCTTACTCTTTCCGTTCTTCGTTTTCGTTCCAGTGGAGCAGTTCTTCCCGCAGCACAGAAACCAGTTCTGATTCCGGAACTTTTCTGATAACTTTTCCGTGTTTTATCAAAAGCCCCTCTCCTACGCCTCCCGCAATACCGATATCCGCCTCTCTGGCTTCTCCCGGCCCGTTTACAGCACATCCCATTACAGCTACCTTAAGATCCAGAGGAATATCCCCAACCATATTTTCCACCTGGTTCGCCAGACCGATGAGATCGATCTGAGTCCGTCCGCAGGTAGGACAGGAAACTACCTCGATCCCGCCTTTTCTCAGCCCCAATGTCTTTAAGATCAATTTGGCGGATTTGATCTCTTCCAGAGGATTTCCGGTAAGAGAAACACGAATGGTATCCCCGATCCCCTGATGAAGGATCAGTCCCAGTCCGATAGCAGATTTAATATTTCCGCTGATAATAGTTCCGGATTCCGTAATCCCCACATGAAGAGGATAATCTGTTTTTTCCGAGATCAGTTCATGGGCTTTTACACACATCATTACATCCGAAGATTTGATGCTGATCACCAGATTGTCGTATCCGAAACTTTCTATTTTTCTCACTTTATCCAGAGCGCTTTCTACAAGTCCCTCTGCCGTTACCCCGTGATATTTTTCCACCAGTTCCTTTTCCAGAGAACCGCTGTTAACGCCTACCCGGATAGGGATTTCTTTTTCTTTCGCGGCTTTTACCACTTCCCTTATCCGGTCATCGCTCCCGATATTTCCGGGATTGATCCGTATTTTATCAGCGCCGTTTTCTATAGCCGCTATGGCCAGCCGGTAATCAAAATGAATATCTGCCACCAGGGGAATGGCAATCTGTTTTTTTATCTGGGACAGCGCCTGTGCCGCTTCCATATCCGGAACGGCGCATCGGATGATCTCACAACCAGCTCTGGTCAGTTCCCGGATCTGATTTACCGTTGCCTCCACATCCTGTGTTTTTGTATTTGTCATAGACTGAATAAGGATCGGTTTTCCCCCGCCGATCACTCTGTCGCCGATTTTGATCTCTTTTGTTATTTTTCTCATTATTCCAGCTCTTTTCTATTATTCTCTGTTATTCATACGAATAAAAAACTATTTCCACAGGATCTTCCCTCTATTACAAAATCCTTCTGATATCGTTGTACATTACAAAAACCATTAACGCCAGAAGACACATCAAACCTACAAAATGCACCATTCCCTCTTTGTCCGGATTGATCTTTTTGCGCCTTATGGCTTCTATGACCAGAAATACCAGTCTTCCTCCGTCCAGCGCCGGAAGGGGGAGCAGGTTCACTACCCCAAGGTTGGCGGAAAGCAGGATCGCAATATTAAGCATGTTTAAAAAGACATAGTAAAAACCGTCCGTTCGGCTCTGCTCATAGGTATCCGCCACTGTTTTAACAATTCCCACAGGGCCTGACAGATCGTTCAGGCTCACCTGATTGGTCACAAGCATCCTAAGGCTTTCCACTGTATACCATACCCAGTATTTCATATCATAGTATCCGTACTTCATCGCTTCCAGAGGGCCTGCTTTTTCATACATGCCGCTGCCCTGAAAGCCCACCAGATATCTTCCCTGTTCTTCATCGTATTTGGGAACCAGGGTTGTTTCGTACTGTTTTCCGTCTCTTTCATAAGTCACGTTTATGGTTTCTCCCTGATGGAAAAAGGTGTAAGCGCTTACTTCATCGTACAAATGAATACGTTTGTTATTCAGTTTTACAATCGTATCTCCGGCCTGCATTCCCGCTTCCTGAGCGGCATAGCCGTCTATGACCCCGGCAAGTTCCGGCTTCATATAACCGTGGCTGGCGATCAGCACCGTCGCGCATACAAATGCCATCAGGAAATTAAACAAAGGCCCTGCAGCTACTACACTGATCCTGGCCCATACCGGTTTCCGGTTAAAAGAGCGGTCATCTTCGCTTTCTCCATCCTCCCCTTCCATGACGCAGGCGCCTCCAAAAGGGAGCAGTTTTATGGAATATTTTGTTTCTCCTTTTGTAAATCCCACGATCGTAGGTCCAAGTCCCAGACAGAACTCGTTGACCCTTATCCCGTTTTTCTTTGCCAGCAGGAAATGTCCCAGCTCGTGAAACAAAATGATGACACTGAAAAGAATGATCGCTACGATAAATTTCAATTTACCACCTGCCCTCTATAAACTCATAAGCAGCTTTTTCTGTATCCAGGATCTCATCTACGGAAGGATGTTCCAGAAATCTGCAGTTTTCCATACACGCTTCGACTATTTCCGGAATATCCAGGAAATTTATCTTTCTGTTCAGATATTTTGCAACCGCCCGTTCATTGGCGGCGTTAAAAGCGGTAGGTATGTTTCCTCCCCGTTTCATAGCTTCATAAGCCAGTTTCAGACCTGGAAACGTATCCGTATCCGGTTTTTCAAATGTAAGATTCCCCAGTTCAAAGAAGTCCAGCCGCTTTCCGCTCAGAGGACGGCGCTGCGGATAATACAGGGCGTATTGAATGGGAAGCCGCATATCCGGCGTACCCAGCTGAGCTATGATTGCCCCGTCTTCATACTGCACCATAGAATGGATCACGCTCTGAGGATGGACGATCACCTGGATTTTATCCGGATCCACTCCGAACAGCCATTTCGCTTCCATTACTTCCAGCCCTTTATTGACCAGTGTGGCGGAATCAATAGTAATCTTTTTCCCCATGGACCAGTTCGGATGATGAAGGGCGTCTTCCAGACGAATAGAAGCCAGTTCCGCCCTTGTTTTTCCACGGAAAGGTCCTCCTGAAGCAGTCAAAAGGATCTTATCTATTTTATTTCCCTTTTCCCCGTTTAATGACTGGAAAATAGCGCTGTGTTCGCTATCTACAGGCAGGATATCCACCTGCTCCTCCTGTGCCAGTGGCATGATAATATGCCCGGCTGTTACAAGAGTCTCTTTATTTGCCAGGGCAATATGCTTGCCTGCTTTCATGGCGGCAATGGTAGGACGTATGCCCATCATTCCCACAATGGCCGTTACCAGGATCTGGGCGTCGGTTTCCGCCGCCGCTTCCATCATACCTTCCATTCCCCAGCGGATCTTTACACTGCAGTCCTT
>CAKNLF010000052.1 GCA_930989305.1 uncultured Roseburia sp. | reverse complement strand
GTGATCGGAGATGCGATCCATCCGGGAAAGGTAGATCAGTGTACAAGAACCGGATACATTGCCGCCCTGAAAATAGGCGCAAGCGAAGAATCTATCAAATTTATTCAGGAATAAGGACGGATTGGATTTTCTATTGATAAAACTGAAACTTCCATAAGACAAAAAGACAGCGTAGGAAACAGAAATGTTTTTTCGCTGTCTTTCTTTATATTGATCCCGTTACCAGCAAAATCTGAAGTTTTTACAATGTCCCGCTACTACCAATTGCTGTTTTCAGCTTCATATATTCATACGCTTTTCTTCTGATCGGCATTATGATTTTTTATTGTTAGTTTAAAATATCTTTATTGATTATTTATAGTCGTTTTAGATAATGCATGTACAGGGAATAACATATAGAGTAATTAGAAAAAGGAGTTTTATCATGATTGGCGATAAAATTAGAGAACTGTGGGACAAAACGAGCTTACACAGTCTTCTCTGGCAAAACGGCTCCAAATATCACGGTCCGCCGTAAATGCCTGGGAAATGGGAATCAGTGTACCTTCTACCCAGTATATTGTAGAACTTGCAGACTATTTTAATGTGTCTACAGACTACATTCTGGAAATCGGAAATGACGAGACGGTAAATATCAGTTTTCTGACAGAATCCGAAAAGGAGATTGTTTACCGGCTCTTAAAATACTTCAAAAAATGCCATCATCTCACTGAGACAATAAAGGCAGACCCTGCGTTTCAGGCAAATGAAGATCTGACAGAAATATTAAATTCCGGTGAAATCTAAGCTGGAAATACAGAAAAAAACTATTCTGTTTGGGCAACCTGTCTTTATCAAATCATTGTGCTGTCTGAAAGTAACTTCGTATCTTTTATCAAAACTTAATATGTCATATTATATATGTCAATTTATATATCATAATTATTTCTTTTCGTTATATTTACAATCCAAACATTGAAAAAAACAGGAGCCCCAAAGCATTTCTGCCTTGAAAACTCCTGTTTTTTTCAATATTTTTCATTTCACTATTTCATTGCTTTCTTTGCTGTTGCCGCTTTTAAACATATTAACCAGCTGATACAGGATTTTTACCTGCGCGTCTGTCAGGCTGTCTATATCGAAATATATGCCGTTTCGTTCTTCCTGGAGCAGACTGTCTGTTGTCGTATTGAACAGTCTGGAAAGTTTGATCAGTACTTCATAGGAAGGAAGACGCATATTATTTTCATAGAAAGATATCGTAGATGTAGTCACATCCAGTTTTTTCGCCAAGTCACTCTGTGTCATCTTCCGTGACACTCTCAGCTTTCTTATTTTCTCACCCAGTGATGACATGTATCTCATCCTTCCTGTTTTTCATATGTACCAAACAGATACACCCCCGGACAGGCTTTAAAGCAGATACTCTGCTTTGGGTACGGCCCTCCGGGGATATTTCTGTCCGGATCCGGGAAACAAACACGCTTATCCCTTTCATAAAACGCTCGTTTCCCGTGATCCGTATTGTTATGCTATGCTATTCAGTTTTTTCATTGCTGATTAACAATTATCTTTTTTTCTGCGGCGTACCACTGCTGTACCTGCAATGATGATTCCTGCTGCAGCTACAGTAGCTGCTGTCAGAGGACCTCTCATAGCATTGTCACCGGTTGTAGGCGCATTGCCGCTGTTTTCAGATTCTTCCGGCTGTTCCGGCTCAGCTGGCTGTTCCGGTTTGGTCGGCTGTTCCGGTTCAGTTGGCTGTTCCGGTTCAGTTGGCTGTGCGGGTTCTTCCTCTGCAGGTTCCTTATATGTATTTGTAAATACAGGTTCTGCTCCGTTGTAATCTACAGAAGCATTCAGATTGCCGTTGCCGTCATCTGTTACAGTAACTGTCACATTATAAACGGTATCGTCATATGTGATCGTACTGTCATCGCCCTGTACTTCGCTGATCGTATAAGTATATTCTCCTGCTTCTTCATAGGAAACAGCGTCAAACTGTACGACTCCTGCCTCATCATTTACTGCTGTGGACAATGTAGTGCCATCCTGATCTTTTAATACAAAACTGAATTCTCCAGCCTGCAGTTTGCGTCCTTCCAGGACTTTTGTAGCCGCCAGGATCGCCTGGGTTCCTTTTGCACCGTACTGGTTGTTGAAATCCGGTACGGATACTTCTGTTCCTTCAGGATCCAGATACTGTACAGACGCTTCCAGATGTCCTCCTTTGTCTTCAACATGGACTTTTACGGTATAACCGGTTGTATCATAAGTGATACCGCCAAGTTCCGTATTCTTTTCTACCATTGTATAGTAGTAGTCCCCTGCTTCTTCAAAGGTCAGAGCATCGAAACGGAAGCTTCCGTCTGCGCTGTTTACTGTTTCAGATACTACATTGTTATCTTTATCCAGAAGCTGGAATGCAAATTCCCCTTCCTTCATATCGCGTCCGGTAAGTGTTTTCTGTCCGTGGATTGCGGCGTCTCCGTCAAGCACTGCTGCTGCCGGTTTGTAGCTGTTGTTAAATACAACCTTATCCAGTCCCGCAGTCTGCGCTCTAAGCTGACCGCCTTCATCTGTGACTGTTACAGTTACCTGATATACGCTTTTATCGTAGGTATAACCTTCCTGTCCCTGATTTACTTCACTGATCTCATATACATAGGTTCCCGGAACCGTGTATACGATCTCACCAAACTGGAAGATTCCCGCATCTGTATTCTGCGCTGTATCTTTTCCTGATTCAGGCATAGGTACTGCCATATCTTCCTGAGCTGTATCAGCACTTACACCCTTCAGGCTGAAAGTAAATGCTCCGTCTGTCAGGTCAAGACCTTCCAGATTTTTCTTTCCTCCAAGCACTGCGCTGGTCTGCTGAGGATTGTATCCATTGTCAAAAGCGATACCGTCAACCGGTTTGCCGTCTTTTGTAACAGCGGTGCTGCTTACCAGTTTGCCTGTACCCTGATCATCCGTTACTGTGACTGTGATCACATATACAGAATCATCATAACTCATACCTGCTACGGAACCTGTTTCTTCCTTCACAGTATAAGAATAAGTACCTGCTTCTGTATATTGTACTCCTGATGCAAGCTGTACATTTCCATCAGCATCATTCGTTACGGTTTTCGCTCTTACCGGATCGCTGTCAGGATTGTTTACGGACGGAGTAATGCTGAACGCAAACTCACCGCCCTGAATCTGATAGCTGTTTCCGTCAGATGGAGTTACTGTTTTTACTGCGTCAAATCCTGTTACTGTATCTGTAGGAGAAGCGCTGTAAACATTGGTAAATGTAAATCCTTCACCGCCGTTGCCGCCTTCTTTTGAATAAGTAACATCCGGTGTCAGGATGCCTGTTGCCGGATCATAAGTTACCTTCACTTCAGCGTATACTACACCGCTGTCGTTGGTCACTCCCGGTACAGATCCTCCTGTTTCCGTGATCACATACTCATAAGTTCCTGCTTCTTTAAAGGTGATAGGTGCAAAAACAATCTTGCCGTCCGCGTCATTCTGCGCAGTTGTCACTGCAGGCATTGGCGTATCTTCCGGCATGCCTTCCCCTTTATTTACCGTAAACGTAAAGGTATCTGTATCCTTCAGGTCTCTTCCGCTCATGACTTTTGTACCTGCCAATGCCGCGGTAACCGGAGTCGGTGAGTAAGTATTGGTAAAGGTCAGAGAACCTTCCGTTGTAGGCGTTACGCTTGCTACAAGTGAACCTTCGTTATTGTCAGTTACATGAACATTTACAACAGCTTTGTGGGAATCATAAGCAACATTCGCAATGTCTCCTGTCACTTCGCTGACAGTAAATGTATAGTCTCCTGTTTTCTTGAAAGTAATATTTCCAAAGGCATTTGTATGATCCCCAGTGTCACTGGAAATGGTCAGTTCCGTATCCGGCAGCACAATGTCTCCTGCATCTACGGCTTTCTCTGTAAGCTCATCTCCTGTTTCCAGTTTAAAGGTAAAGGAATCATCCTCAAACCAGTCACGACCCTCCAGTACTTTTGTAACCTTCAGATTAGCCTCTCCGCTGAGTTTGGCGTCTTTGGCGGTATAAGTATTGGTAAATGTCAGAGCGTTGCTGTTTTCACTATCCAGTTTTGCCTCCAGTGTTCCGTCATTTTTGTCGGAAACAACTACTGTCACATGTTTTTCAGCATCATCATAATTTACCCCCAGGATATCTCCTTTTACTTCTGATACAACAAATTTGTATGTACCCGGTTCTGTAAATGTGATATTTCCAAAGGATGCCTGATGATCTTTATTTTCTCCAGTGATCGTAAGTCCGTCTGCGTTGTCCGGAAGCAGAACAGTTTTATCATCCACTGCCTTTACTGTTGTCTGATCATCCGGATCTGCTGTCAGTGTAAAGGTAAACGCGTCATCTTCTAACCATCCGTTTTCACGTCCGGTAAAGTCTTTCGTTACCGTAAGGCTGGTCTCTCCGTTCAGCTCTGTGGATGTTGTATCGTAAGTATTGCTGAAAGTCAGCTCATCTGTTGCAGCTTTGACAATCTGAGCCGTTAAGGTTCCGTCCTTATTATCTTTCACTTCAACTGTCACTGTTTTCTCTGACTTATCATAAGCCACACCGCTGATCTTGCCTGGTTCTTCTTTTACAGTAAAGGTATAGGTACCCGGTTCTGTAAATGTAATGTCTCCAAAGGCAGCTGTATGGTGAGCTTTGTCAACTGTGATAACAGAAGATGCCGGCATTTTTACAATATTATTGTTTACCGCATCCTGAGTTGTCTTATCTTTCGCCGCAATACTGAAGGAGAACTTATCCCCATCCAGCCATTCATTGTCTGGACGTCCTGTGAAGTTTTTGGTAACTTCCAGATTTTCTGCTCCGATAAGAGTTGTACTCTGTGTATCATATGTATTTTTGAATACAAGAGAATCGCTGTTTTCATCCAGCTGTGCTGTCAGAGTACCGTCTGTGTTATCTTTTACATGAATAATCACATGTTTCACAGCGTCGTCATAGGTAATGCCGTCAATGGTTTCTCCTGCGTGTTTCTCTGAAACAACAAACTGATAGATACCCGGTTCTTTGAATGTGATATTTTCAAAGGCCGCTTTATGTCCTTCTGTGTCAGCTCCGATCGTAAGACCTGACGCATTGTCTGGAAGGTTGACAATTCCTTCGTTAATTGCCTTCTGGGTTGTCTGGTCTTCTTCATCCGGATCTGCTGTCAATGTGAATGTAAAGGCATCGTCTTTCAGCCATTCATCGTCCGCGCGTCCGGTAAAGTTCTTGGTTACTGTAAGGTTTTTGTCACCGTCCAGGTCTGTGGAAGTTGTTTTGTAGGTATTATTGAAGGTCAGTTCATCGCTTTCCTCCTCCACTACAGATGCTTCCATTGTACCATTCTGCATATCTGTTACCTGTACAGTAATTGTTCTCGGCTCTGTATCATAATCTACTCCCGCGATACCGCCATCGGTTTCTGTAACTGTAAATTTGTAGGTTCCAGCTGCTTTAAAAGTAATATTTCCAAATGCTGCTGATGTATTATTCGTATTATCTACAACAAGCGTATCATCCGGGAGTACAATTTCACCGTTCTTTACAGCCTCAGCAGTAGCCTCGTCAGAAGTATCTGCTGCCAGTACAAATGTAAACTGGTCTGTATTCAGCCATTCATTGTCCGGACGTCCTGTAAACGTTTTTGTTACTTTCAGGGCTGTCTGTCCATCCAGGAACGTCTCATCCGGATTATACACATTCTTAAATGTAAGATCTGATTCCGAATTTCCGCTTACCTGGATATCCAATGTACCGTCCCCGTTATCCTCAGCTGTAATTGTTACCATTCTGGCTGTTGTATCATAAGTAACTCCTGCAATCGGATTTTGAGCATCTTCTGCAATAGCAAATACATAGGTACCCGGTTTGTTGATTTTGATATCTCCAAAAGCTGCTGTCTTTGGACTGCTTTTAGATGATATGGTGATGCCTTCGGCATTTTCAGGAAGTTCTACATCGCCGCTGCTAACCGCTGTTTTCGTTTCCTCATTAGCGGCAGTCAGATTAAATGTAAATGCATCTCCATCCAGCCATGCATCATCCCCACGGCCTGTAAAGTCTTTCGTCACTTTCAGTTCCGCAGAACCATCCACGGTTCCTGTCGTATTGTATTTGTTCGTAAATGTCCGGTCTCCCTGCGTACTTGTCCTTGTGGCAACTAACTGTCCATCCTGATCTGTTACCTTAAATATTGTAGATACAGTATGTGAATCATACTCTACACCCGCAACACGATCATTTTCTTCCGGTATGACTTCGCTGACCTGGATCTTGTACTCTCCTGCTTTTGTAAAAGTGATATTTCCAAACTGTACGCTGCCGTCTGCTTCATTGCTTACTGTTCTTGTTTCCGGCAGAATAAATCCGTCACTTGGTGAACCGTTTATCGCTTCTCCTGAAATCGTGAAGGAAAATTCTCCTGCCTGCAGAGGTGTATTACGGTCTCCGCTTAATTTTTTCGTAAGTTTTAAAGACTGTATATCTGTCGAAAGCGGCGCATAGCTGTTGTTAAATACAATACCGTCCGCATTTTCATAAGTACCACCATCATCTACACTTTTCTGAATAAATGTATCAGACACATACAATCTTCCGTTCAGATCGTCTGTTACAATTACTTCTACTTTATAAACCGTACTGTCGTATGTCATTCCCAAACGGCCCGGGGCAGGAATTTGTTCGCTTATCAGATACGTATAAGTTCCGGCATTGGTATAAGTAATATTATTTAATAACGTAATATCACCCGTATAGGTTCCGTCTCCGTCTGTATCGCTTCCCGTCCGGTTCATATTTGTTGGCATACTGGAACCCATAGGCGCACCATCATTTGCAATAATGTTGAAAGTAAATTCTCCTGCTTCCAAAGACTGTCCTGTCAGATTTTTAATACCATTGATAGTTACAGCTGTATCTGTATCAAAAACTGCCTTATAGGTGTTATTCCATACAAGACTATCTCCGGTGGAATATTCAGGATCTATTTTCAGCGTTCCGTCTCCATTATCGGATACGTGAACAGTCACTGTCTTTGCAGTGGTATCATAGGCAATGCCGCCAAGATCTCCATCCGATTCTGTTATCGTATAAGTATAGTCTCCTGCCTGTGTATATTTGATTTTTCCAAAATCAACATCTGCACTGGTTCCGGAGGACGGCTTAATAGTAACTTCCGTTTTCTCCGGCATAGGAGTTCCATCAGGAGCGGTTACAGTAAAAGTGAAAGTATCACCAGATTTAAAGTCCCGTCCGGTAATTGTTTTTGTTCCTCTCAGTTCCATTTCTCCAGATGTCTGATATTCATTTTCAAAAGAAAAGCCGGTTCCTTCGTAACCCTCACCGCTGGTCGCTACACGAACTGTTTCTGTCCCATCTTTCATTTCACTGGATACAACAGCAGTAATAGTCTGTACTCTGTTATCATAGGTAATTCCCTTATAGACCCACTGTCCGGAAGCATTCTTTACAGCTCCTTCAAGGGCAGCTCCTTCATAAGTTCCATCTTCTGTCGGTTGTTTTTCCCTTACAAAGTACTGATACTCTTTTCCTATATCTGCCTGAGTAAATGTAATGTTATCAAAAGCTACGCTTTTTCCGATATTGCTTATCTCTGCATTTCCACTGTCAGGCATTGGCTGATCCGGATCTTCTGCAAATTCAGCATCACTTCCTGCAATTCTGGACCCGCCTGCTGATAAAACAAATGTATAAGAATTATCTTCCAGTGTCTTTCCTGTCAGGTTCTTCTGGCTCCTGAAGGATATCTGTACAGATTCCGCATGATAAACATTCTCAAATGCAATCGCTCCGTCATCTACGTGAGTCCAGGTTATACCTGCGGCACCTCTTTCGCCTTTGAAAAGTTCATGGGTCTGCGCCAGCGTACCGTCTCCATTATCAGCCACATCTACAATCAGTCTGTACTGTGTACCGTCATAACTTACACCTGCCAGACCGGAACCGCCTGTTTCAGCATTTGGATTTATTTCCTGAATCAGATACGAATACTGGCCCGGTTTCGTAAAGGTAATATCATCGACAAACGCAAAAGCTTTTTCTGTCCCTGAGGAAGGATTGATCGTTACATCTGTATTTCCCGGCAATGGTGCACCGGCAGTTTCAGCACTGATCCGGAACGTAAATGTATCTCCGGTTTTAAAGTCTCTTCCAGTCATACTCTTGGTCCCTGAAACTCCCAGATCAGTTTCGGGATCCACTGAAAGAACCTCCACATTATAACTGTTCGTAAAGGTAACCGTAATATCCGATGTTCCCGCTGTTCCGCGGGCGTTGTCCGGTACAGCAGAGGTAAAGCCATCCGGTACGTTTACCTCTTCCACCGCATAGCTGTGATTTTGAATATCAGGTATTTCCAGAGACTGGTCTGCTTTCAGCTTAAACGATGCTGTTCCGTTTTCATCAAATGCCAGCTGCTGTTCCTCGTCCTGCGCATTCGGTGTATGGAGTACGGCATTTACAGTTGAATCCGCAAAATCCTCTACCGTTACGTTAAAGGTAAATTCTTTGTCAGGCGCTGTAAGTCCTGTTCCTGCTGTCACTTTCTTTTCAATTGTCAAAGATGCAGGTATCTCTGCCTGAAGAATACCGTTGTTGCCAAGATATACAACAAACTGCTGTTCCTCTGCATTCCAGGTAGGATAATAGGATGCTTTTGCTGTATTTGACTGATTATTTCCATCCGATTTTGTTTTTACAAAATCTTCCAGATTGCCCAGTCTGGGAGCATCCTTTTTCAGATTCAGCTGCCCGTTGATTGAACCTGTATAGCCCTTCAGCAAATCCCCGGACCGGCTTATAAGCGCCTGTTTCAGGCTAGTCCCATCGTAATATGAAATCTTAAAGTAGTAAGTTTCATTTTCATCGTAGTTTCTTGCAGGTATGCTACAATCTGCATCCAGATAAAGGGGGATATTTTCCTGAAGATAATAAAATGGATTGTCATTTGCCGGGGTAAATGACACGGTTGCATTTCCTACCGTCGTATCTCCCTGTTTTTGTCCTGTATAAAGATTGCTGTAAAAATTTACTTTTCCGTCGGAGGAATGAGTTGCAATATAATCCTCGCTCACGCCTTCCAGTGTATCCAAATTTATTCCTTTCTGAGGATCTATGGTATAGAATACACGAATCGGATAAGCATCATTGCTGGTACTCTCTTTCACCGCCCCATTGGAATCCAGATTTATCGTAGTCACCCGGATCGGAATCGCTGACGCGGGAATTTTGACAGTCAGTACCTGATGTGTATCATCCGTTTGTTCCACAGTAATAACAATCTCATTGACATTATGGGTTCCATATACCGGGCTGTTAATATCTCCCGAGAAAGTATATGTTGTAGTATTGCCATCAGTGCTGGATGTTTTCTGTGTAAACACCTGACCGCCATACAGGATCTCTTTTACATCACTGACCTGCATATACTCGCCGATGTAATCCGTATATGTAATATAACCGTCATGTACAGGATCATCTCCGCTGACTTTGGTGGGTACCTGAGGCGCGCTGATTGAAATGTCGCTTACAATATCTTCAAAAACCTCTGTAACATCACTGGCATTTTCGGCCGAATAATAACTGTCATTATATGCCACTGACGTTATATCATCACCACTGGTAGGATGTCGGAACGTATATCCATCCAGAGTTGCCTGCTGATGATTCTGATAATGATTCCACTGTGTCCGTACCGCATTGGAAATGGTATTATAATCTGTCAGATGTTCACGAGGATTTAATGTCAAATTTGCCGTATTCCTGTCTGTGGAATCTGTCAGATCACTGAGCCCCACGCCTACGGTATACACTTTCATTTGATAATTTGTGCCAGTCACACCGTAGTGTTCACTTACCTGTTGTTTATTGTAAGCAGCGTTCATTATGGTCTTCATGGCAAATTTTTCGTAAGCTGCATCACCCTGATCATAGCGATTTCCCTGTCCTGCCGAATATCCGGTGCCTTCGCTTCCGCTTGGATCCCACCAGGAAACATAATTATTATTCCATCCCTGTGAATCTGCTCCTGAATAAGTGGGAGCTCCGTCTGAAAGCAGTATCAGAGAGGGAACTCTGTTTACCTGTTTTCCATCAATTTCAACACTGGTATCTGCCTCATTTTTCAAAATATCCATACCGGCATCCACACCCATATGAATATTGGTACCGCCGGAAACATCTGTAGTTTTTCTTATATAATTATTGCCAGCTAATGCTCTAGTATATAATTGAGTAGGATCATTTTGGTTGTTGTTGTTTGGCCTTGTTCTATCAAGACTAAAGTATTCTGTTCTACTGTCTATCTTTGTATAATGATCCAGAGGCAGCAATGTTGTTGTGCCTGATGAGTATGCTACAACTGCGATCCGATTCTGTGGATTCATAGACATCAGTGTATCTATAGATTCATTTAATGCATCTACCAGATTGGAAATTCTGCTTTGTCCATTATCCATCCCACTATCCTCATTAGCCATAGATCCTGAAATATCGATCACGAAAACCGTATCTATCGGCACCTGTGCCTGACCGGTAATCTGCTGTGACTGGGCAAGTGCTGAATACGCGACAAGAAATTTGGAATCTCCAATCTCTACCTTTGCGCTTCCCTGTTCATTTCCTATATCACCGGTAAAAGTAGCATCTTCTGTATAAACAGTTTTATCTGTCCATACTCTTCCGGCATACTGAGTCGATGTGCCATTTCCCAAAGACTCTGTATAAGACGTTGCTGTTGATGCATCGCTTTTTGGTTCCGCTGCATACACTGTATTTGAACTCTGCAGCATTCCAAAAGCCATGGCAAAAACAATCAGCAACGAAACAACCGAAATGAGTACATTTCTTTTTCGTCTTTTTCTTATTTTACGCATTTTCTCTCCCTTCTCTTTTTCATATTTTTATCAGTAACTTTTTTAACGATGGCATGTCCGCAATGAAATCCTGCAATGTTCATCATTTGTTTTTTTCTTTTAATTTCTGTTTTGATCAGTCAGTTTTATGCTTCCCTACTAATTTTCTCTACAGATCCCCTCCTCACTTCATTTCATTCAGTTACTGATAATTCAGCCTTTCTATGTAGGATAAGATAAAAAGGCTGAATAAACCGCACTCCTGCCGGAAAACAGCATTGCAGTTTATTCAACCCTTTTCCATTTGTCCGTCAGCACATTCAAATCCTGCATCTGCTCTGTCAGTGGACGTTGCAACACAACTTTCTTCTCGTCTTAATGTTCTATTTCATTGTAGCAACGACAACTTTATGTTCTCAATCTGTGACAAAAAGTGTGACACGGGTTTTAAACCAGCTGTCCTATCACGCCCATCCGGCAAGATCCCGGTATCGTTTTCTTTCCTCTGCGTACCGGACAACTGCATCCGTGACAAAGGTTCTGAGACAACAAAAAACCGATGTTCCCATCGGTTTTCTTATCGCGAATACAGTTCCAGGCATTACTCTGCCGTTTTCATATGCTGTTTTTTCGGAAAATATTCATTGTAGATTTCTTCCATTTTCCTGACTGTATCAGTTTCACTGTATATCCATCCGTTTTCTCTGGCGAAATCCAGAAAGTCAAAAAAGCTGCGCTTGATACTGATCTCATTTACCGTAAACGACTGCATCAGCGTATTTTCTTTCCACTTTACAAAACTGACTCCCTGTTTGTTGTTGCAGTAAATGCACAATCTGGGGTCTAAGTTCAGATACTGGCTGTTGGCCATATACCATTTCACCTTGCCTTCTTTTCCATATTGCATCATCCGGCGGACCACCATGCCGCGTTCCGACTCATTTAACGGCACATACATTTCTTCGGGGTATTCCGCCGTCATCCCACGCTCGATCAGCATCCGAAATCCTTGTTCCGTAAAAACATTGCTGATATACCGTTTTTCTATTGCTGTTTTTGTATTGTTCATTACCGTATGGACAAAATTTTCTTTCTTCTTTTCGTCGGGAATGAGCAGATGACAGTACAGCAGTTCCGGAGTCATACAGGAAGCAATGCAGGGCGAAGTCCCTATGTATATATACTGTTCTTCTGTTTTGTATTCAGGGCAAAGAAATTCCACAGATTGATTGGGGATCTTTCCGCCCTCTGTCAGCAGATCCGCTTTCATTTTTATCTGCGTATACTGGCGCGTATAAAATTCATATTCTACCGGATCTTTAATGATCAGACATTCATTCATAGAAAGATTGCAGAAAACAATGTATTCGTTTATCAATAACAGGATTGGCGTCAGACTCATGAGATTGATGTGGGCTTTTTGGTTGTCGTAATAGTAATAAGCCTGATAAGATACGTCTCCCTGAAGCAGAGGCAAAAGATGCGCGATAACTGAAATATTATGATTGGACTGATTGCTGTCATCCAGACATATGATCTGCTCAATTTCCATATTTTCTTTCCAGTAGCCTTTCAAAAGTACCCGGATCAGACAGGGATTGTCCGGCTGCGCGATCATTTTTACCTTGACTTTTTCCTGCTTTTGCACTTCTGATAAAAGCAGCGTAAGGAGCGCGTCTTCTACCTGGATCTGTCCGTAAAAAGCAACGGCTTTCTGGTCGCTGCCGGGAAAAAGATGCTCGATATTGGAGTGGTTTCCCTCGATTTCCGGATTTTTCTGTATTTGGAAATCCGGCACCCCTAACAGGATCTGCTGTATCGTTAAAAATCCTCTGTATCGTTCTTCACCGTACAGACTCTGATTATAGCTTTCCAAAAGCTGTTTTTGCTTTTCCGATGAAAGCATCAGACATCTGCCAAGCCGTTTTACTTCTTCAATTGATTTTGGTATTCTTCGGTCTGCCATGTATTTATGAATCAGCGTCCGGTCAATCCCGGCTTCCATTGACAGTTTTCTGACAGATACGTGGCTTTCATTTATATAGTATTTTAAAACTTCTGCAAATACTGGCATAATTTCCCCTTATTTTTCATTTATCATCTTCTGGCTTTTATCGCTATCCTGTATTTTTCCATATTTATATTTTTCAACCAAACGGCTGGCATTGTTCCTCAAAACATCTATGAATTGAAACATGTATAACGTTTTAATTATTAATTTATCAGCTTTTTTACTGTTTTTTAACATGTGACACAAAGTGTGACTGCATTTTTCACCTGTTTTTCCAAACATTTTTTTACTGTTTTTTCTGGACATTTTGCCCCGGTATGTTTACACTATGGGAAAAGTATGCGAAAAGGGAACGGTTATGTTAAAAAGATTTGCACAGATATTGACGGTCCTCGTGATCATCCTCGCCCTTGCCCTCCTGTCTTTTCCGAAACAGTTTGAGGGCATTTATGTTTCCGGAGATTTTCCAGGACGAAAATTTCATTTTTATAAAGACGGTTCTTTTCTGGCGGACCGCAGCGGATACTATGATCTCAGACAGGAAGGGGAATCTGTCTTTTTGTATCTGACGGATATGTCCGAAAAAGACGGGCAGCCTGAGTATCACGACACGTTTATCTACTACGTCCAGCCGGAGGCAGACGGAATAAAGCTTCTGCCTTTTTCTTCTTATTATCTGGAAGGGAACGGTAATGATACAGCGCTCAGCCTGAAGCTTATACAGGGAGAAGACGGACTGCGCGATCCTTCTGGCGTTTTCTCGGCTGCTTACCGGATCGATTCCGATGATGGTACGGATACTTCCATCGCGTTTTTTAAAGACGGCACATTTACCGAATGGATCGGCGGCTATTACAAAACCGCCGGCAGACAGACAACCCTGTTTTTGTCCGGGCAGGACTATCGGGTCTCTATGAATCCCAAGGCTCAGAGCTTTTTTGTCATGCCCCAGCCGACAGGCCCGGAAACCTCACACTAAACCCTCTTATATTATGGGCCAAGTCCCGGTCCCCGCCCTTTTGTTTTATGGAAAGCTTGCATTTTTGTAAGGTTGGTCCTCCAATTGTTAGGTAATCAAATGGCTGGCCTTTCGGGTCTCCTGTTATACTGTACTCAGAAAATAACAAAGGAGGTCTTCCCATTGAAGAAAAAAATCGTTATCCTGCTGCTGCTTTCTGTTTTATGTATCGTATATCTGACTGCCTGCTCCAAAGACGCGGTAGTCTCTCATTACAACTCCGCTTTGGAAAAGATCGGGAGCCGGTCTCTTACCAGATCCGGAAAACTCCAGGGCGAACGGCGTTTCGGTATAGACAAATACTGCGGTGAATATCAGGCGGATTATTCCGGTTTTTCCGGAAAAGAGCTCCTGTTTGGCGGCACATCTTTGGACCGGTCCAATGGCAGCAGCCTGGAAATCTCCTGCAGGCTCAATATTACTTCCGGTCAGGCGAAGCTGATCTTTCAGTCCGGATCCGAGACCGAACAGATCCTCACCGACCAGACCGGCTACTACACCGGTACCATCACCCTGCCTGCAGCCAGCAATTATATTGCCATTGCCGGAGATTCCTTCAGCGGGTCGGTGGAGCTTGATGTCCGATAATACAAACGCAAAAATAAAAGGACGTATGAAAACAGTCGGTCATATTCGACTGTATTCACACGTCCTTTTGGTTTCAAAAGATCAGAAGCTGTTTAAAAGCCCCTGGATCCCTTCTCTTTGGAAAATATCTTTGTAATAAGTCACTTCATCCTGGATCAGGGAATCAATGACCTGCATGCCCAACAGCTCCACCGGAGCCTGATCGTCAGTAAGCAGATAGGGTCCTTTTTCGTACCGTGTCAGCCCTGCGGACACTTCTGTCATCATAGCTTTTAACTGGCTGTCCCGGATCTGTCCCACTGCTTCTTTCAGCTCCTTTGACGGGTCCGAGCCGGTACCCGCAAAGAGCTCCCGGTTTGTTGTATTTGGCACATCCGCTGTATATACCTGGGGAAATACGGAAGCGATGGTGTCTGACAGATAGTCGTTGATGTTTCCCTCTTCTTCGGTGTGCATGTTCATGTTGACCACCATGATTCCGTCCTCGGTCAGATGCTCTTTCACCATTGTAAAAAATTCCACAGATGACATCTGAAAGGGAATGGTAATATCCTGATAGGCATCCACCATGATCACATCGTATTTTTTGTCCACGGCCTGCAGATAAGCTCTGCCATCATATGTAGTCACCGTTACATCCTCCGGCAGTTTGAAATATGTATGGGCCAAATCCGTGATCTTCTGATCGATCTCCACCCCTTCCGCGGATACTCCCGGAAAATATTTCTCACACTGCGCGGCAAAAGTGCCGGTTCCCATGCCGAGCACCAGGATGCTTGGATCTTCTTTTTCCATTACATCCGCCATCACAGGAGCCGCCAGGGCGTAGTCATAATACATGCCCGTCAGGCCCTCCTGCTTCATCAGCACAGACTGCACGCCAAAAAGCACATTGGTGGAAAGGATCACACTGTCCGGCGTGTCTTTGACCTGCAGATAATTGTAAATGGATTCTCCCTCATACAGCAGGCTTTTTTCCCAGAACGCGAAACTGTTGAAAAAGGTGCCGAAAATACTGCACACCAAAAACAGCGCCACACAGATCAGGCATTTGATCATTTTTGTCCTGGAGCTGATAAAATAGATCAGCGCCAGCACAAGAAGGATTCCGGAAAAAATAAAGAATGTCACAGAAGTGCCTACGGCAGGTATTGTTACAAAGGTCGGCAGGAAAGTTCCGATAATACTGCCGATCGTATTAAACGCCCCCAGGGTTCCCACGGTCTTTCCGTTATTGTCCAAATTGTCAACCGTATACTTTACCAGGGAAGGCGTTACTGTTCCGAGCAGGAACAGGGGAAACACAAAAATGATCATGCAGGCCAGAAATGCCGCCCAGATCAGAAAATTGGTGCTGATGGTAAATACAAGCGCCGCCGATATTCCAAGTATCACATATTTGCCAAGTACAGGAATGGCCGCGATCCATACCGCCGCGATCAGCAGACGGATATAAAGCTTGTCCGGATTTGGATTTTTATCCGCCATCCTGCCTCCCCAGATATTTCCCAGGGCCATAGCGATCATGATCGTACCGATGATAATGGTCCATACGATCTGGGAAGAGCTGAAATAAGGGGCAAGAAGACGGCTTGCGCCCAGCTCCACTGCCATAACAGCCATTCCTGAAAAAAATTCTGTTAAAAACAGATAATATTTGTTTTTCAGTATTTTTCTTTCTTTCATTTACTGCTCCTATTTACATTTTCTTACAAAATTTCATATCCGGAAGGTTCCGAACACTATTTTATAATAATAATATATGTCAGAAACGGTTGTCAATCTCCCGGGCCTTGAGTTTCCGCAGAATTATCCCCACCAGATAAATCTGCCACATTCTGTTATC
>CAKNLF010000051.1 GCA_930989305.1 uncultured Roseburia sp. | reverse complement strand
TTTGACACCCAACTACCGAGCAGAGTTGATTGTTGTAACGCCACCTTAGGAGGCGCTTGTTTTATCCGTTAAACTAACAGGACGTACATCTGATTCCAGATGTGATGGTGGATAAACACACATCATATCTATTATAACTGTTATCTTTTCATTTGTCTATCCCCATTATAGATAATTTATCCTGCCCTGCATCCAGATCCTTCCTTTGAATCTTCTGCCTGCTTTTGGTTCCCCGATCAGATCTTTCTCATTGATACAAATATCAAAAATCAGATCATTGCAGTTCAGTGTCATGATCCAGATGACTTCCTTTGTGATATTGTTTTCACTTTTGATACAGTTGAGTATTTCTCCGATCACCATATACTGATCGCTTTCAATGCCGTAAGGCATAAAGCTCGTTTCCACGATACTGAGTATATCTTCTTTCATGATACGTTTGGAAAGTGAAGAATAAATGTCCATATCATGAAGGGTAAGATGTTCCATTGCCGCCTGGTTGCCTTCACGGGCTTCAGCGATCAGATGAATCCTGTTTTCTGTGGACTTTTCTTTCTGTTTGATCTGCTCTTCTGTTTTCTGCACTGGAAGCAAAATGCATCCTGTATATGCCAGAGCCGCCAGTGTAGCACTGATCCCGTTTTTATATCTTCCGAACATCTGTCTTTCTTTGATCACTTCCGCGATATTCTGGATATAAAAGATCAGAGTCACCCCAAGTTTAATCTCGTCGCAGATTCCTGCGTAAGATTCTTTTTCCGCATGCCGTTCAATTTCTACAGGTTCCTCTGTAGTGATTCCTGTTCCAATCAGATAAGGATAGTAATATTCCATTCGAAATTCATTATCGTCTATAAAATCTCCGCATACGGCAATGCCGAAATCTTCACCAAATTCCTTTTTGCATTCTACAAAGCAATTGCCGTTATTATCTTCTTCTATTGACTGTACATCCGGATTGTTGATGATATCTTCCAATATCTTATATAAGTCGGATTTCTTTTTTATATTGCGAAACCCAACGGAACGTAAAAAACTGTGTATCATAATTTTTCCCTTTATTGATTTTTTGGATAAAACTTATTATATTTTACACATCGAGATGAAAATGTCAAACTTCTAATACTATACGCTGTTTTTTCTTTTTTATTCTTCGGATTTCATTGCCATTTCCAGAGCCTCTTTTTCTTCATCGGCCAGCAATATAATAGAATTTCCATTAATAATTTCTTTTATATAAGTGTAACACCCTTCCCGGCTGTGCATTGCGTTTATGATAAATCCGTCATTCTTTCTGTTCAGCAGTGCCAGTGAAAAGCTCAGCTTTCCTCCCATTTCATTAAAAGCGTCATATTTTACAAGACCTACTTTCTGATAAGTCTGATCCAGATGATCCATTATGGTCTGGATTTTCTGTTTGTTTTCTTTATCTGAATCCACAAGTTCATCAATCTGATCCATACGTTTTAATATGGTGTCTTCCAGAGACTGAGCGTTTTCTCCGCTCATAAATATACGATATTTTTTTTTCAGTTTTGTCATTTTCACTCCATTTATAATTACAATAATAAGGAGTATTACTACAATAGCTGCCAGTGCTACTATAAAGATATCCAGGCTAAATCCTGTTAATTCTTCTAAATTAAGTGTCATTCCTCTATTCCTCTCTGCCGAACGTATGTTTTTTATTTATGTATTGTCTGCATTAATTCCAATAATCTGTTTAATTCATCCTGTGAATAATATTCTATCTCAATTTTTCCTTTGTTATTTTTCTTTGGATGAATATTCACTTTGGTGCCAAGTATCTGTTTCATCTGTTCTTCCAGATTTTCATACAGAAAATCCATAGATACACTGCTGTCCTCTTTCTTTTTTGGATTTTCTTTCTCTTTCTGGATCTTTTTCAGAAGTTTTTCTGTTTCCCTGACTGTCAGTCTCTCATCAAAGATTTTTTGTGCGATGGCATACTGCTCTTCAGGATCTTCAATTCCAATAAGAGGTCTTACATGTCCCATAGTCAGCTTTTCATCAATGATCATTTGCTGTACTTTGTCACAGAGTTTCAGCAATCGCATGGAGTTCGTTATAGCGGAACGGCTTTTAGATACTCTTTCCGCCACCTCATCCTGTTTCAAATTAAATTCTGTCAGGAGTCTTTTATAAGCATGGGCTTCTTCAATTGGATTCAGATCTTCTCTCTGGATATTTTCAATCAGAGAAATCTCCATGATCTCCTGGTCGCTCAGGTCCTTTACAATAACGGGAACTTCTTTTAAACCGGCCAGTTTTGCTGCTCTCCATCTACGTTCACCGGCTATGATTTCATAATAATCATCTCTCTTTTGAACCAGAAGCGGCTGCAGAATTCCATACTGTTTTAATGACTCTGCCAGTTCCAGCAACGCGTCTTCATCAAATTTTTTTCTTGGCTGTTCTCTGTTTGGTTCAACTTTTGTTATTTTAACCATAAAATCGGCTTTTTCTTTTTCTTCCTGCTCTTTTTCTTCAGATGCAGAACGTGTTCCTACTTTGTTTGTAATCAGAGAATCCAGACCTTTTCCCAATCCGCTTTTTCTGCTTGCCATTTATTCAAATTCCTTTCTGGCCATTACTTCTTTTGCAAGTTCTCGGTAACTTTCCGAACCGGCCGATTTGCTGTCATATAAATTAATAGGTAATCCGTGGCTTGGTGCTTCAGCCAGACGTATATTTCTCGGAATAATTGTTTTATAAATTGTTGTGTCCAGATTGTTTTTTACATTTTCTACAACCTGCAGAGAAAGGTTTGTTCTTGCGTCATACATAGTAAAAACAACACCTTCCATTTTTAAATTTGGATTTAATCTGTCCTGTACCAGCTCAATAGTATGCATCAGCTGGCTTAATCCTTCCAGAGCATAATATTCACATTGAATTGGAACCAGTACTGTATCTGCCGTAGTCATTGCATTAACGGTCAGCATACTCAGTGATGGAGGACAATCAATAATTACATAATCATAATCGTCCTGTACATAATCAATTTCATTTTTTAATATGTATTCTTTTTCCTTGATATCTAATAACTCAATCTCGGCTCCGGCAAGATTTACATTAGAGGGAATAACATACAGATTATCAATTTCTGTTTTATGAATGCTTTCATTTACGGTACACTCTCCTAACATCAATTCATACACTGTACTTTCCATTTCATTCTTATCAAGACCTAATCCGCTGGTTGTATTTCCCTGGGGATCCATATCTATTGTAAGAATTTTCTTTCCTGCTTCAGCCAGACAAGAAGATAAATTTATGGCCGTTGTAGTTTTACCAACGCCGCCTTTCTGATTTGCTACAGCAATAATTCTTCCCATTTCTAACTTCCTTTCTAACAAGCTTTCTTCATTATAACACTATCTTTCCTTACAATCTACCTAAAATGTTTCACGTGAAACATTTTTAATAAATATTTAATTTCAAATTAATAGAAACATTGTGTATTCCAGAGACAGACAGTATATGGTCTTATAAAATTTCTCTATTTCCATAATTTTAATCATGATAATATAAATTCTTTATTTGATTTTATTCTTCCAGTCACCTTTTTAATTCGGTTATTTTTTCTCACATATTATTTTCTGATTTTCTCCAATTATACATCCAATTTTTTTGTAATTTTTCTTACATCTCTTCACTGCTCTTTTATAAATTACTGTTACCTTTTTTCGTGAAACTTTTCTGTTTTGAAAATATTTTTTATACTTAAAACATAAAATGTTTCACGTGAAACATTTCTTACAATAGTCTGCAAATCAGATTTTATAAAAACATTTAAAAAATCATTCCAATATCACCCTATATAAGTATACCCTTAAAAAACTTCATTTTAACTATTATCTTAGACATTTAGCTTTATTTTCCACGAAATTTCATTTGTATATCTTCATAAGTTCGACTATAATAAATATAGATATTCTCAGTGGCATATTTCATCTGAGAAGTGTTAAAAAAAGAGGGGGTTTTTATGAAAAAGAAAATTAAAAATTTTACACTCTTACTGGTCATAACTACCATACTTATTTTTCTTATAAATAAAGTAATTAATTTTATGGCCAATTTCAAAGATCATCTTCCAAGAGGAAATGGAAAATATTTTGTATGGAGATATGGAGATATTTATTATACAAAAAAAGGAAAAGGAAGCCCGGTTCTCCTGATCCATGATATGGAGCCTTACTCTTCCGCTTATGAATGGAACAAAGTGATCAATCACCTTGCCAGAAATAATACAGTATACGCCATTGATCTGTTGGGATGCGGCCGGTCAGACAAACCCAATCTTACATATACCAACTATATGTACGTACAGCTTGTAAATGATTTTATCCAGAATGTGATTGGAGAAAAGACACATGTAATCACTACAGGAACTTCTATTTCCTTCGTTGTGATGGCCTGCCAGATCGAGCCGGATCATTTTGGCAAACTGATCGCGGTCAGCCCTGCTGATCTCTATGAACTTGCTCAGTCTCCGGACAGACACAGCAGCATTGCCAAGTATCTCATAGAACTTCCTATCATAGGTACACTGATATATAACTTTTTAATGTCCAAAAATACTATTTTGAACATGCTGATCGATGACTGCTACTACAAAGGGCATCTGGTATCTGACAATACTCTAAACAGCTATTACCATTCTGCTCACCTAAACAATGGACAGGGAAAATATCTCCTGGCCAGCATCAACGGTCATTATACCAATATTAATATTGTACCGGCCCTGAAAAAGATCAACAACAGTATCTGTCTGATCGGTGGAAAAGAACATGATCACATGGATGAAATCATAGATGAATACAAATCCTTTAATTCATCTATCGAATCGGCGTATATTTCCAATTCCAAATATCTGCCGCAGATGGAAAATCCAGAAAAATTTTTGGAACTGGTCAACATTATACTTCATTCATGATCTGTTTTCTAAAAAACATCAAAGTATTTGTATCAAATGAAAAAACAGGATAAAACGTAGATTCTGATATGCCCCCTGTCTAGTAGACAGGGGGCATATCAATTCGAACATTTTATCCTGTTTTCTTATTTTAAAGGATTTTTAGAAGGAGTACCCGCTTTTCTCGGATATGCTTTCGGAGTATTTTTTACTTTATAAATTTTTACCAGCGATCTGTTCATATCCGTTCCCGGTATCCGGTATTTGACGATATCCCCGATTTTTCCTCCAAGAAGGAAAATCGCGTGTTTTGCCTGAAGAATCTCACTGTCCGCTTCCCCTGACTTATAAGATAAAAACATTCCATCTTTTTTTACAAATGGAATACAGTATTCAGCAAGAGAAGACAGATTTGCTACAGCTCTTGAAACACAGATATCAAAATTTTCTCTGTATTCTGCTTTTTTTGCCATTTCCTCCGCTCTTCCATGAACTGCGCTGATTTCCGTCAGACCAAGGGTTTGGATCACCTCATTTAAAAATCGTATTCTCTTATTTAAGGAATCCATTAAAACAATTTCCATATCCGGAAAAGCAATCTTTAAAGGAATCCCAGGAAATCCGGCCCCTGTTCCTAAATCTAGGATCCTGTATTTTTTTGTCAGATCCACACTTTTCACAAGACACAGGCTGTCCAGAAAATGTTTTTCCACCACCTGATCAAATTCGGTAATACCGGTAAGATTCATTACTTTATTCCATTGAATCAACATTTCATAATAGTTCAGAAACTGCTCTGTCTGATTTTGATCAAGAACAATATTCAGTTCTTTCAATCCCGCTTTAAATTTATCTAAATTATAACTCATAGTTTTTATTCCTGTCCCACTGACTCATTTGCTTTTTTCTCTTTGTAATGGAGTTGTTCCAGATATACCAGCAGCACGGAAATATCCGCAGGAGATACACCGGAAATCCTGGACGCCTGTCCAATGGATACCGGCTGATACAAATTCAGCTTCTGCTGAGCTTCCATTCTCAGTCCGCTTACCTGATCATAATCAAGATTTTTCGGAAGTTTCTTGTTTTCCAGTTTTTTAAACTGTTTAACCTGCTTGATCTGCCGCCTGATGTAACCTTCATATTTAATGTTGATATTAACCTGTTCCCGGACATCATCCGGAAGTTCTGGCCTGTCTGGATCAATAGGAGCCAGCATATCGTAATTCAGCTCCGGCCTTCTGATCAGTTCCGCCAGTCCTGTTCCCGTATTCAACGGCTGACTGCCAAAGGATTCCAACAGACTCTGTACCGAGGCATTTGCTCCGATATTTATGGACTCCACACGCCGGATTTCCTCCTCGATCATTTTTTCTTTCCATACCACCCGTTCGTAACGTTCCCTGGAAATCAAACCGGCTTCGTAACCTTTTTTCGTCAGACGCAGATCTGCGTTATCCTGCCGCAGAAGCAAACGGTATTCCGCCCGGGAAGTCATCATTCTGTAAGGTTCATGATTATCTTTTGTTACAAGATCGTCAATGAGCACTCCGATATAAGATTCGGAACGATCCAGGATCAGAGGTTCCCTTCCCTTTATTTTCATAGCCGCATTAATTCCGGCGATCAATCCCTGAGCTGCCGCTTCCTCATAACCTGAACTTCCGTTAAACTGTCCGCCGCTGAAAAGTCCGTGGATTTCTTTAAATTCCAGGGAAGGATACAACTGCCTGGGATTGATGCAGTCGTACTCAATAGCGTAGGCATTCCGAACAATTTTGGCATGCTCCAGACCAGGCACTGTCCGATACATAGCATACTGAACATCTTCCGGAAGGGAACTTGACATCCCGCCTACGTACATTTCATTTGTATTGATTCCCTCAGGTTCGATAAATACCTGATGCCGGTCTTTTTCAGCGAATTTTACCACTTTATCTTCGATTGAAGGACAATATCTTGGCCCGGTTCCTTCGATCATACCTGAAAATAAAGGAGAACGCTCCAGATTTTCCCTTATGATACGATGAGTCTCCGGATTTGTATAAGTAAGCCAACAGCTTACCTGATCAATCTGAACGTCCTCTGGATCTGTGGTAAAAGAAAAGGGAACGATTTTTTCATCGCCAAACTGTTCAGTCATTTTTGAAAAGTCAATGGTTCTTTTGTCCATTCTGGCGGGAGTACCTGTTTTAAAACGAAACATTTCAATTCCGTTTTTCACAAGAGAATCCGTTAAATGATTTGCCGCCTGGAGACCATTCGGTCCCGTATGATTTACCACATCTCCGTACAGACATCTTGCGTTCAGATAGGTTCCCGTACACAATACGGCAGCTTTGCAGTAATATACAGCGCCGGAAAAAGTTTTCACACCTCTGAGCTGATGATCTTCCACAATAATTTCAGACACTTCCGCCTGTCTTACTGTCAGATGATCTGTATTTTCCAGCGTTTTTCGCATTTCCATGCTGTACGCAGCCTTATCTGCCTGGGCACGGAGCGAATGGACCGCAGGGCCTTTGGATTTGTTCAGCATTTTTGACTGAATAAACGTTTTATCAATATTTATGCCCATCTGGCCGCCCAAAGCATCGATTTCTCTTACCAGATGTCCTTTTGAACTTCCTCCTATATTTGGGTTGCAGGGCATCATCGCGATACTTTCAATACTGACTGTAAAAATGATTGTTTCCAGTCCGAGTCTTGCGCAGGCCAAAGCCGCCTCGCAGCCCGCATGGCCTGCTCCTACAACTGCCACATCATAATATTCTTCTACAACCGGCATTATTTCTTCCCTTTCTTTTATTATTTTCCCATGCAGAATTTGCTGAATATTTCATTGACCAGATCTTCACCTACCGATTCACCGATGATCGAACCCAGTTCCTCGTAAGCGTTCATCAGATCAATGGAATAAAAGTCTTCCGGCATGCCGTCATCAATACTTTTCAGAACCATTTCAAGACTCTTTTTTGTCTCTTCCAGCGCATTTTTCTGACGGATATTTGTGATATATACTTCATCATTAAAGGATACTTCACCCTGTAAAAACATATCCTTTATGGTATTTTCCAGTTCCTGTATCCCGGTATTTTCTTTCGCTGAAAACTCAATGATCGTTTTATCCAGTTTTGAGGAAAGAATATCCCGGGTAGTCACAGCTTCCAGATCTGATTTGTTTAAAAGTACAATAGCTTTTTTATCCTGAATGGAAGCAATGATCTGCAGATCGTTTTCATCCAGTTTTGTGGAAGAATCCGCTACATAAATTACAAGATCTGCTTTTTCCAAATATTCTTTTGATTTTGTAACACCGATTTTTTCCACAATGTCTTCCGTATCCCGGATTCCTGCGGTATCAATTATATTCAAACTGATTCCGCCCAACTGAATCTGCTCTTCCAGAATATCCCGGGTAGTTCCGGCGATATCGGTAACGATGGCTCTTTCCTGTCCTACAAGAATATTCATAAGAGAAGATTTCCCTGCATTGGGCTTTCCTACGATCACCGTATTGATTCCCTCCTTTAAAATCCTGCCGTTATCCGCGGATTTCAAAAGGCCGGTCACTTCATTTTTCAGATTTTCTGTGATCTGTTTTAATTCTTCTGCATAGCCATCAATACTGATATGTTCCGGATCGTCCAAAGCGGATTCAATAAAAGCGATCTGATGTATTACAACAGCCCGAAGTTCTTTGATCTTGTTTAACACTGCTCCTTTCAGCTGGCTTACCGAACTTTTCAGAGCAAAATCATTTTTCGCGTTAATAATATCAATTACGGATTCCGCCTGAGACAGATCGATTCGTCCGTTTAAAAACGCCCTTTTTGTGAACTCTCCCGGTTCCGCCGGCCGGGCTCCGTATTTTAATACGGTTTCAAGCAGGCGTTTCATTACAAGAACACCGCCATGGCAGTCGATTTCAACGGTATCCTCTCTTGTATAACTGTTGGGAGCTTTCATGATCAAAAGCATTACTTCGTCAACGGTTTCCTCTCCGTCTCTTACATAGCCGTAATGGATCGTATGGCTGTCCATTTCTGAAACTTTTTTTGTTCCCTTTTTCGGTACAAATATCCTGTCCGCAACCTGAAGGGCTTCATCTCCGCTGATCCTTACGATTCCTATTCCTGAATTTGACATTGCTGTGGCAATGGCTGCAATTGTATCTGTTTTCATAAATCCTCATCCTAATCCAAACAATAACAAAAGCTTTTTCAGAGTATAGCTTCAAAAGCCATACCCCGAAAAAGCTAATCAAGTCCAAATACTATTTTTTCAATGTTACCACTACATGTCTGTAAGGTTCTTCCCCTTCGCTGTGAGTTGTAACATAGCGATCATTCTGAAGTGCCGAATGGATCACTCTTCTTTCAAAAGGATTCATTGGCTCAAGTGAAACCGGTTTTTTCGTTCTTTTCACTTTATATGCAATATTCTTTGCAAGATTTTCCAGTGTATCTTTTCTCCTCTTACGATAATTTTCCGTATCAAGTTTTACTTTTACGTAATTATCAGAGTTTTTGTTAATAGCAAGATTTGTCAGATACTGCAAAGAATCAAGCGTCTGTCCTCTTTTTCCGATCAGAACGCCCATCTCGTCGCCTTTTAACTCTACATCAAAAACATTTTCATCTTCTGATGAGTTTTTAATGATAATCTCAACCTGCATGTTCATTGCCTGGAAAACTTTACTGAGAAAATCTCTTATCTGATCTTCCGTAGTATATTTTCTGCGCACTCTTATGACTGCAGGTTTACTGTTAAATCCCAGAAATCCGCTGCTTCCCTTTTCAATCACTTCGTATTCGATCTGATCGCTGGTAGTACCTAACTGTACAAGCGCTTCCGTAATAGCATCATCAACAGTTTTAGCTTTCACTTCAATGAAGTCCATAACGAACCCCCCTACTTTCTTGTATTCTTTTCATTATACTCTCTGACAAGATTTGCTTTAGAAGCGAGACTTCCTGCTTTTGATTTTTTGTTTTTTGAAGCAGTTTCTTTCGTTTCCGTTTTATTTTGTGTCTTGTTCTGCGTTTTGTTTACATTATTTACAGAAGAAGCTTTTTCCGCCATTGTTCTTTTCACCGGCTGAGCATCAATATTTCTGGTATTGATTCTTGCCGCATTGGAAATAGCGCTTCCGCTGACACCTTTTTTCTCAATACGTTTTTTCTCTTTTGCTTTAGCTTTTTCCTGATTTTTCTTGATCATGGCATCCAGATCGATCTTGTTCAGGTGTCTGTTAATAAGAAGCTGCTGTACGCATCTTACCAGAGCACTTGTGATCCAGTAGATACCAACACCTACAGGAAGGAAAAATACCAGGATAAAAGAATAGATCGGCATCAGATAATTCATGATCTTCATCTGATTTGCCATCTGGTTTCCGCTGTTTCCGGCAGCTGACATCTGTGGCATCAGTCTGATATTTAAAAACTGAGAAGCCAGTGACAACAGCGGAATCACGATAGCCAGAGCGATCAGCGCGTAATTTCCTTCATGGAAAGATGTGGAAATAATATTTTTAGGTGAATAAACAATATTGATTCCTAAAAATGTATTTACCTGATCAATTCCATGCTGAGCGGTAGTCAGAACATCCTGAAGACCGCTGAATGTATGTTTTAAAGTTTCCCAGTTTGCTGAGGTACAACGGTATAATACGTCAATAATGGAATTCGCAGCATCGGTACTGCTTCCATCAAAGGCAACTCCACCAATATTTTTCATTACATAGTTGCCTTCCTTTACGGTATTATAGAAGTTGTCCATAATACCCGCGAAGCCGTCTGTACCCATAATTCCGTTTACAGAATCTGTGAATATGTTTCTGATCCTTGTAATATAGCCTGGAACATTGTAAATAACCCGGTACAGAGGGAACAGGATCAACAGCTGAATGACCATCTGTACGCAGCTTCCTGAAGGAGAAACGCCGTATTTTCTGTAAACTTCACGGGTCTCCTCATTCATACGCATTACAGATTCCTGATCCCGTTTGTTTTTATACTTCTTCTGGATTGCCTGAAGTTCAGGATTCATGATCTGCGTAAACTTTGAAAACTTCTGCTGCTTAATCGTCAGCGGAAGCAGGCAAAGGTAAATAACAATGGTAAATATGATAATCGTAACTGCCACGTTCTGAACATGGAACAGATTGTACAGCAGTTCATAAATACCGTTTATAACATAACCGAGCAATCTGGCAATAGGCGCCAGGATTCCTCTTGCATTCTGACTCAAAATCAATGCTTCGGTCACTGATATACCTCCTAATTATGGAACAGGATCATATCCGCCCTTAGAAAAAGGATTGCATCTGATAATTCTCCATGCAGCCAAAGCCCCGCCTTTCAAAGCTCCGTATTTCTGGACCGCTTCCAGCCCGTAACAGGAGCAGGTGGGATAATAAGGACACTTTGTCCGCTTCATGGGAGACACATATTTTCTATACAATTTTATGACGTAAATTAATGCCTTTTTCAATTATTCCATCTTCTTTTCATTTTTTGTAAAATCAACGATATGATGAAGATTTCCCAAGTGCAGCAATGCTTTTTCAATTTCACTGTATTTTGCCTCTTTTGCTCCTGCCCTTGCGATGACTACAATGTCCAAACCACTATTGAACACATCTTCGTGCAGTCTGTAACTTTCTCTCAGCAGCCGTGTCACCCGGTGCCTTACGACACTGTTTCCTACTTTTTTGCTTACCGAAATTCCAAATCTGTTTTTTTCCAGGTCATTTTTCAGAATATACATAACCAGCAGTCTGTTTGCGAATGATCTTCCTTTTCGATATACTTTTTGGAAATCCTGATTTTTTTTTAATGATTCTGAAAAATGCATTCTTCCCGATCCTCTAATTAATAAAATGAATTAGTATAATAGAAGAAAAGACCACAAACTTTTGTGGCCTAAGCTGATAATCTCTTTCTTCCTTTTAATCTTCTTGCAGCCAATACTTTTCTTCCGCCTGCTGAACTCATTCTTGCTCTGAATCCATGAACTTTAGATCTCTGTCTTTTTTTCGGTTGATATGTCATCTTCATTTGTATCCACCTCCTCTATATGAAAAAACATCATTTCAATTATAACAAAAAAACATTTCAAGTCAAGCAAAATCAGTACAATTTTACTTTTTTCAGAAAATAAAATTTTTGACCACTATATATATAAGGAAGAAATAAAATTTTCCTATATCTTGTATGCTGATATTTCTATGTTTTCCTGTATCCCCTGATTTTAAATACTTCTGAAATCCATTCAAATGCCTTTTTCAGCCCTTTTTTTCTTTGCGTTTATCACCTGATTGCATATGAAACTTTAAATTGCAAATAAGCCGCTTTTGAGTTATTATAAACTGTAGGAGATTATCGTTTCCCAGTTATTTTTATGGTAAATGGAGACAAATATGGAAATAGTTGAACAAAAGTGGGATGAAATATTGCAGACAGTCAAGGATGAATATGAACTGACCGATATTTCATTTAATACATGGATCAAGCCACTGGAAATTTACGCGATCCAGGACAAGACCCTCTATATTCTGGTGCCTACCGAACAGATGGGGCTGTCCTACATTACAAAAAAATACTACCTTCCACTGAAGGTAGCGGTAACCGAGATCACAGGTATTGATTATGAGCTCAAGCTTGTTCTTCCTGAACAGGCCAAATCGATCCGCCCCGTGCGTCCGAAAAAAACGGCGGTAACCGAATCTGCGGAAAAGTCAAATCTGAATCCAAACTATACCTTTGAAACATTTGTAGTAGGCAATAATAACCGTTTTGCTCATTCTGCATGCCTTGCGGTAGCGGAATCCCCGGGGGAAGTTTATAACCCCCTGTTTTTATACGGAGGCGTGGGACTTGGCAAAACTCATCTGATGCATTCCATTGCCCACTTTATCCAGAAAGAATATCCGGATCTGAAGGTACTTTATGTTTCATCGGAAACATTTACAAACGAACTGATCGAATCTATCCGTAACGGAAGCAACACAGCGATCACCAAATTTCGTGAAAAGTACAGAAACATTGATGTTCTTCTGATTGATGATATTCAGTTTATCATTGGAAAAGAAAGTACCCAGGAAGAATTTTTCCACACTTTCAATGAACTTCATATAGCAAAGAAACAGATCATCATTTCCAGTGATAAGCCCCCGAAAGAAATGGAAACTCTGGAAGAACGGATCCGTTCCCGGTTTGAATGGGGACTTCAGGCGGATATCGGATCTCCGGATTACGAGACCCGTATGGCAATCCTGCGCAAGAAAGTGGAAATGGACGGATTTGATATTGACGATGAAATCTTACATTATATAGCGGTAAATATTAAATCCAATATCCGTGAACTGGAAGGAGCTCTCAATAAGCTGATCGCTTTTTCCAATCTGGAGCGTACAGAGATTACTATGGATATTGCGGTAAAAGAGCTGCAAAATATCATTTCTCCGGACAAACCTCATGAAATTACCCCACAGCTTATTATCGAGGTGGTTTCAGAGCATTTTAACATCACCATTGATCAGATCATGTCCAAAACAAGGAGTAATGATATTGCAAAACCCCGTCAAATTGCCATGTATCTGTGTAAAAACTTGACCAATCAGCCCCTGGATACGATTGGGCAGCTACTTGGAGGCAGGGATCATTCCACCATCATACACGGAATCAAAAAAATTACAGAAGAATATAAAACAAATGAAACATTGAGGAATACTGTGGATACGATCAAGAAAAAGATTAATCCGAATTAATTTATCCACAATTGTTGATAAATTCCGTGGATAATATGTTCTTTTAATGTTCAAATATTGTTTAAAGCTGTTTATAATTTTGGATTTCACCTGAACTTAACTTTACATAAAATTTTTTGAGACAGACTTAAAGATTTACATAAAATAATATTCACATTTTATCCATGGCCTGTCCCCCTTTGATTCACAGGTGTCTTTTGATAACTGGAACCCTCAAACCCTTGATCTGAGAGGGTTTGACAAGTTATTAACATATAAACATGCCTTAAGAATACTACGTTTAAAATCAATAATATATATACATGCATATACAGAACCGGATTATCCGAAATCTTTAATCCTGAAAGGAGCTTATTTATACTATGAAATTAATCTGCTCAAAAGCGAATTTATTAAAAGGAGTCAATATTGTTTCAAAAGCTGTTCCCTCAAGAACTACTATGGCGATCCTGGAATGTATTCTCATCGATGCTTCTGCAAATGAGATTAAGTTAACAGCCAATGACATGGAACTGGGGATAGAAACGAAAATTGAAGGAGAAATTGTGGAAAGAGGGATCATTGCCCTTGACGCAAAAATCTTTTCGGAAATAGTAAGAAAGCTTCCTGACAGTGAAGTTATCATTGAAACTGACAGTACATTTAAAACAACGATCACCTGTGAAAAAGCAAAATTTAATATTGTGGGAAAATCAGGGGATGATTTTTCTTATCTTCCTTTTGTGGAAAGAACAGAAAAAGTGTCTATTTCCCAGTTTACATTAAAAGAGGTCATCAGACAGACCATTTTTTCTATTGCGGATAACGACAATAACAAGCTGATGACAGGGGAATTATTTGAAATTGATGAAAACAGGCTGAAAGTCGTATCTTTGGACGGACATCGTATTTCTATCCGTAATATCGAATTAAAAGACAGTTATGAACATAAAAAAGTCATTGTTCCCGGAAAAACTCTTCAGGAAATCAGCAAGATCCTTCCTGGAGAGGCGGAAGAAATGGTGAATATTTATATTACGAAAAATCATATTCTTTTTGAATTTGACGAGACTATCGTTCTGTCCCGCCTGATCGAAGGAGAATATTTCAAGATCGAGCAGATGCTTTCTTCTGACTATGAAACAAAAATTAAGATTAACAAACGAGTGCTGTTAAGCTGTATTGACAGAGCCACTCTTCTTGTAAAAGAGGGGGATAAAAAACCGATCATCATCAACGTTACCGATAACATGATGGAGCTGAAGATTAATTCCTTTATCGGTTCTATGAATGAAGAAATCGATATCGAAAAAGAAGGAAAAGATATTTTGATCGGATTTAATCCGAAATTCTTTATTGACGCTCTCCGTGTTATAGATGATGAGGAAGTGACCTTATACATGGTAAATCCAAAGGCGCCCTGCTATATCAAGGACGAAGAAGAATCTTATATCTACCTGATTCTTCCGGTAAATTTCAATGCGGTAGCAAATTAAGTGATTAGGAAGGAAAAAAATGGAAACAATTCATATCAGAGATGAATATATAAAACTGGGTCAGGCTATGAAGCTGGCGGGAATGTCAGGTTCCGGCGTAGATGCCAAAGTTGTGATTCAGGAAGGCCTTGTGGAAGTCAACGGCCAGGTGGAGCTCCAGAGAGGAAAAAAGCTTCGCAGCGGAGATGTCATTACATATAACGGCGAAAGTGTGAAGATAGTCAATGATAATTAAATCGGTATCCCTGAGCGATTTCCGCAACTACAGCAATATGGAAATGGAGTTTGATCCTGGAACGAATATCCTGTTCGGAGACAATGCCCAGGGAAAGACAAATATCCTGGAATCCCTGTATATAAGCGGGACGACAAAGTCTCACAAAGGAAGCCGGGATAAGGATATGATCCGTTTTGACAAAGAGGAAGCGCATATTCGGACGGTGGTGGAAAAAAAGGGAATCGAGTACCAGATTGATCTTCATTTGAAAAAGAACCGTTCAAAAGGGATCGCGGTAAACAAAGTTCCCATAAAAAAAGCCAGCGAATTGTTTGGTATACTGAATATTGTGTTTTTTTCGCCGGAGGATCTGAATATTATCAAAAACGGACCTTCCGAAAGACGAAGATTTCTGGATTTTGAACTTTGTCAGCTGGATAAGATCTATTTGTACGATCTGACCAAATACAATAAAGTTCTGCTCCAGAGGAATAAACTGCTGAAGGAGATTGCTTTCCGTCCGGACCTGAAAAGTACCTTGCCGGTCTGGGAGGAGCAGCTGGTTACATACGGGAAAAAGATCATCAGCAGAAGACAGAAATTTGTTGAAGAACTGAATGAAATCATACATAACATACATCTGGAAATTTCAGGAGGAAAAGAAAATCTTGTTTTATCCTATGTACCCGATACCCCAGCGGATGAATTAGGGGAAAAACTGGATCAGGTGAGAGCAAAAGATATGAAGCTTTGCACCACCTGCGCAGGTCCCCACAGAGATGATCTGTCCTTTGTGATCAATGGCGCGGATATACGGAAATTCGGTTCCCAGGGGCAGCAGAGGACATCTGCCCTTTCACTGAAATTATCGGAAATAGAACTGGTAAAGATGGTGATCCATGATACGCCGGTGCTTCTGCTGGATGACGTGCTGTCGGAACTGGACAGCAGCAGGCAGAACTATCTGCTGAACAGTATCCACAACATACAGACGATCATTACCTGTACCGGTCTGGATGAATTTGTGAAAAACAGATTTCAGATCAACAAAGTTTTTTATATAAAAAATGGAACCGTTGAAAAGCAGTAAAAACATAGATTTTGATCCCCTGGGATCGATTTAGAAAGCTGTGTTTTAGTGAGGAGGAAAATATGAGCACTGAGTACGGAGGAGATCAGATTCAGATCCTGGAAGGACTGGAAGCGGTCCGCAAACGTCCGGGTATGTACATTGGAAGCACGTCTTCCAGAGGTTTGCATCACCTGGTTTACGAGATTGTGGACAATTCAGTAGATGAAGCTCTTGCAGGTTTCTGTTCGGAAATCGAAGTATTGATCAATAAAGATAATTCCATTACCGTTACGGATAACGGAAGAGGAATTCCTGTAGATATTAATCATAAAGCCGGAAAACCGGCAGTGGAAGTGGTATTTACCGTACTGCACGCCGGAGGAAAGTTCGGCGGCGGCGGATATAAAGTATCCGGAGGACTTCACGGAGTAGGAGCCTCAGTGGTAAATGCTCTGTCCAACTGGCTGGAAGTA
>CAKNLF010000050.1 GCA_930989305.1 uncultured Roseburia sp. | reverse complement strand
CAAACAGGGTCATATCTTTCAGGATCACTTTTTCTGGGGTATAGCCGAATGTTACATGGTTAAAACGCACATCTCCCTTTAACGGAGTATAGATTGCTTTTCCATCCTGTACTTCTTTCCATGCCCACTGACCGGTCCTGGAGTCGGATTCGGTCACTGTGCCGTCCTCTGCTATATTTGCTCTTACCAGAGTGATAGTTCCCTTGTCTTCTTCCGGCTCTTCATCCATCAGATTGAAAATACGCTGAGCGCCTGCAAGGGCCATGGCAATATAACTGATCTGCTGAGATACCTGGGAGATCGGGTTGGTAAAGTTTCTCGTAAACGTCAGGAAAGACGCCAGCACACCCAATGTAATAGGCGCAAGTCCTGTAAGAGACAGAGTCGCTCCGATCACCGCTACGATCAAATATGCCAGGTTTCCGATCTGGAACAAAAGAGGCATCAGAATATTTGCAAATGTATTGGCCCGGATCGTATTCTCGCAAAGCTCGTCATTAAGCTTATCGAACCGTTTTTTGTTTTCCTCTTCGTAATTGAATACTTTTACGACTTTCTGGCCCGCCATCATCTCTTCAATGTAACCGTCTACTTTACCAAGAGACATCTGCTGAGCCATAAAGTATTTGGCGCTCCTTCCGCCTACGATCTTGATCACAAGAAGCATGATGATCAGGATCACGATCACGATCAAAGTCAGCGGAACGCTGAGGGTGATCATGGAAATAAATACGGATACCATTGTAATGGCAGATGACAGGATCTGAGGCACAGCCTGGCTGATCATCTGACGCAGAGTATCGGTATCGTTTGTATAGCGGCTCATCAGATCCCCGTGGGCGTTGGTATCAAAATACCGGATCGGCAGGGACTGCATATGTTCAAACATCTCGTCCCTTACCTGTTTCAGCGTTCCCTGGGCGATATTGATCATCAGTCTGTTAAACAGCCAGAAGAAAAATACCGTTACCGCGTAAGCTGCCGCCATAGTAAAGATAATCGTTTTCAGTTCGGACATTTCCGGATTTTCCTGTCCGATAAAAGGTATGATATAGTCATCGATCAGATAACGCATCTCCATGATACCTACAACCTGACCGATAGAGGAACAGACGATTCCCACAATGACCATGATAAACTGGAATTTATAAATGCCTGTGATATATTTCATCAGTCTTCCCAGCGCGGAAAACATATACTTTCTTGCTTCTTTTTTCATCTGTTTTGCCTGATGCTGTGTGTTACTCATCTTCCGTTCCTCCTTTCTGCTGTGATTCATATATTTCACGATAAATGCTGCTTGATTTCAGCAGTTCTTCATGAGTTCCCACTGCGGTGATCACACCGTCGTCCATAACAAGAATCTTATCCGCGTGTTCCACAGAGGAAATACGCTGAGCAATAATGATCTTTGTCGTATCCGGTATTTCTTCCGCAAAAGCCTTTCGGATCAGAGCGTCTGTTTTTGTATCCACAGCGCTGGTGGAGTCATCCAAAATCAGGATCTTGGGCTTTTTCAGCAGAGCTCTGGCAATACACAGACGCTGTTTCTGACCGCCGGATACATTGGTACCGCCCTGGTCAATGGCTGTCTCGTATTTCTTCGGAAAACGCTCCACAAATTCAGAAGCCTGTGCCAGATCCGCCGCGTGCTTGATTTCTTCCTGGGTAGCATTCTTATTTCCCCAGCGCAGGTTGCTGCTGATGGTGCCGGAAAAGAGCACGTTTTTCTGGAGCACAACGGAAACCGCGTCACGCAGCGTTTTCAGATCGTAAGTGCGCACGTCTTTTCCGCCAATGTACAAAGCGCCCTCTGTAACGTCATACAGACGGGGGATCAGATTGACCAGCGTGGACTTGGCGGAACCGGTGCCGCCGATAATGCCCACTGTCTCTCCGGAACGGATCTTCAGATTTACATCCCGCAGCACTTCTTTGCTTTTATCTCCCGTATAGGAGAAGGATACATGATCAAATACAATGGAGCCGTCCGGAATATCAAAGTCCGGATCCTCCTGGTTGTGGAGCGTACTTTTTTCTGTCAGTACTTCCGCGATACGCTCTCCGGATGATCTGGCCATAACGACCATGACCAGTACCATAGATGCCATCATCAGGCTGGAAAGGATCTGTACGGAATAAGTGATCAGACTCATGAGCGCTCCGGTGGTCAGCGTCTCGGATACGATCATGTTGGAGCCTGCCGTACAGAAGAACAGGATACATCCGAATACCGCCGCGAACATACAGGGGGTCATCAGGATGATCCGTTTTTCCGCGCTCTTGGAAAGCTGCAGGATCCGCTCTGAATTTACTTTGAATTTGTCTACTTCATGAGACTCTCTTACAAAAGCCTTGACTGTACGGATCCCCGCCAGGTTTTCCTGTACTACCGCGTTTAAGTGGTCGTACCGTTTAAACAATTTGGTAAAATAGCCGTGGGCGGAGCGGATGATAAAGATCAGCACCACCGCAAGGGCCGGGATCGCGATCACAAACACAAGGGAAAGCCTGGGGCTCAGTATAAAGGCCATGATCAGTGAAAAGATCATCATGATCGGCGCCCGGACAAGCAGACGTATGATCATCATATAAGCCATCTGCACGTTTGTGATATCTGTTGTCATCCTTGTAACAAGACTGGCTGAGGAAAATTTATCAATATTCTGGAAAGAAAAATCCTGAATATTATAAAAGATATCTTTTCTCAGATTTCTGGCAAGTCCACCGGAAGCCACTGCGGCAAATCGGGCGGAAAGCAGACCGAATGTCAGTCCCAGTACGGTCATGATCAGCATTCCGGCGCCGATCCGAAGCACATAATCCAGATTTTCACTGGAAAAGCCTTCGTCGATCATCTTTGACATGAGGAATGTGACCATTACTTCCATGATTACTTCGCCGATCACAAATACTGCCGCAAGGATGGATGACAGTTTGTACTGGCGAATACTCTTTGCCAATGTTCTAATCATAAACTACTCTTACTCCTTTTCCTGTTTCATCCTCATTTGCGCGATATTATCGCATAATTTTTTCAGGACCTCATAGAACAGACTGATCTCTTCTTCTGATACTCCTGTAAAAAGTGTTTTTTCCATTGCTCTTCCCCTGCTCCTTGCCAGGCTCCTTGTTTCCAGTGCCTTGGAAGTCAGCACGATATAATTGCAGCGCTTATCTTCCTCATCCGGGAGCCGGCGGATAAAGCCGTTTTTTTCCATGCGGTTCAGGATCCCGCTGACAGTCGGGTTGGACAGTTTGAAATCTTTTTCGATCATCACCTGTTTGACCCTGTCCTGCTTGCACATTGCCAGATACTGGATCACATCAAACTGCCGTCCGGTCAGTCCGATATCTTCCATATCTTTGTTGCAATGATCATCCATCATCCGATCCAGGATCTTCAGATTTCTGCAGATATGAAACCGGATGTCCTGATCTTCATTCACTTCCACACATGCAACTCCTTTCCAACTTTACGTTTTCAAAATGTGTTTCCATAAAAATAAATAGCACGCTATGTATAAATCATAGCGTGCTATTTATTATAATAAAAATCTTTTAATTGTCAATACTTTTTACGTGCATTTCACTTTGCCGCCAAACCGGCACCTTTTGCAGACGCTCAGTCATCCTGGTCATTGTTGTTGTTATCGCTGTTTTTCCCCCAAACTGTTGAAACCACCATAAAAGCCGCCATTACCAGAATGATGATAAGCATCCATATCTGTGTTAATGTCATCACTTATCCTCCTTCCAAATATCATCTGTTTCACCAAATTTATTTGCCTTTCCGATGGCAAACCCGATCCCGGTGATGGCAAATACGATCACAACCACCTGGATGATAGAAACGATACACATATGCATAATGATCCCTCCTTCTTAAACAGACAACTTATTTCCTTTTCTTTACAAACAGACCCGGTTTTCCTTCACATACAGCGGTGGTGATCACACCGATCACTACAGAGAAGATGGTTGCGATGTATGTAACGTGGAAGTTGGCCATCTGCAGATAATCCTGCAGTCCGAATGTAGACCAGATACATACCGCGATCCAGGTAATGATAAACGTGATAACGGAAGCTTTTGCGGAACGTTTCCACCAAAGGCCGAATACACCCATGACGAATACCGGCACACCGAAGGCGAAGCTCCAGTTTACCATATTGACTACGATTGGCTGAAGGTTGCAGATCAGGATAGATACAATACCGATAATAACAATGATAATACGTGTCAGTCTTGTTTTCTGTTCTTCAGTAGCTTTCGGATTCTTTAATGTATACATATCGTGGGAAATGATCGTTGCCGGAGCAAGGGACATAACGGCAAATGAGGAAAGGTCTACCCCAAGGAATCCTGCCAGAAGGAGTCCCAGTACCGGTTTCGGAAGCAGATCCGCCATCATGGCCGGCGTCATCATCATATCCCCGGCGCTGCGGTAAGCGATAATGGAAAATGCGGCTACGCCGATCAGGGCCGGAAGGATACAGAAACAGCCGTTGATAGGACCTGCGAACCAGATGGATTTCTTTACTTCTTTATTATTTTTCGCTGTAGCGATAGGCTGATATCCGGTCTGCGCCATGCCATGGAACAAAGAAGCGCCCAGAGCTGACGGGATCGCGAAGCCTACGATCAGGGCCGGATTGCCGAACAGATTTGTCATCCATGCCGTATCCGGAGAGGAAAGCATAGTGGTTTCTACTGCGTCCCATCCTCCGGGGAGCTTAAAGATCAGGCTGATAAATACCAGAATCAGTCCCAGATACATAACGATGGCGTTGATCAGGTTCAGCCACGCGATCTCTTTCATACCTGCCAGCAGCACGTATAAAACTGCTACGATACCGCCCAGGATAGCGGATACTGTATAGGACCATCCGGTCATCAGATTGATCGTTACTGCGATGGCTTCCATTTCCAGACAGCACATGCCGATGATCAAAGCCGCGTTCATAGCGGAGATCAGTCTTCCGGAAGTCGGTCCGAAGATCTTGCCCAGAAATTCACCGGAAGTTTTCGCGCCGGTCCTGCGCATCCACGGTCCTGTGATCTGTGTGATGACTACCATCATGACTGCGCAGGCAATACCGAACCATGCGGCGATGACACCCATAGACGCCGCGTTCTGACAGGTTCCCCAGTTATGAGCCGAACCCAGCAGCGTCAGAGCAAGGGTGATACCTACTAAAGAAGCAGGCAGGCCGCCTCCAGCGAAAGCAAAGCTGCCGGCTTCTTTTCCGGCATGTTTTTGTTTTCTTGTGATCAACCACGATACAAGCGCGATCGAAATGATCTCATAAAGTACAATACCAATCAATATACCTAAATGCATCTCTTTCTCCCTTCTTTTTCTTAACTTGTTCTAAAATTTGAAAAGAAAAAATAAAATTTTGATAAAATCTGCACAAATTCTTCACGTCTATATTTTAACAATCCGGTATGCGGATTCCCAATACAAAAACCGGATACCCCTATGCGCTTTTGGCATGGTATCATGCCCGGACATTATAACATTTTTATATACCACTATTCAGCATTGGAATTTGCTTTCCGGATTTTGACAAATTATAATGATAGCAGGTAAAAAAACAGCAAATTCTTCACACAGCTTTTGCAGAGAAACAGACAAGAAATATCAGAAAAAAGGAGTAGTATTATGAAAGAAATGACGCCAAAAGAAAGAGTGTGGGCATTTTTTCATCATGAACCCACAGACGAGCTGCCTACAGACGAAGGCATTTTTGTTTTATTCAATCCGGAAACCTATGCGGAGCGTCCTCCCCACACCACCGGCGGAACAGACTGGTTCGGCGTAAAATGGAAATACGAAGCAAGCGTTGACGCCATTGCTCCCGACCATACCCAGCCCCCTGTACTGGAAGACATCTACGACTGGAAAGAAGTCGTAAAATTCCCGGATCTTGACGCATGGGACTGGAGCAAAGTGGAGGAGATCGACCACATCAGCGAAATCGACCGCGAAAACAAAGTATTTGAAATGATGTTCGTAAACGGCCCCTTTGAACGTCTCCACATGCTGATGGGCTTTGAAAACGCCCTCTGCGCACTGATCACAGATCCGGAAGAAGTATCCGCGTTCTTCGACGCGTTTATGGAATGGAAATTAAAACTTATGGAAAAAGTCATTTCCATTTACAAACCGGACGTGCTTATGTTCCACGACGACTGGGGCACCCAAAACGGCATGTTCTTCTCCCCGGACACCTGGAGAGAACTGATCAAACCCCAGATCAAAAAAGCGGTAGACCGCTGCCACGAGCTGGGCGTGCTCTTTGATATGCATTCCTGCGGAAAAATGGAAGAGATCGTACCGGAATTTGTAGAGCTCGGCATTGACGCTTGGCAGGGCATGGAGATCAACGACATCCCCAAACTGAAAGCCATCACAGGAAACAAACTGAGCTATCACACCACTCCGGATTACCAGAAATACCAGACCGAAGAACTTGCGGGAACACTGACAGAAGAAGACCTGCGCCGCCGGGTAAGAGAAACCTTCTACAAAACGGCAAAAGGCTACTGCTACCGCCCGATGTTCCTTCCTTTCGGCGGATGGTCCAAAGATGTGATGATCGACGAGATCTTAAAATGCGGCAAAACCGTTTACAAAGATCCCCAGTATCAGTAAAAAACAGTTCCAAATTCATACATATAACACAGAAGAACGGCACGCTGATGCCGTTCTTCTTTTGCGTTGATATAAAATTTTTTATTAAAAATTATAAAACATGCCTTTCTGATGCAAAAGGCATCACCAGGATTCCTTTATATATCCAGATTGGCGCCGTGGATATCCTCATTTTCCAGTCCGAGGACCTGATTCATATTTTTCAGGAAAACAGAGATCAGAGGATTGTAATTGTTCTGATTCCACGCCACTACCAGAGACGGATCCCAGTTGCTGTCTATTTCATAAAATTTCACATCCGGGTTCATTTTCAGCGTGCATCTGGAGTCCAGGATCGATACCCCCATCCCCACTTCGATCCACAGGATCTGTTCCGTCAGAGTTTTTGCGTAACGGACCTGGGGCACAAATCCGTGTTCCTTGCAGATCGCCAGGATCAGAGGCGCGGATTCCGGATTGTCTTCTTCTGAGATCATGACAAAAGTTTCATTTTTCACATCATCCAGGGTCACTTTTTCTTTTGCCGCCAGCGGATGGAACCGGCTCATGACAATATAATCTTTGGATCTGGATACGTACTGATAGATAATGCTTTCTTTTCTCTCTATCTCAAATTTCAGAGTAAAGATCATATCCAGTCTGCCGGCGTACAGTTCCGATAACAGATATTTAAAAGACCCTTCCTGAAACCAGAGGTCCACATTGGGGTAGTTTTTTTGAAAATCCGCGTAGATCAGCGGCATAAAATCCGCCACATTGGTCTGATCCAGTATTCCCACCTTTAAGGCGCCATTGAGTCCTTTCTGTATCTTTTCCGCCTTCTGGACCATTTCCATATAATTATTGTACATATCCAGCATGCCCACATAAAGGGAACTGCCTGCAGGCGTCAGCCGGATGCCGTTGCTGGTCCTAACAAACAGCTGGATATTCAGCTCTTCTTCCATATTTTTAATATGTCTGCTCAATGCCGGCTGGGACACGAAAAGCTGCTCTGCCGCCTTGGTAAAACTGAGACATCTTGCCACCGTAACAAAATACTTTATCTGCGCGATCGTCAAGTGTTTTCCTCCTCCAATCCATTCATTCCTGTAACCCTTCTCTTTCCGGATTATTGTATCATAAAAATCGTCATTTGTACACAATGGAATCCTTCTTGTATACACTGATATACCAAGAGGATTTTTATATCTGTACCAAGTATTTTTCTATATCTATATCTATATCTATATCTGTATCGGCAAATATTTTCTTTCGCACGGCAAAAAACTCAGACGGGACTTGTATTTTGTCCTGTCTGAGTTTTTTCGTTTTGAAAGATATGCTTTTTTATTATCCCGGAATCCTATTTCAATTTGATAGTCCTTCCGTATTTATTTACCTCGTCAATGTAAATGCCGAATTTCTTTTCATCCGTAGGAATGTAGTAGGGGATATACCTTCCCTTATTAACATACCGGTCCATACGGTTTCGGATCTCTGCACGGATCTCTTCTTCCGTAGAGCCCGGCGCTTCCATTTTCTGGTTGTCCAGTCCTCCTGCTACCGTTATCTTATCTCCGTAGTTTTCCAGAATATAATCCACGTCATTTTTTACCATCACCGGCTCGATACAGTCAATTCCGATCTCTACCAGATCCGGTATGATCTGCTGGATATATCCACAGGAGTGATGCATATAAAGCATGCCCAGTTCATGGATATGATCCGCGTATTTCTTTTCGTTGGGCTTGATGAACTCCCGCCAGATATCCGGTGAAAAGAACATGTTGTCGTTTGTGCCCCAGTCGTCGTGCATATGGATCACGTCCGGTTTCAGATATTTATATGCCAGATCGATGCATTTCAGTTTGTATTCGCACATAGCGTCAAAAAACTCATGTACTTCATCCGGATATTCATAAAAAGCGCAAAGGGCGTTTTCCATACCGATCATCTGATTCATACGCTCAAACTGTCCGGACAGCAGCAGACAGCCGACTACATCGGTTTCCGGATTTACATGCATGCCATGGCACATGCCTTTAAAAATGTCTTCAATGGGCATGAAATCAAGAGGCGGAAATTTTACTTTTTCTTTCCATTCATCCATCTCATCAAAGAGTTTAAAATCTTTGGCCACCATATTGCCGTCGATCATGGGATTCGGGCCCTGGTTGGTCCACAAAACCCCCCAAGCGTCCGGACCTGTTCCGTAAGGATCGAACTTATCCCCCAGTTCGATGTAGCGTTCTCCCGGAAATACCACATCTTTCATTGTTGTATAAATTTCAGGAATAAAATCTGCCTTTTCCCCGCGAAGGATCGCCAGCAGCGCTTCTTTGTTTGTCTGCATGATACATTCTCCCTTTCTGTTTTTTTTTAAGTGTATCACAGGTAACTGCCTTTGAAAAACAGAAAAAATTGAGTAATTTACAACTTCAGGTTGAAAATGTATCCTGCGTTGACAATCCGGAGATTTGTCTGCAAAATATTTTGTATTTGTTTTATGTATGAGATTTTGATAATTAAACGTTACAAAATAGCGATTACAGACCTCTGGCTTTTTTCACAACTTCAGAAGCCACTTCCGTAAACCATGCGTTATCCGGGAATGTCAGGATCATATTGGTGCCGTCTTCCGCAAGTTTTTTCATCTGTTCCTGATCCGGTCCCGGCCAGATCATATTCTGCTGGATCAGATTTCTCTCTTTTGCGGCTTTCTGGATCACCGGCACATATTTATCCAGGATTTCCTTGGATCTGTCAGGCTCTCCCTTTTTCAGCAGTGAAAAGCTTAAATCTCCCATTCCGAATCCGATGCCGTCTCTTCCCGGTGTAAGTTCATCCAGAATGGACTCCCAGTTTTCCAGAGCGCACAAATCTTCAAATAATACGATGGTACAGAAGTTTTCATTGATCCATTCCCGGTACTCCGGATAATTATCCAGCCCGAAATTACTGTGGCGAACAGCCGGACACATACCAAGAGCTCCGCCGTTACGTACGGTTCCTGTAGGATTAAAGTGGCAGAAAGCTACCGCGTCCGCCGCATCCTGGGCATTTTTTATATGAGGAACAACAATTCCTTTTCCTCCGATTTCCACACAGGAACGGATCAGCATAGGATCATTTTTTCCTACACGGAAGATCGGCGTCAAACCATTGCAGTCACATGCCCGGACTACGTCTTCCATACGTGAAAAGTCCACACGGGTATGCTCCATATCCACCATAATATAATCATAGCCTGCCATACCGTACATATCCATCATAATAGGATATGGAAGATAGCACTGTACACCCAGGGCAACGCCGCCGCTTCGCGTAATTTTAAGGATATTGTTTTCTCTTGTGTTATAGCTCATTTTACATCCGCCTTTCTTTTATGATTTTTTATTTTTACTCATATAATGCATACATTTCTTCCAGCAGTTTTTCCATTACCGGAACTGTCACCTCTTTCGGGGACGCTGCGATAAACGCATTTTTTTCCACTGCGCCTTTTGCGCAGCTTTTTACATCTTCCAGGGTCAGCCCCTGTTCTTTCATAGACTTTATACCCACAGCCTTCATCAGATCTTTGATACGCCCGATGGCGTACTTTTCTCCTTCCGCTGCTGTACTTTTTGCCGCGTCTTTCATGCCCAGCGCCTCTGCGATCTTTTTCACCCGGTCCGGCATAACGTCCCCTGCAAAATGGACCACCTCAGGAAGAGTAAGGGCGCATGCCACCCCATGAGGCATATGAAACCGGATGCCCAATTCGTGTGCCGCCGCATGACCAAAATGCACACTTGCGTCATTAAAGGCCATACCTGCTATATTGCTGGCAAAAGCCAGATTGGTCCGCGCCTCCAAATTTTTTCCGTCCTCGTAGGCCGTTTTCAAATTGTCATGAATCAGACGGATCGCTTCCAGCGCCTGCATGTCGGAATTTGGCGTATGACCTGCTGATGTATAAGCTTCCACAGCATGAGACATCGCGTCCAGAGCAGTAGAAGCCGTAACACCCGGAGGCGCTGTGACTGTCAGCTCAGGATCTACGATCGCCAGATCCCCTGGCCGCATGACTGCTTCTTTGGCATCGCTGTGTTCATCGTGGATCACGCTCATGATGGTTACTTCGCTTCCGGTCCCTGATGCCGTCGGGATCAGCACCAGAGGGGTTTTCATCTGAAAAGTTCCTCCCTGGGACAGATAATACTGGAACAGAGGCGCCGGATTATCACACAGAACAGCTACGGACTTTGCGGTATCCAGACTGCTTCCTCCGCCGATTCCCAGGACCATATCTGCTCCAAACCCATTTGCCTTTCTCCCTGCTTCTTCTACCATTTCATTAGGCGCATCCGGAAGCACACCATCAAAAATACAGGTTTCGATTCCTTCTTTTTCCAGGATATCTTTTACATGATCTGCCATCCCTGTTGTTCTGACCCCTGCATCACATATGCAAAATACATGAGTTGCCTTCAGTTCTTTCGCTTTCGTCCCCAGCTGTTCCAATGCCCCCGGCCCGAATATTACAGGGCAAAGCTGCTGATAGGTTGTTATCATAGTTACCTCCTCCTGCAGTCCGCCATACTGCTTATCAGTCATAGTACAGCGGACTTAATCTTATTTCCTTCTCCTGATAAATATCATGTCCGAATAAAAGCTTATATCCATTCTCTTCCAGGTGTTTTAATTTATTCAGACTCTGCATCGCATACCAGTTGTTGGAACATACTCCCGGCTGTATCCCAAGCTCCAGATTTTCCTTAAGCGACGCCGCATCGCCCACCAGTACCACATTTCCCGTATTTTTCAGTTTTACCACCACTGACTGATGGCCCCGGGTATGTCCCTTGGTGTCAATGCAGACAACCGTTCCATCCATAAATACGTCAAAATCTTCCTGATCCAGAGGCTCAAAAAACCGGAAATCTCTGGTATCCTTATAATGCTCGTATACATATCCGTGTTCGCATCGTTCTGACCACCAGGCAGCTTTCAGTTCCTCCTTACGGACAATAAATATTCCATTGGGAAATTCTGTCATATAAGCCGCGTGATCTACATGAAGATGAGTCATGATCACATATTTGATATCGCCTGGACTGTACCCCAGCTCTTTCAGTCTGGAAACAACCCTGTCTTCCTTTTCTACAACAGAGGGTCCGCCCGGTTCCTGTCCTGTATCAACAAGGACCAGTCCCTTGGGATGCACGATCAAGTATGTATAAACCGGCATGGATATAGGTTCTCCCACGTTCAGTCCGGGAGTCATATGTCCCTTATCCGGCAGGTTGATCCTGCCTGCGTACATTACATATAATTTTATTTCGCTCATAGACATCTCTTTTCTGTTAACGATTTCTGCAGTCAATCGCCGCTTTCAGATCTTTACCGTGAAGCATGCTGGCAAGAGCGCCATTCAGATCCTCCAGAGCATATTTTGTAGAAATCAGTTCTCCAAATGGATATTTTTCTCTGTATGCTTCAATAAATTTCAGAGCCTTTACAAAATGTCTGATATCCGCGGAACCGCTTCCCAGGATACATGCATTTTTGGTCATAATGTCATTGGGTATCACTTCCACGCCTCTCCTGGATGTCTGCCCCATGATCAGATAGGTGCCGCCTTTTGCCAGGTAATCCAGACCTTCATTGAAGGCTGCCGGTACGCCGGAACACTCAATTACCACTTCCGCGCCGATGCCGTTTGTAATAGAACGTACATATTCCGCTCTTTCATGAGGATCTTTGATCTCATTTAAATTAATCGTGTGGGTAGCGCCCCATTTTTTTGAAAATTCCAAACGTTCGTCAAAAGCATCTACCGCAATGATCTTTGCCGCTGCTGACTGAGCTGCCATCACTACGGAATAAAGACCTACCGGTCCCACGCCCTGGACAACTACAGTCCCGCCTGTAGGAATGCCTCCATGGGCATTGATCTTGTCATACCCGTTTACAACGGTACGGAAAGCGCATCCTACTCCAAGGGCTTCTTCATCCGTTACGCTGTCAGGTACTCTGACAAAATCTGTTCCCGCAGTAACCAGTTCATATTCTGCGAAACCTCCTCTGAGAGCCTGCGGCGGCGCGAAACCGTATCCTTTACTTGCAGAACACATATATGGCTGCTGCAGGATCTTGCAGGCATAGCATTTTCCGCAGAACTGGTGAGCCCATAAAATACGATCTCCCTCTTTTACCCGTGTCCCCGCCACATCTGCGGTGACTCCTTTCATTTCCACGATCCTGCCCAGAGTCTCGTGTCCCTGGATCATAGGTGTGGGAGGTTTGATACTTAAATCTCCCAGATTCTGATGTACGTCTGTTCCGCAGATACCTGCCAGCTGTACTTTTACCAGAATGTCCCCCTCTTTTACTTCTGGAATTTCTACTTCTCTCATTACATCAGGTTTTCCGTATTCTTCCAGAACCATTGCCTTACATTTTTCCGGTATTTTACTCATATTGTTTTCCTCCCATACATAAATAGATTGAACCTTCTTAAACGCGTTTAATTTTATTTGGTATGTTTAAATTGTAATATCCCGTATTTTGTTTGTGAAATACACAAAAAGGATATACTTATTGAAAAAACACGATAAGTTTTTCCCACTTTTACACAAAAAAATACCGGCTGGGACTAAAGTCCCAGCCGGTATAAAAATGGCAATTTCTGTCCTTTCAGACAGACAGTCAGTGATACCTTTTTTAATCTGCAATAACCTCTTCCCCGTATTTTTCTTTCAGTTCAAGCAGTATTTCTTCACTGCGTTTGTAATCAATCTTATAAAACGCAAAAGTAAGAGCCATTAATACTGAAATAATGATCGGGAAAATAAACATCATAAAATTCAGGCCTCGGATTACGGATTCCGCCTGTACCGCGGCATTGGGCACATAGTTGATCCAGGCCAGGACCCATCCTGCCAAAGCGGATCCCAAAGCGATTCCCGCCTTATGCCAAAAGCTCGCAAAGGCCCCGTAAAAACCGTCCATTCTGCTTCCTGTTTTTAAAAATCCCAGTTCCGCGCAGTCCGGTGTGGAACCGAATATCTGACTCAGCAGCATAAAGTAGCAGAAGTTGTACGCGCAGCCGCCGAACCAGAAAAGAAAACCTCCGTCAAATCTTCCGAAGAACTGAATAAATGTTACCGCCGCCGCCAACAGCGCAAACAGACGTATGGTCTTCGGTTTGCTCTTAAACTTATTGGTAACATACGGACTCAGCAGCGATCCCGCAACTGCAGTGAGACCTGTGGCTACCAGATAAATGGACATCATCGCGGCAGAGCCCTGTACTACAAGAAAATAGTAAGATTGAATAGACATCCTGCCCAAAGTTACAAGACCGCCAAGGAACATTCCCACCAGCACGCATATGTATTGTTTGTTCTGCAGAGCCAGTTTGATCCCTTTCAGAATTGGGATCGGTTCCTGATCTTTCGGCTGGGGCACAACCTCTTTGGATACTTTTGTACAGATAAACATAATGATCACAGAAGGAACCGCTACCAAAGCCGTGGCAAGCACATATCCTCTGGCGTCATTTCCCATTCCGAATTTTGCTACCGCTCCCATAAATACCGCTCCTACGGCAACCTGAGCCAACTGACAGCCAGCCATACGATAAGCCCCAAGGGCTCCTCTGTCTCCCGCGTCCTGAGACATTACTGCTGTCATTGCCGTATAAGGAATATTTACGCAGGTATACGCAAACGCCCATGCAAAATACATAATATACACATACACGATCTTCTGTGTATTTCCCCAGTCCGGATGCGCCCAGAATAAAAGGATCGTGATCACAAACAGGGGTACTGTCGCCGCGAACATCCAGGGTCTGTAATGGCCGAACCTGGTATTGGTCTTGTCCGACCATGCGCCAACCCAGGTATCATTGATAACATCCCACAAACGTCCCAGTAAAAGCAGAGTTCCCACCACGCCTGCTCCAATTCCCACAACATCTGTACAAAAGAGCAGGAAAAATGTTGATATCAGCGCGTTGCTTCCAAGATTACAGGCAAAATCCCCGGAGCCGTAGATAATCTTTTTGTAAAGAGGAAGCTTTTTTACTTGTATCTTCTGCGCCTGCAAATTCATGTCTGCCATAATAACAACAACCTCCGAATACAATATATTTAGTTTTTTGTTCCCCTGAACTTCATGCATGATTGTTCTATTTAGATTTTATGTTATTTTTGACATTTTGTATAATACACAGAATGCATCCTCTTATCGAATTATTTCAATAACTTATTAGGCAAATTAGATAAAATCATCTTTCTTTTTTATCTAAAATGGAGAATTATAAAATACTATGTTCTTTTTTTCATTTCTTAATGATACTATCAAATCACACGGGAAAAGAGGGAATTGCAAATGAATGATCTACAGATTACATATTTTCTCGCACTATGCAGATACAAGAATTTTTCCGAAACCGCCCGGAGACTTTACGTGTCACAGCCGGCGGTGAGCAAACAGATTTTTTCTCTGGAAGAAGAACTGGGTGTAACACTTTTTAAAAGGGAATATAAAAATATAGATCTCACAAAAGAGGGGAAGATACTGCAGGAAACACTGGAAAAAACAGTGCAGATGATACAGGACGCTAAAACCAGAATGTACCGGCAAAGCCATTCGCAGGAGTATTCTTTAAAAATCGGCGTTCTTCAGGGGCTGGATATTGCGGATCTCCTCCGTCCGGTGCTCCAGCAGTTCATGATCCATTATCCAAATATCTCGGTTTCTCTGGAATGTCTTTCGCATAAAAAGCTGAACTCCATGATCCGTTTAAATGAACTGGATGTGATCCTGACACTGTCAAGAGAAACCCGGAATGACAAACTTTTAAAAACCTTTGATATCTTTTCCACAGAGCTAGCTTTTACCGTCCACGAATCCCATCCTCTGTATCATGCGGAAAAGATCACAACTGAAAATCTGAAGGGCCAGTCCCTACTGGTCTCCACAGACGGAGCCAAAGGATCCTCATCCTTTATCAATCTGCTGCAGACTTACTATCATATTACTGACCGGCAGTTTTTATTTCTCTCCAGTCTGGATGAACTGATCTCATATCTGACTTCCGGAGCGGGGGTAGCCGTTCTATCCAAACAAAAACGTTTTTCTCAGGGACACTATCGCCAGTTTCCACTGCCGGATGTTTCCGAGGTCATAACTGCAGCATGGTTTTATAACAATTTCAATCCCGCGCGAAAAATACTTTTGGATGAGCTGAAAAATACCGACGCACTTTAAAGGAGCAGCGCCTCTATGAGCGTCCGCAGGGAATTCTTTTTCCGTCCGGATTTATAAATCAGATCATAAGTCACAGTCATGTCCTCTACTTTTTCAAAAGAATATGCAGGCGCCTGATATATTATGGAAAATCCGTCTATCAGGCCGACTCCAAGTCCGATTTCCATATTCATCATAACGGAAGCAATATTGGATACACGGATTACATGCTCAGGGTTAACAGCGTATTTCTCGCAAAATTCCTGAAAGTATGTTTCAAAAATCGGATCCTGTTCTTTTTCCTGGAGGATAAAATATTCATCGTTTAATTTCCCTGGCTCTTTCAGAAGCTCCCTTTCTGCTCTGTCACTGCTTTTCACCAGATACATCTGGGAATTAAATACTGTGATCCCGTTCAGTTCCCTTCTGTTTTTCAGCAGCCTGTGATATCCCAGGATTGCGTCCACTTCTCCGGCGTCAAAGGTTTCCAGCAGTTCAGAACCTCCAAAGCTTCTTACATCCAATATGATTTCCGGGTGTTCCTTTTGGAAGATCATCTCCAGTTTTTCTGAAAACATCCGGGTATTCAGCCCCTCCAGTATACCGATTCTCAGTATGTTATCTTTTTCGTAGTCTTTCGCCTTTCTCAATGCCGTTTTTATAATCTTCTCTGTTTCCTTTAATGCTTCCAGCATGATCTTACCCTCCGGGGAAAGAGACACGGTACGCCGGTTTCGCACAAACAGGCGCAGATCCATGCTCTTTTCCAAAGAAGCGATATGGGTGCTGAGTGTGGACTGGGAAATTCCCAGAAGCTGCGCCGCCTTTGTATAATTAAGCTGCTGGGCAAGGGCGAAAAAACATTTTATCTGTGTATCCGTCATAAACGTTCTCCATTTGTGGTCTCTGATTTTCTTTTTAGTATATCGAAAATTCAAAAGACCTTCAAGATACAGCTTAGCAATATCTGCCGCTGTTAGCTCACATTCTGACGAATGTTCGCTACCGTATGACTACCTACTGCGATGCTTATCTCGTGTCCTGACGGACACTCGATACCGCTGGACCGCGGTATAATTGCGCTGATTTCATGGCATTCTAGCGGCGCTTAGCTCACATTCTAGCGAATGTTCGCTACCGTATGACTACCTACTGCGATGCTTATCTCGTGTCCTGACG
>CAKNLF010000049.1 GCA_930989305.1 uncultured Roseburia sp. | reverse complement strand
TGACTCTCATGAGTTACGCCTGCCCCTGTTTGGAACTATCTATTTCCCGACAGCCTCTTTTTGTGCAGCAGAATAATGTTGTTTTCGTAGAAGAAATATTTGAGAAGAATAATTGACAAACGAAAAATGACATAATATGATAAAAATATAAATATAGTTTTAAAATTAATTATTATACAAAAGATAAAAGATGGACGGAAAATATATGATATGAACTGGATTATCGACTTTTTTGCCATAGTGCTTATGTGTTCTGTACAGGGCAGTATTGTGTTTGGTATATTCAGCCTTTGGGAAAAGAGTAAATTAACGGCAGGAACGGTTCGGCTGAATTATTTTATGCTGAAATGGATAACGCTATTGTATATGCTGCCAATTTCCTATGTGATCGATAAAACAATATGGAGCAATGGATTTTTATTTCAGTCGGTTCCGGTTGTAAGATGGATTTGCTTTAGTGCGGGGCTGGTGTGGCTGGGAGGAGCTCTGTACTTTGTTGTGAATTATCATAGACAGATCAGTTACATAAAGAAGGTTTTGATCTTATCATTCCCGTGTGACAATGAGGTCATGGATGTTTTTTACGAAGTAAGAGACAAACTGGGCGTTAAAGGAGAAATCAAAGTAATTTTCAGTGATATGTCTGCCGCTCCGTTTGTATGCGGAGTTCGAGAAGTATATATTGTGTTGCCGAAAGGAGGTTATGAGAGAAAAGCGCTGGAGATCATATTTACACATGAGCTGATTCATGTAAAGCAAAAAGATATTTTGTGGAAATATCTGATACATCTCGTGAAGTGTGTTCACTGGTTTAACCCGCTGCCGACAATACTGCTGAAACGGTATGATGTGTGGAGTGAATCAGCCTGTGATATCAGAGCAGGACTTGTTTTAGAGGACTGGAAAGCCTATTTCAGTCAGGTGCTGAATATGATGATAAGCGCGGAGGAAATGAACAAAGATTTTTCAGCGGGTCTGTATGAAGAAGACATTACATTAGAAGAAAGGGTGAATAAAGTGAATCATTGGAGAAATAAGAAACGCAGGATCGGAATCGCGCTGCTGGCGGCAGTGAGTATCTGCGCAATCAGTCCCATGTCTGTGTTGGCGGCTGCAAAAGGATATCAGGGAGCGTATACAAATTTCGCAAGAACAGTAGAAAATGGAAAGACATACAATATTGAGAGTGATATTGTTGAAATAAGCAGTGATGATGTTATGATACAGGAAGGCTATGCGAATATAGAAGAACTGGAAAATGATACCATTGTCCATAATGACAGCTTGCTTCGAAGTTCTAAAGTGCCGTTTTCCTGGACAATAAAGAAAAAATCCAGGATTATGACAGACGATTTCCACAAAACAAAGGGAAGTAAGTTTACCGTTGCAGTAGTTAATACTGGAGATGATACGATAGAAGTCGGATTGTTAAATAGTGATAATTATAGGTATTATTTTGAACTCCCTGGAGGGAAAATGGTTACTTATACATTTACTATAGAAGCTACCGATGATTACCGGTTTTATGTTACCAACTGGAACACCTATACAATTACTGCCAGCGGATATTATATTATTAATCCTTAAAGGATTTTCTTACGGCAGGTATGAGGACGGAGTTTTATAAATAATTAAGAGGAACAGGCTCGGGTTTGGTCTGTTTGCGAGAAACGAAATTGAAACAGGTCCAGGGAGTGATCCCTGGGCCATAATAAGTGAAAATATTATCTGAACAGAAGAAAGCAATATTAACAGGACTGTTTGAACCAAAATCCGGGAAATGGTCCTGTTTTTGTATGTTATATTTTAATGTAGAATTTTTATCATTTAGATTGTTGCATTGCCGCACCATTTGCCGGAAGGGCTGGAATAACAGGAATTTGTTGAAAATGAATATGCTGAAAAAACACAAAATGTAGCAGTACCGCTACAAAACGCTGCCTTTTACGAAAGAGGGGGCATGCTATAATCCTAACATAGAAAACGCCGTTGCAGATATACAGATCAGCAGACAACAGGCGTTTTTATTCAGAAGGATAGTTAGCTTGAACTAACAAAAAACAGAAAAGAGAGGAAAAGCAAATTATGAAAAGGCCAACAAAACGTATTGTGACAACTGTTGCGGCAGCAGCGCTGACAATATCTCTGGGATCCGGCCAGCTGGCAATGACAGCTCTGGCGGCAGAACCGGCAGGGAAGGACCATGGGGACATTACTGTGGATATGCTGAAAGGTGCAGCGCTGGAAAATGGCACTTACAACACAACCGTTTCCTTAATGAACGCAAATGGCAGCGGCAGCCCTTCCATGGCGGCGGCAGTACTGTCCCCGGATGCTGTGCTGGAAGTAAAAGACGGAGTGTATACCCTTACTGTAAAATTTCAGTACGCAACAATCATGGGAATGGGAGCATATGCTGACAATATAAGATATACAAAGGCCGGAAGCGAGGATCTGATCAATGGAGAAGTAGTATCTACTGTAGGAGATACAGAGTATCCGGAAGAAGTGAAGCTGACTCTCGATGAGGAACAGATCGGCACAATGATCAGCGTTACTATGGACGCGGTTATTGCGTCAAGCGGACAGACAATGCCGGGAATGAAAGCTCTGCTTTCTGTAGACTGGGATAATCTGGAGCAGCAGGCGCCGGTTGTTGACAAAACTCCGTTGAATGATGCCATTAAAGAAGCCAAAGCCATTACACAGGGAGACAAAACAGAGGAGGCATGGAATGCGCTGCAGGAAGCAATTAAGACAGCAGAGCAGGCCGCTGCCGGCGATCTTACGGCAGAGCAGGTTAATGAGGCTGTAAATGCCCTGGAACAGGCGGTTGCTGATTTCAATAGCAGCGAAGATGCTCCGCTGGACTATAAAAATCTGAAAGACGGCGTATACGCGGTGTCCGGCACTTTGCTGAAAACAAATGGTACAGACGCTTCTATGGCTGACAGTGCTCTGGCAAATAAAGATTATATGAAGCTGACTGTAAAAGACGGCAGTTATACACTGACAATGAACTTCAAAGGAATTAATATCGGCGGCAGCCTGGGATATCTCAGCAACCTGAAATATTATGATAACGGCTATACTTACAGCAGCAGCGGAATTCCCCAGGGAACTCTTCTTGACGCTTCTGTGATTTCCACACAGAAAAATGAGGACGGAACAGATGTGATCGATCAGTACAATGATAAGGACAGTCTGTATCCGGCAGTTGTGGAACTTCCCATTGTATCCCAGGCCATTGAGGACCAGTATATTCCTCTTCAGGTATCCGTTCCGGTAATGGAAGCGATGGCTCCGGGATTTGGAGATCAGCAGGTGCTTCTGAAACTGGATTGGGAGACAATAAGCGAAACAGACGAAAATGATCCGGGATTTGCGGAAGACGGCAGCGGGGATCAGCAGGGCGGCAGCGGACAGGACGAAGGCAGTGATGTTAAAGATCCCGCAGGCAGCCAGGGAGATGATACAGCAGACCCGGGAGCAGCAGGAAACAGCGGGGATGACATGCAGGATCCGGGAGCAGCAGATGAAAGCGGAAATGACGGGGATGTTTCGGCAGCCGGAGATAACAGTAGCACCGGAACGCAGATAGGAGATATTGCAAAAACCGCTGACGGGGCTCCGGTAACAGCGGCGGCAGCAGGTATGTTTGGCGCGGCAATCCTGGCGGCAGCGGCGTTTTTCAAAAGACGTACTGTAAAATAATGGCCAGAGAGAGTTGAAATCCATGAGTTAGATTGAAAAAGCGGCACTGTTTGAGAAGGGGTATCGCGCAAAGGGGTATCCTCCAGAGCAGTGCCGACTTTTGTGAAAAATTATTAACTGGAACCCTTTTGCTGCATATGCGCACCAAGTTCCGGAAAGGAAAAGACACCTATAGGTGTATTTTTTTCAAACTGAAATTAGATAGAACTAACAAAAATAAGTAAAGACTTATCTCAGAAAAAAGAGGAAAAGGAACAGAAAGGGAGACTATGATGGAAAAGAAAGCAGATAAAAAAATAAAGTGGCTGTTCCGGACGTTTCTGGTGTTTGCGCTGGCGGTCAGTTTTGCCGCGTTTCCGGTTTTTGCGGCTTCGCCGGGCGTGTATACAGCCGCGGCCGCAGCCCATTACAGACATCCGGTTACAGGAGTGATCGAGGATTCCGGCGGTGAAGGACAGGAGGCGCTGGGGCAGGCCATGACGGAAAGCGCTTTGTATAAAACCGCGCTGGTAGAAGTGGATGCTTCCGGAAACACCTATATAACGATCCGGCTGCAGCTGATGGACAATATTAAAAATCCTTCTTTCAAGGTATCTTCGGGAGGAAGCGGAAGTTTTTCCGGCGTATCAGTGAAAAAGATGCAGGCCAGCGGGAACACGGCGGATTACCGCATGAAAGTACCCGGTGAAAACGCCATTATCCGATGCAGTATGGATGTGATCGCTATGGGCCGCCCGGTTATCTTTTATATTACTGTCAGCGGTCTGAAATCCGGACATGGAGATTTTATAACAAGTATTAAAACAGAAAGTTCATCCAATGAAAATTCTTCCGGGGGAAGTTCATCCGGATCAGGGAACTCATCCGGCAGCAGTTCTTCTAAGGAAAGTTCCGGCGGCAGCTCTTCGAAAGAAAGCTCCGGAAGCAGTGCATCAAGGGGAAACAGTTCCTCAGGGGGCACATCCTCCAAAAACAGCGGCGCTTCCCAGAGCAGTGACGCCGCAGAGGCAAAAGACAGCGTGAAAGAAACAGGTGCCGCAGAAACAAAAGAAGAAAAAGAACAGCAGACAGAGGAAAACAAGACAGAAGAAAACGCCGATCCGGAAGAAGAAACAGATAAGGAATCTTCCGAAAAGGGCATTGTAGAATATGACGAATCCGGTAAAGAAGCGGACAGTAACGGACAGGAGGAACAAACTGCCCGGAGAAGTCCGGGAATGGGGATCATTGCAGGGATCGTGATCATTGCCGCAGCGGCGCTGGCCGGATGGTATTTTGGATTTTACCGCAAAAACAGACACTAGGAGTAATGAAGAATGAAAAAGTTGAAGAGAATATGCTGCTGCAGTCTTATATTTGCCCTGCTCTGCGGAGCGGCGGGATGCGTTAACCAGCATCCCGGGGAGGCTGCCGGCAGCAGTGAGAATACCGAGGAAACCGGAGAGAGTGAACCGAAACTGGTAGCCACATCCCCGGCAATCGCGGATATTACAGACAGACTGGAGCTGGATCTGGAGGGAGTATGCCAGACATCCGGAGATCTGCCGGAAAGATATGCGGATGTTACACAGGTGGGCATGCCTATGTCTCCGGATCTGGAAATCCTGAAATCCCTGGATCCGGATTATGTGCTTTCTCCAAATACTCTGGAGAGCGATCTTCAGCCTAAATATGAGTCCATCGGCGTCAGCTCGCTGTTTTTAAATCTGAAAAGTGTAGATGGCATGTACGCCTCTATTGAAGACCTGGGAGAAAAATTCGGCAGAGAAAAACAGGCCGGGGAACTGGTGGAAGAATATGAAACCTTTATGGAAGAGTATGACGCTGAAAATGCCCGGAATGAAAAGCCTTCCGTGCTGATTCTTATGGGGCTGCCCGGATCCTATATTGTGGCAACGGAAAACAGTTATGTGGGAAATCTGGTGAAAATGGCAGGGGGCGTAAATGTTTATCAGGGAGAGGAAGATGAGTTTATCAGCGCCAATACAGAAGATATGCAGACGAAAGATCCGGATATTATACTCCGGGCTGTACACGGCCTGGAGGAGGAAGCAAGAGAAATGTTTGCGGAAGAATTTGAGACAAATGATATCTGGAAACATTTCCGGGCGGTGGAAGAAGGAAAAGTTTATGATCTGGATGGGGAATTGTTTGGCATGAGTGCGGACTTTGATTATCCGAAAGCCCTGGATGAATTACAGACGCTGTTTTACGGCGAAGGCGAATAGGAGGGATTTAAAGTGGTAAGTACCAGAAAGAAAATCCTGGCCTTTGCGATTACTCTGGCAGGACTGCTGGTGTTATTTCTGCTGGCGGTGAACACCGGAAGTCTGAAAGTAACGCCGGGAGAACTGATCCGGGGACTGTTTGTAGAATATAACGAAAATGTGGCTGCGGTTTATGATCTGCGTTTCCCCAGAATCTTTATCGCAATGTTTGGGGGCGGGGCTGTAGCGGTTTCCGGCGTCCTTTTGCAGGCGGTGATGAAAAATCCGCTGGCAGATCCGGGCATTATCGGCATCAGCTCCGGAGCAAGCTTTGCTGCGGTGATCATAACTGCGTTTTTTCCTATGCTGTATTTTGTCACGCCGCTGTTCGCCTTCCTTGGGGGGATGGCTGCCTGCGTGCTGGTATATACTCTTTCCTGGAAAGGAGATTTAAGCCCTCTGCGGATCATTTTGGTGGGGGTAGCGGTAAACGCTGTGTTTACCGGATTGATGAGCGCCTTTAATTCGGCTTCGGGAAGCAGCTATTCCGGTGTGGCCAGCATTGTCAATGCCAACATTTCTATGAAAACATGGGAGGATTTTCAGACGCTGCTGATCTATGTGGTCATCGGCCTGGGAGCATCTCTGTTTGTATCGGGCCAGTGCAATCTGCTGGCTTTGGAGGACAAGACCGTTCGTTCCCTTGGGATAGACGTGACAAAAAGCAGAATCCTTGTATCGGTGATCGCCGTTATGCTGGCCAGTATCGCTACGGCAATTATGGGTCCCATCAGTTTCCTGGGACTGATCGTACCACATATAGCGAGACTTCTTGTGGGCAGCAATCACAAAGTGCTGATTCCCTATGCCATAGTGCTGGGGGCATTTTCTCTGCTGCTGGCTGACACTATCGGCAGGACCATCGCTATGCCTTATGAAATCAGCGCTTCCGTTATTATGTCAGTGGCCGGCGGCCCGTTCTTTATCATATTACTCAGGAGGTCAAGAAAAGGATATGGACAATGATGTATTTAAAGTAGAAAATCTTTCTTTTGCCTATGGCAGACATCAGGTGATCCGGGATCTTTCTTTGACTCTCAGCAAAAATCGGATCACTACGATCATCGGGGCCAACGGCTGCGGCAAATCTACGCTGTTTCATCTGTTGACCAAAAACCTGCAGCCGGAGAGAGGCAGTATTTTTGTAAACGGGAAAAATATCAGAGACATTCCTCTGAAGGATTTTGCCAGAGAGGCTGCCATTGTGCATCAGTACAACACCGCGCCGGTGGATCTGTCTGTGGAAAAACTTATCAGCTACGGCAGAACGCCTTATCATACGATGGGGATTTCCAAAGATTCCAATGAGGATGAAAAAAAGATCCGATGGGCGATGGAAATTACAAATACGGAAAAATATAAGGATAAAGCGGTATCCCAGCTGTCCGGAGGGCAGAAACAGCGGGTGTGGATCGCTATGGCTCTGGCTCAGGATACAAAGATCCTGTTCCTGGATGAACCCACTACATATCTGGATATCCGTTATCAGCTTCAGATCCTGCGGCTGATAAGGCAGCTGAACCGGGAATATAAGATTACTATTATTATGGTACTTCATGATATCAATCAATCTCTGTACTACAGCGATGAGATCATAGCCATGAAAGAGGGCAGAGTGCTGAAACAGGGGAAACCAGAGACCGTTGTAACAGGGGAACTGATCCGTTCGGTATACGGCGTATCTTTGAATATGCGGGAAGTGGACGGAAAACCATTTGTGCTTCCGGTATAACCGGGACGGGGAAGGAGGATATAAGAGAGTGAAAATAAAGAAAATAATCCTGATCGTAATTGGATGCATCTGTCTGGGCTGCGGATGTGTAGGGATCGTTCTGCCGATCCTTCCTACCGTGCCCTTTTTCCTGGTGACGCTGTTTTGTTTTGCCAGAAGTTCGCAGAAGCTCCATGACTGGTTTGTCAGCAGAAAAATGTACAAAAAGCACCTGGAATCCTTTGTACAGCGAAAAGGCATGCTGATGAAAACGAAACTGACGATCATCATTTCGGTTACGGCATTGATGGGGGTTGGATTTTTCATGATGAGCCGGGTGCCTGTGGGCAGGATCATCCTATCCATTGTATGGATCTGCCATATCATATATTTTCTGTTTATCGTCAAAACACTGAAAACAGAGGATGCTTTGAGGACAGACAAAGAAGCTGCGGGAAAAAGCGCATAAACTTACCCGGCATAGCGTCGCTCGGAGAGAAGGTCATAAGACAGTTCCGGGAATGTCAGTTTCGTAAAGCATTTCATAAAGCCGTGAGAGATACCGTGAGCGGAACAGGTATTGATCCGGCACGGTTTCCAGAAACTGCAGAGGCGATTTTGATGCTAAAAGATACGAAATGATAAAAGCGCGGTATGAGAAAGTTATTGATGAAATTGCCTGGGCATTTGAGGGACTCTATAGATTGCGGCAATGTAAAAACCAAACTGTCTTTTGGACAAGATTGTTATTTATTTTGGCTTTCGAAGATACAGGCTGTATATTTTTAAATTGTGGAATACGCCTCATTAAAGATATTTTTTTCCCTTTTTAACGGGAAAGTTAACAAATAGTTAAAAGTATTATATTATAAATTGCCATATGGTAAAAAAAACATGCTATAATAACTAAAAATATACGATTTCGGTATGAAATGAAAGGAGTATTTTTTGTGTTTTGCTGCGGGATATATATTCTGCGGTACGGTGAGAGGAGGAAGCATATTGAAAGGAAGGAAAAAACTGAGAAGGGGTCTGGCATGTTTTCTTGTCATGACACTTCTTTTTTCCATGGGAGGGAGTTATGTATTAGCCGATGTTTCTTCCGCTGATAAAGAAAATAAGATTACGGAAGTGAAAGATACAGTACAGGAAAATGAGCCGGGGAATGAAACCGGAGAAAGCGAAGGGAGCGAAGCAAATACAGAAAAAGAGATCGTCGGGAAAGACGAGACCGATGCAGAAAAGGAGACCGTTACAAAAGACGAGACCGATACAGAAAAAGAGGCTCATACAGAAAAGCAGGACATTATTCTGAGCTGGAGCTGGCAGGAGGACGAGGAGACGCTCCTGTGGTCCGTGGAAAATCAGCGCTGGGAATTGTCTTTGGCAGGAGCCAGCGAAGATAATCCTGTAACAAAAGAAGAATTAACAAAGCTTTTGCCTGGAACGATCATGGCGCAGACTGATAGCCGGCAGGAGACAGAAGCACGGCGGGAAATTGCTGTGAAATGGGATTTGTCTGCTCTGCCGGAAACACTTTACCAGGGAGAATATAGCGTAAAGGCTGTTCCTGCGGGGGTGAGTCTGTCCAAGGAAGCCGCACCGCTGGAAGTGACCGTGGTAGCGGGAGGAGCGTCTGAGCTCTCAACGATGGAGGAACTGGAGCAATATACAGTCAAGGATACAGTATCTCCGAAGGGAACAACGATCAATTTGTTTGATTATTGGCTCACAGAGGAGGATGACCGGGATGATAAGCAGTATGTCAATGATAGACTTAAGGGAGAGATAAAAGAGCTTGGCATTAATAAAAATCATACATTAAAGTTTGGACAGTCCGAATTGCTGACTGGCACAGGAAGTTTTAATTTGTGGACGGGGTCAAAGGGATCCCCTTTTTTTGACATAGTAGAACCGTTGCTGGGATCTGACGGATATCCGGTATTAAGTAAAAAGACAGTTGGAACAGCTAAGGCAGAAAGCCTGTCATATCTTTTTGATCCTGATACGGCGGCTGAGGGAAAGCGGTCTTTTAAAAATGTCAACGGACTGCTGCAGGTAGATAAGGATGGATATTATTATTATGATGCTTCGGCTTCAGACGGAAATTATGCATATTATGATAAATCGCAGGGAGACGGGGGAAGCTTTACTTTATACGATACATGGGGCGTGAAGGCTACCGGTGCAGGCAGCACCGCAAATGGCCAGTTTTTTCCATTTGTATCCCCGACAGAAGTGTTAGAGGAAAAGGAGGGAAACATTGAGCCGAAACAAATAGGGTCTACCGCTGAATTCATGAATCATTATTTTGGACTGACGATGTCTACCCGCTTTATCCAGCAGGATGGTGGAATGACAAAAGATGGGAAACCGGTCACTTACGAATTCAGCGGAGATGATGATGTCTGGGTATTTATTGATGGCGTACTGGTAGCCGATCTGGGCGGAAATCATAATAAAGGTTCGCTGAAAATAGATTTTCGGACGGGAGAAGTTACAATATCCTGGACAGATGCCAGTGGAGGCTCGAATACAGCCGTGGAACGGAATGAGAAAACCAGCATAAAGAAGCAATTTGACCAGGCAGAAAAAGAAGCTGCCTGGAATGATAATGAGACAACCTTTGCGGACAATACCTATCATACGCTGGATTTCTTTTATCTGGAGCGAGGAAATTACGATGCCAATATGAAGCTGAAGTTCAACCTGGTCAGCGTGCCGGAAAGCCAGATCGTCAAAACAGATCAGGTAGGGCATTCCATACCGGGAGCAGAGTTTAAGCTGTATCAGGCAGATGAAGATTATACGATTAAAAAAAATTCAGAAGGTAAGGAGATACTTCTTGCTCAGGGGACTACCGGGGCAGACGGAAGTTTTGTGCTGGTAGATGAGCAGGGGTACGTTCTCAGTATCAATGAGCTGTATAGCAGAGACGTGCGGTATATGGTCTTGAGAGAGACCGATGTCCCGGATGGCTACCGGTCGCCGGGAGATATCCACTTATACATGATTGGAGATGGGGAAGGTAATAAAGAAGGTAAACGGTATGCATATACGGTGCTGCTGTCAGATAATCACTGGGAGACAGGAGCATATGCGCTGCCCCAGGTAACAGTTACATCAGACAGTAAATTATACGATCAAGATGGTAAACCAGTTGACCTGTCGGATGAAAAAAATAAGATGTTTGCTGTGGTAAAGCAAAAAGGAGAGGATGGGAACTGGTACCCTGTGTCGGGCAACGCAGAAGAGGGATGGTATGTGTCGGAACAGCCGGACAGCAATATGTCAGCGGTACTTGACGCGGCGCGGAAGAATCCGTATATTTTCAGCCTGGATTCCAGCGGATCCTATAAGACGGATATTACGGATCTGCCGGGAAGGATTGAATCCTACTACAGAATGCAGTCAGACGCTTCTTCGGGAAATCAGACGGATGTAAAATATAAAGTAGATTATTACTATACAACTGCCGGAAATCTGGAGGATGCGAATGAGAATAATACACAGCTGATAGGAGATGCAGGCAGCGGAGCGTTTGACCGGGAGTTTTCGACCCGGCTTAATGTACCCAATATTGAAAACAGATTGTATGTACAAAAACTGGACGAGGAGGATCATCCGGTAAACGGCGCAGTCTTTGCTCTGTATGAGCAGTCGGATATTGAAGAGGACAGCGCGACCGGCGCTTTAAAGATCAAAGACGGGGCAGAGCCTTATAAAACAGCAAAGGAAACCGGGACGCTGGTTCTCGGTCCGGCTGAGGGAGAAGACCCAGGGGCGTCTGAGAGTAAGGATGTGACGGTTTACGGCGCGGCTGTATTTGAAAAACTGGAGATAAAGGAAGATAAAAACGGAAAGAGGGTTCCTACGGTTTATTATTTGGCGGAAGTTCAGGTTCCGGAGGGATATATAAAGTCGGATAAGCTCACAAAGGTTGTAGTGGATGATACGGGAGTATACGCAGATGCGGGAACGTCCGGAGACGGCATCACGGTAAGCCGGGGCGTAGGCGCGCTGGTAAGAAGTATGCTTCAGTTTGCCGTAAACGACGATGTAGACGGCACGTTATATAACATCAAAGCGACTTTGCAGACTACAACAGACAAAGATCCGGCTGATGAAAATGTTCAGTGGGAGGATTCCAGGACGGACGGGAAAGCTGATGAACGTCACCTTCATTACACAGGCAAGAATCCATACCTGGTATATGAACCGTGGAATCCCCAGGATACGCCGGGATTCAACCAGATTGACGAAGGCTGGATCAAATTGAAGATGCAGCAGTGCCAGGAGCACCATACGGACAAAGATGGTTTCTGGGAGAATCTTGAAAATACCGATCTGACGAATCTGTTTTCCGGGATCGTCATGGTGCATGTGACGAATCAGAGAGTTGTGGACGCGGATCTGTCCGGACAAAAAACACTGCTGGGATATGAGAGCGGGAACGATTCTTATCCGTTTACATTTTTATTATATCCTGGAGACGATGCTACCGCAGATGCTATAAAAAATAAAACGATAGAGGTGCCGGGACTGGAAGATACAGAGAATATTACAGCGGACACTATGCTGACATCAGCAAGGGTTTCTATCGGAGAAGGCGGATCAACACAAAGGTTTTCCTTTGAGGATATAAAGTTTAAGAAAAGCGGTTCGTATAAGTTCGTGATCAAAGAACAGGTGCCCGAGAAAAATCCGAAAGATGGAATCTATTATGATAGCCATGAAGCGGAGATATCCATTGAGGTCACTGCCGCGAATGAAGACGGGAGCGGAAAACTGACAGCTCAAGTCGAGTATGACAACAGCAACGCTCTGACAGACAGTGACAAGGCTGAGAATACTGCAGCAGCTTTTACAAATAGTTTGTTAAAAGAGTTTTCGTTTGTGAAAACGGACGATTCTGAAAAGGGTCTGCAGGGCGCATCTTTCGGACTGTACAGATTGATATGCACAGTTCCCGAGCATAAGGGCCATACGAATGAACGGATTCAAGTAGACGCCAATGGAGCGGTTTCCGGGAAGGACAGTCAATGCTGGGAGCAAGTAGGCCTTGTAAATTCGGATGAGAACGGAATCGTAACATTCACGGATCTTATCGCAGGCATGGCGGAATACCGTCTGGTAGAGTATAAGGCTCCGGATGGGTATATCCTGCCGGAAGGCCAGTGGAAGATCACATGGGATAAGGAGACGAACGCTTTTGTATTTCCGGAAGGATGCGGGATTGATAACCCGCCGGCAGTAGACGATACAGGTCAAGGATATAAGATTAAAAATTACAAACCGTCAGATCTTCCCGTTACAGGAAATAAGGGAATTCGGACATTGCTTGCCGCGGGAGCGGTCCTGATGGGAGCCGGACTGTGCGGCGCGGGATGGTATCTGAAAAAACGAAAAAAGATATCCGGATAAAACGGCAGGATGTTTGATAAGTAAAGAAATGAAAGTATTGCAAACGTAATAGTAGAAAGAGAAAAGAGATAAGGAGGATAAAGTTTTATGAAAAAGAAAAAAGGGTTCAGAAGAATCATAGCCCTGTGCCTGGTTATGGCGCTGACGCTGGCCATGAGCGTGTCCGTATTTGCTGCAGATGCACAACCGGGAGATAAAATTGCCGCCGGCACTACAGGATCGTTTCAGGTAACTGGTTTTTCTGCTGCCGATACAACGGAGGTAACGGCATATAAGATCATTGATGTGAAGATTGACGCAACAGGAGTACCTCAAAATCCGATGTATAAGTGGAGTGAGGCGGTAGCGGATTTGGTAGAAGCATATGATGCTGAGAATGGTGTGGATTATATAGATGCGAATGGTGCCGTAACAAAATCCTACGGGGAACTGACAGGTGATGAAGCAACCGAGTTCTTGGAGGATTTAACGAGTAAGATTAAAGATAAAGATGTGGATAGCATTATAGAGCATTCCACAGGTGGAACGGCGACATTTAACAATATGGCTATGGGAGTTTACCTTCTTACCGCTTCTGAGACAAAAGGGGTAAGGATTTATCATCCGACGACGGTACAGCTGCTTCCTGTATATGATGAAGGTGATCAGCGATGGGAACTGGGAGAGGCCGTTGTAGGTGATCATAGTGCAGACGCTGTAATGAAAAGCCAGGAGCCGGCTATTGGCAAAGACGTGAATGATAAGACAGTAGCAGTGGGGGATGAGGTAACGTACACATTAAATGTTACTGTACCGGAATATCCGCAGAATGCAGCCGCATGTAAGTTTGTTGTAGGCGATAAGCTTTCGGAGGGACTGGAGTATGTGGAGGGGTCCATAAAGATTAAAGACAAGTCAGATGCAGTGCTTGGCAAGGAATTCTATACTGTTGATGAAGATGGCGGTGAGAGTGAAACAGGAAGAAAATATACATTTCAGATTACGTTTACTGAAGCGTATGTTAAAGCACACGGCGGAGAAACATTAACAATAACATATCAGGCAAAGATTACCGAAGATGCTGTGCAGAATTCGGATGATTTAGTAAATGAGGCCTATATCGGTTATAACCACGATCCGTACGATGATTCTTCCTATATAGAAATACCGGATGAGGAAAAGGTTTTCACCTATAATATTAATATAGTGAAGACGGATAAGGAGGATAAGCGGTTAGCGGGAGCACAGTTTACATTAGCGAAAAAAGAGAATGGGTCTGATAGCACATTATATTTTACAAAGACCGGTGAGGGTGTTTATACTTACAGGGGAACAACCCTTGGTCCTGATCTGACGGATAGGATAGAAGTATCTGAAAGCGGGGAATTACACATCCAGGGCATTGATACAGGCACCTATGTTTTAAAGGAAGTAAAAGCGCCGGAGGGGGGATACGTACTGCCAGAAGGCGAGGGCATCACGATTATTGTCAGCGATGCAAAGAGTAAAGAAGGTTCTGAGAATCCGGATGGGATTCTGGACGATAACACGATAAACAAGGATAACCCGACCGAAGTAGAAGTTGACGGCACATATGAATTAGGTAAGTTTGACGGTGACAAAAAAATAGAAATAGAGGGAAATACGGTATCTATTAAAGTGGTCAACACCAGCGAAGCAGATGCGAATTTTACGCTTCCCCTTACTGGAGGACCTGGCACGGTGATTTTCAGTATCGCAGGTGTGGCGATCATGGGTATCGCAGTGGCAGTGATTGTTTCTGCCAGAAGGAGAAAAGCGTAGATAGGAGATGATCCCGGAGAGGGAGAGTTTCTGAAAAAGACTTTCGGATAATGGATTGTGACACATGAAACAGGAACAACAAAGCAAACGAAAGCCGTGGATTTTCCTGGCGTCCCTGCTGCTGTTTGCGGCAGGCGCCGGGATTTTCCTTTATCCGGCAGCCAGCAATATGCTGGCGGAAAAAAATCAGAAAAATGTAATCACTGCCTATGAGGCTCAGATCAGCAGCGAAGATAAAACTGTTCTGGAAGAAGCGCGGCGTCAGGCGGTTATGTACAATGAAAATCTGGCGGGGGACCCGGTCCATGATCCTTTTGTTGCCGGCAGCGGTTATGTAGTACCGGACAATTATGAAGAAGTGCTCAATCTGAACGGCGACGGAGTCATGGGGTATGTGGAGATACCAAAGATAGACGTGAATCTGCCTATTTACCACGGTACCAGCGAAGAAGTACTGGAAAAAGGCGTGGGACATCTGGATATGACCTCTTTGCCGATCGGAGGAGACGGCACCCATTCGGTCCTCAGCGCTCACAGAGGGCTTCCAAGCGCGGAACTTTTTACCCGGCTGGACGAGATGGAAATCGGAGATGTGTTTTATATCCATGTCCTTGGAGAAACCCTTGCTTACCGGGTAGATGATATCCGGACGGTGCTTCCTGAGGATCTCGCGCGGATCAGATTAAAAGAAGGCAGGGATCTGGTCACTTTGATGACCTGCACGCCTTATGCGGTGAATACCCACAGGCTCTTGGTGCGTGGGACAAGAGTACCATACAAAGAAGCCAGGGAGTCTGAAAAACAGCAGAAAGAAGAAAGCCGCGCGGTTTATTATATTCCTGCGGCCGTTGCAGGAGCCGTGTTCCTGGCAGTATTCACTGCAGCCAAAAAAAAGAAAAAAATGAAAAAAGCGCAGAAATAGAAAAGACAGGACCAGGGAAGAAAACGTATCCGCCGCGGAAATGAAAGGAAAGAAAACTGCGCGGTAAAAATTGAGGGCGCAGTTGATGGGATCGTGCTATCTTCGGATGAAAATAAAATGTTTGGAGGCAGAATTGGAAATCTTTTGCGAAACAATTGCCAGACGTGTCCAAAAAAGGACGCGTCTTTTTTTGCGCGTGAAGGAATAAAGCTTGTTTTTACAGATATTCTGGAAATGAGGAAAACAGTCTGATAGAATAAAATCATAGAAAAAAATGCATGAACTTATGCAATTCTTTCTCAGTAACATGTCAGGAATCTGTAATATACTAAAAAATAACAGGAGAACGCGTACAGATGATGTCACATAATATTTCATTGCAGCAGATCCGCTATTTTCTCACTGCAGCGGATTTTCAGAATGTCTCCCAGGCAGCGGAATATCTGCATACATCCCAGTCGACGGTGAGTAAAGGGATCTCCCTTCTGGAGAAAAATCTGGGAGTTTCCCTGTTTAGGCGGGAAAAGAAAAAACTGTATCTTACGGAGGCGGGACAGCGCATCCGCAAAAAATGGAAAGATGGATTGGACTATATTTATCAGGGGATTGATGAGGCCAGGCTTTTTTCCGGCGGAAATGCGACTACCGTGTATGTGGGGGTGCTGGATACCCATAATCCCAATCTGATGGTGCTGCCAGCCACTACGTTTTTTCAGAAAAGGTATCCCAAATACGAGACGGTCGTGGATAACGCAAGGGGATGCGATATGTCCAGAAACCTGTTTCACAGAAATCTGGATGTGATCTTTCGTATTCAGTACGATGTTTCTGAATGGCAGAAAGATGTGGTGATCCAGGAAAATGTGGCTCAGTCGCCTTTGGTGGCATGCATGAATAAGAGCAATCCTCTGGCATATAAGAAAAATATAAGCTGGCGGGAGCTGCGGTCGTGCAGGTTTATCGTAGGGACTTCCTCCAGGATGCCCTATTATCTGCCTATGATTGAAAGATACTGCGGCAGGGAAGGTTTCGCTCCGGAGATTTCCAAAGTGGTGGATTGCGCTAATTCCATGATATACAACCTGAAAGGAGACAGGGAAGTTTTTATCTGTGATAAATTCTGGCGGGATTACGGCAATGAAGGATATGTCTGGAAAACAATAAAAAATACCAGAGGCTGGCTGATGATGGAGTATCGGAAAGATAATCAGAAGCCGGAAGTGAAAAAATTTATAGAGTCTGTACACGATATGATTTTAGAACAGACAGGGGAACCTGTTATAAAATTATAGAAAAGAGGATAAGGCAATGACTGACAGAGAAAGAGTACTGGCATTTTTCCATCATGAGATGACGGACGAACTGCCGCCGGCAAGCGGTTTGTTTGTGGTAAGGGGGAATGCATTTCATGAAAGGCCGCCGTTTGTAAAAGACGGTACAGACTGGTTCGGTGTGGACTGGAAAGAAGAAGACTAACTATTAAAAGTCAAGTCTAAAATGAAAATTTTTGAATGAATTGCAGA
>CAKNLF010000048.1 GCA_930989305.1 uncultured Roseburia sp. | reverse complement strand
ATGGCCTGAAAGGCGGCAAAACTCAGAGGAATCCCCAGAATCAGCGCGCCGGCGCTTGGCCCCCACTGAGCCAGTGATTTCTTTTTCTCCTTATCTGCCAGATACGTTCCGGCAAACTGTCCAGAATGAGACAATTCTACGCTGGGGATGGCCCCATGTCTGCGAATGGCATCCGCCGCATAGGTAAAGCCGGACAGGGAGCCCGGAACAGACAGATCAAAGTGAAAGGCATGAGAACCGTCTGTTTCAGGATGGACCATGCATTCGCTGACCGTAACAGCAGCGGCTCCTCCTTTTGCCCGCAATTCATAAAAAGCAGCGGAACCTCTTCCTACGCAGCAATCCGCCGTTATGTCCGTACCACCCATAGGCGCGGAAAACATTCTGTTTCGAAAAATCTTGCTGCCGATCTGTATGGGACTGCAAAGATTTGGAAATTTTCTTGTCATCCGAATATATCCTCCCATTCTCTTTTTAAGAAACAATTTCCCTTTTCTTTTTCTCTTCCTATCATAAGCCCCTGGCGGTAAATATGCAATCCTCCGCCGCCAAAACAAAAAAAGACACAGCCGGTTCATCCCGCCATGTCTTTTTCCAGCTCATTGTCTGTCAATCAGATATTCTGCTGTTCTAAAAATTTTCGTTAAAGAATTTTTCTACTTCCACGATCGCCTCGTCTTCGTCAGCGCCTTCCGCACTTACGGTTACTTCCATTCCTTTCTTGATTCCAAGGCTCATTACTTTCATAAGTTTTGATGCGTCAGCTTTTCCGCCGTTGCCTTCGATCATGATCTGTGACTGGAATTTTTTTACTTCTTTTGCCAAAATTCCCGCCGGTCTTGCATGGATTCCTACTTCGTCCTGAATGATGTACTGAAAACTTTTCATTTCTCTTCCTCACTTTCTTTATATAAAATCATTGTTTCATAAGGCCTCAATTGCACTGTGCTGTCCTGGATCTGATATGTGCCGTAATTTCCCAGCAGCCTTGTATATCCTGAAAGATCCCTCCTGCTGTTCCATTGAACCGGCTTACCGTAAAAGTTACTGATTACAAGCAGCTCCTGGTTTTTATAATATCTCCGGTATGCAAATACCTGGGGATGCCTTCGGTCCAGTGGCTCAATATCTCCGTATGGGATCACATCATATTCCTTCCGCAGTCTTACCAGTTCTTTGTAATATGCTAATACCGAAGAATCATCTTTTAGTTCCGCCTGGGCATTCAGCCATGTGTAATTGGAATTTACTTCTATCCAGGGCTGTCCGTCGGTGAACCCTGCCTGAGCGCTATCATCCCACTGCATAGGCGTCCGGCTGTTGTCCCTGGAATGGATCTGCAGTATCTGGTACGCATTTTCCTCAGTCAGTCCTTTTTCCTGCAGGATCCTGAAATAATTCCTGCTTTCCACATCTTTGTACTGGCTGATATCTGTAAATCCCGGATTGGTCATTCCCAGTTCTTCTCCCTGATAAATATAAGGCGTCCCTCTCAGACAGTGTATCACAGTTCCAAGCATTTTCGTAGACTCTTTCCAATATTTTTTCACATTTCCAAATCTGGACACTACACGCGGCTGGTCATGGTTACACCAAAACACTGCGTTCCATGCATAGTGTTCTGCCATTTTTTCCTGCCACTCAAAAAGTATCTGCTTAAGTTTCTGGAAATCAAAAGGCACCATGACCCATTTTTCATTTCCCATAAAATCCACCTTCAGATGATGGAAACTGAATACCATAGACAATTCGTGTTCATTTTCTCCCGCATAGCGGCAACAGTTTTCTATGGAAGTGCTGGACATTTCTCCTACGGTAATGATCTGCGCGTCTGTACCGAAAGTAGTCCGGTTCAGTTCTTTTAAAAACTCATGGATCCGCGGACCGTCCGTATAAAACCGGCGTCCGTCCCCCTCAAGATCGTCTTCAAAAGAAGCTTTGCTGATCAGATTGATCACATCAAACCGAAAGCCTTTTACGCCTTTTCCCATCCAGAACCGGATCACCTTCTGGATCTCCTTGCGCACTTCTTCGTTTTCCCAATTCAGATCCGGCTGGGAAACGTCAAACAAATGCAGATAATATTCATCAAATTTTTCTACATATTCCCATGCGCTTCCGCCAAACTTACTTTCCCAGTTTGTAGGCGGCACACCAGGCTCTTTTCCTTTTTTGAAAATATAATATTTTTTATATTTTTCATCTCCTGCAAGAGCTTTTTGAAACCACTCATTCTGATCGGATGTATGATTGAACACCATATCCAGCATCAGCTTGATCCCCCGTTTTTGAGCTTCCCGGCTAAGCTCCTCAAAGTCCGCCATGGTGCCGTAACGCGGATCAATGTTGTAGTAATCCTGCACATCGTATCCGTTGTCCTTCTGAGGCGATACGAAAAAGGGAGTCATCCAAATATAATCCGCTCCAAGCTCTTTAATATAATCCAGCTTCTCTGTAATTCCTCTCAGATCTCCCAGTCCGTCGTGATTGCTGTCCCGAAAGGACTTGGGATAGATCTGATATACTACGCTTTTCTTAAAATCCGCCATTGCTCTCACGCTCCTTTATCTGTTTACGCACTGTTTTCCTAAGGCTTCCAGACAATCATCGGAATGTAATGACCGCTGTTTCCCCGGCTTTTGCGTCAATATTATCAATATAACGGATATCTGACGCGTTTCCTTCATCGGTTACAAGGAAGACGGTAATGTCGGGATGGCCTGCCGCTTTGATTTTTTCAGGGCTGAAGCGTATCAGCGGGTCTCCGCATTTTACTTTGTCTCCTTCATGAACAAAGAGTTCAAACCCGTCTCCGTTCATATCTACCGTATCAATCCCCACATGGATCAGCAGTTCCATACCATTATCCAAAGTAAGTCCGCAGGCATGCCGCGAATCTTCCATTACAACGGTGACTTCCGCATCCGCAGGGGCTACTACCATATTATCGACAGGCTGCACCGCCAGACCGTCCCCCATAATATGCTGTGAAAACACATCATCCGGCACTTCTTCCAGGGGAACTACCCGTCCGCTCAATATGGATTTCAAACATTGTTCTTCTCCATCTGCAACCGCGCCTTCCGGTTGTGTTTCGGAAACCTGAACCTTTTCTTCGGTCTTTTCAGCTTCCGTCCTGTCCCCAAACCGTTCTGATCCGGACAATTTCGCTTTCCCAACGATCAGGGTCAGGATAAACGGGATTACGATAGCAACTACCATGGCCAAAAGGAAGTACAGCCAGTATTTATTATTAATGGATAAAATTCCCGGCAAACCGCCTACGCCGATGCTGAGCGCTTCCACTCCGAATCCAACAGAAATCATCGCCGCTGCGGAGGAACCGATCATACCGCAGATCAGCGGAAATCCATATTTCAGGTTTACACCAAACAGAGCCGGTTCTGTTACACCCAGATAACAAGAGATCAGCGCAGGGACATTAACCTGCTGAGCACGTTCGTTTTTCTTCTGCAAAATCGACATGGCCAGTACGCTGGATCCCTGAGCAATATTGCTCAATGCGATCATCGGCCAGAGCATTGTGCCGCCGGTAGTTGTAACAAGCTGACTATCCACAGCGTTTGTCATATGATGCAGTCCGGTCATAACAATCGGCGCATATACAAAGCCGAAAATCGCCGCAAATAAAAATCTTACATTCGATGTGAGTCCGATCAGCACTACGTTTCCGATGGCATTTCCGATTGTCCATCCGATTGGTCCTACTACCATATGCGCGATAAAAACCGCCGGTACTAAAGAACACACCGGCACCACGATCATACTGATTACCGCCGGACATATTTTCCGGAAAAACTTTTCCAGATAGACAAGTACAAACCCCGCCATCATAGCTGCGATCACCTGTCCCTGATATCCGATCATTTTTACGGTAAAGGCTCCGAAATCCCATACCGGCACATCGCCGGGAGCAGCCGATGCAGCGTCAAATCCGTTCATTAACTGTGAAGATACAAGTGTAAGGCCGAGGATAATTCCCAGGATCTGGGTTGTTCCCATCTTCTTAGTAATGGACCATACGATGCCTACCGGAAGCAGCCAGAACACCGCTTCGCCGATCAGCCACAGGAACTGATCTACTCCTGCCCAGAACTGGGATATTTCTACCAGAGTAGCTGTACCGCCCCTGAAAAGGTCGATACCGTCGATAATATTACGGAAGCCTAATACAAGACCTCCGCAAATAAGAGCCGGAATGATGGGAGCAAAAATTTCTCCCAGATTGCTCATCAGTTTCTGCAGCCAGTTCTGATTGCTTTTTGCTGCTTCCTTTGCCGCCTCTTTGCTGATGCCCTCAATCCCTGCATACGCTGTGAATTCATTATAAAATGTTGACACATCATTGCCGATAATGACCTGATACTGTCCAGCCTGGGTAAAAGTTCCCTTTACGCAGGATAATTCTTCAATCCCTTTTGTATCGGCTTTCTTTTCATCTGCAAGAACAAAGCGCATCCTTGTCATACAGTGGGAAACTGCTGAGATATTTTTCTTTCCGCCGATAAGTTCCAGCATCCGGCGTACATCATTTTCATATTTCCCCATTAACATAACCTCCTTTTATGTATCTCCTTGTTTAAACAAGTTATAACACGCTTGTTTAAACATGTCAATAAATGTTTCACGATTTCCCTTTAATCTGCTGTTTTTCTTTCTAAACAATACCCCCGCTTCCGCTTTTGCATTTCACATCTAGTATGTCCGATCCTTGCTCTTGACATTCCCTGTTGTCATACTATAATATCCTTATCAAGATGTTTAAACAAGTAAGGTGAAAAGCTATGCCAAAAAGCAAATATCATGTGATTTATAAAGATTTAAAACAAAAAATAGAAAATAAATCCTTTTCCTACCGGGAACTCCTCCCTTCGGAAAACACGTTAATAGAAACCTATGACTGCTCCCGCAACACGGTACGACGCGCCATTGGGGAGCTTGTAAAAGACGGTTATGTACAGACCATGCAGGGGAAAGGCGTAAGGAATATCTATCAGCCGATCCAGCAGACTTCTTTTACCATTGGCGGGATTGAAAGCTTTAAAGAATCCGCCGCCCGCAACCATCAGAATGGAACAACCCGGGTACTCCAATTTATGGAATTGACCGCAGATGAAAAGATTGCAAAAAAAACCGGATTCCCAGAGGGAACCCAGCTTTATTATATCCAGCGGCTTCATTATCTTGACGGGAAGCCTTTGATTTTGAACCATAATTATTTTCTAAAGTCTATCGCGTCCGGACTTTCCAGAGAAATTGCCGAACAATCCATCTACGACTATCTGGAACATACGCTGCATATTACCATTGTCAACAGTAAACGGATCATGACTGTAGAAAAGATCACTCAAATTGATGAAAAGTATATGGAAATCAACACCAATGATTATAATTGTATAGCTGTGATCACGAGCCAGACTTTTAACAGTGACGGGATCATGTTTGAGTTTACTCAGTCCCGGCACCGGCCGGACTACTTCCGTTTTCAGGATAACGCCCTGCGCCGTCCTGTTATCTAACAGATTCTTCCGGAAGTTCTCCCGTATCCTGTTTGTACATTTTCCATTTCAGCAGCAGTGAAGAATGGATGATCACAAAAACGGAACCTGCATTATGTACCAGCGCTCCCACTACCGGATTTAAAATTCCTGTTATAGCCAGAATAATTGCCGCAAAATTCAGGGCCATGGAAAAAGTCAGATTCCATTTGATCGTTTTCATCATTTTTTTTGACAACAAAAAAAGGTGAGGCAATTCTTTGATTTCATCGTCTACCAGAGCGATATCCGCCGCGTCTACGGCAATATCGCTTCCCACACCGCCCATGGCAATTCCCACACAGGCTCTTTTCAAAGCGGGGGCATCATTGATTCCATCGCCAATCATACATACTGGATTCTTTTCTTCCTGATACCGGTCAATCCAGTCCAGTTTATCCTGTGGAAGACATCCTGCATGGATTTCCTGGATGCCAACCGCTCTTCCGATCTGCCATGCTGCGTTTTCATGGTCTCCGGTCAACAGTACAGGCGCCGCACCTGCTTTTTTTAATCTTTGTATCATTTCCGGCGCTTCTTGCCTGACTGTATCTGAAAGGGCGATCAGCCCGGCAGCCTTCCCGTCAACCGCAACATATATCAGTGTACATCCCTGATTCAGCCATCTTTTTGCTTCGCTTCTATGGACTTCCTCTATCCCGATTCCTTTTTCTGTCAGCAGCATCTCATTTCCGGCCAAAACCAGATGCCCGGATACACAGCCTCCAACCCCTTGCCCCGGCAACATTTCAAAACTGTAGGCTTTGGGGATTTCTCCCATGTGGCTGTTTTCAAAGCAGGTGACCACAGCTTTTCCAAGAGGATGTTCCGAACGCTGCTCGACTCCCGCGGTCCAAGCGTAAATCTGATCTATCCCATAAACATTGTCAAAGCTGTGTACTCCGGCCACTTTCGGCATACCATACGTAAGAGTTCCTGTTTTGTCAAACGCAACTTTTGACACAGACGCCAGACGTTCCAGCGCATCTCCCTCACGTATGAGAAATCCGTGTTTCGTCACATTGCCAATAGCCGCCATAATCGCAGTGGGCGTAGCCAGTACAAGGGCGCAGGGACAGAATACAACAAGAATCGTTACCGCCCGGATGATTTCACCTGAAATAATCCATGTAAGTCCTGCCGCGCTCAAAGCAATCACCACGATCCAGGTAGCCCACCGATCCGCAATACCGACAATTTTTGCTTTTCCTGCATCTGCGGACTGGACAAGACGTATCATTCTCTGTATAGAACTGTCCTCTTCTGCTTTTACTGCTTCCATATCAAAAGATCCAAACTGGTTGACAGTTCCGCTGGAAACCTCATCTCCTTCTCCTTTGTCCACAGGAAGAGATTCTCCTGTCATAACCGCCTGGTCAATGGATGTCCGACCGAATCTGATCACGCCGTCTACCGGCACCGTCTCCCCCGGAAATACACGCAGCATATCTCCCACACACACCTGTTTTGCAGGGATGATCTCTTCTTTCCCATCTACGATCCTTCTGGCTGTTCTGGGCGTCAGATGTACCAGTTTTTCAATCCCTGCCCGGGCACGAGCCACTGTCATATCTTCCAGCAAAGCTCCTAACTGCATAATAAATGCCACTTCGCCTGCCGCAAAATCTTCACCTATGACAACAGAAGCCACCAAAGCAATGGATACCAGCACGTCCGCTTTAATATCAAACTCAGTGATAAGTCCGATAACAGCCTCCAATATGATCGGCACTCCGCAAAGAAGAATCGCGATCCACGCCGCGTTAAAGGGCAGAGAAAACAGATCAAAAATACTGATCAAAAGGGATATACCCCCGATCACCAGACAGATGATATCTTTTTTCACGCCTCCCCATTCCAGAAATTGTTCTATCTTTTTCATCTTTCCTCCTTATACCCATAGGGGTATAGGTTTATAGTAATTAGTGACTTCGCTTTTGTCAATAAAAAACGCTCTGCAGAAATGAGATTTTTTATCATTCTCCCATCTCTCCCAGAGCGTATGCAGAAATCGTTTCCTGCTTTCTTTTTTTATTTTATTTTCTCCACAGCTGCTTTTTGCAGCATCTTCATCAGTCTGTGTCTTCCCTTACATATTGGCAAAGCGCTCTACCGCTTTTGTAAAGTTTTCAATCGTCTTATCCGCATCTCCATGCTCAATCCCATCTCTGACGCAATGTCTGATATGCCCTTCCAGCACTACCTGACCGGCACGGTGCAAAGCAGATTTTGCCGCGTTGATCTGAGCCAGTATATCTTCACAGGGAACATCTTCGTCGATCATCCTGTCTATTGCCTGCACCTGGCCGATAATTTTTTTTAATCTCCGATGCAGATTATCCGAATCCATACACTGTTTCATTTTTTCACCTTTCCGCTGCTTCAGCATTTAAAATCCGTTTTCTTCCAAAAATTCAGAGGCCACTTCCTCTTCTGTTTTCTGAAGTTCATCTACTTCATAATTAAGCTCCTGCATAGTATCATTTGTCAATAGCGGATACAGTTTTTCAAATACATCTTCCAGTTCCGGATGCGCTTCCAGCACTTCGCTGCGCACTACAGGAATTGCATAGTAAGGCGGAAAATAGCCTTTATCATCTTCCAATACTGTCAGATTAAATTTTTTCAGCAGTCCATCTGTAAGAAATGCGTCGATCACATCACACTCTCCGTTTTCCAATGCCGTATACCTCAATGAGCCGTTCAGCCCTTTGGGATCTCTTGCCGGCTCCAGATCATAAGCTTCCGCAAGCCCAGGCAGTCCATCTTCTCTGTTCATAAATTCCAGCGTAGTCTCAATAACAAAATCTCCGTTGATCTTACGCAGATCGCTGATAGTATGCAGATCATTTTCTTTTGCAAATTCCGGCGTAACAGCCAGCGTATATGTGTTATTGAACTGCAGCGAATCTAAAACGGTAATATCATACTTTTCCGCAAATTCTTCTTTAACGGTATCATACACTTCTTCTACATCAGAAATCGGCGTGTGCTTCAGCGTTTCCGCATATGCGGTTCCGGTATACTCAATATACAGATCAATTTCTCCTGTTTCCAGAGCGCCGAAACATACCTGAGTACCTCCAAGATTTGATTCCCGTACCACATTCAGATCTGTTTCATCTTCAATGGCCTGGGACACCAGTTCGCACAAAAGTCTCTGCTCCGTGAAATCTTTTCCGCCAACATAAATCGTATCTGTGTCGCTCTTTCCCCCAAAAGCGGAACGTATCCCGGAAGATGCAAGTAAAGCCCCAATGATCACAACCGCTGCGATCAGGATCCCGATCTGATGCCTACGCTGTTTTTTTCCAAATGCTCCGCTTTTTTGCATACTTACCGGAGTGACCAGTTTCTCCACTACTCCCAGCAGAAAGTCTACAATCAGAGCAAGGATGCAGGCCGGAATAGCGCCAGCCAGAATCTGATTGTTATTTACCGTACTGATCCCGGAGAACACAAGATATCCCAGGCCGCCGCCGCCGATATAGGCAGCCATGGTCATCAGTCCTACGGCTGTTACCGCTGAAATCCTGATACCGGCCATAATAACCGGCAGGGCCAGAGGAATCTGAACTTTAAACAGCACTTCCGCCTTTGTAAGCCCGATACCTCTGGCTGATTCCAGGAGCTCCGGATCGATTCCCTGTATTCCGGTAAAAGTATTTTTAATGATTGGAAGCAGCGAATACAGCACTACTACCACAATGGAGGGCAATACTCCGATACCCAAAAGAGGAATGGCAATCCCCAAAAGAGCCATACTGGGAATTGCCTGGATCACACTTGCCACTGCCAGCACTGCTTTATTGGCTTTTTTCACATAACTGATCAAAAGTCCCAAAGGTACACCGATCAAAATAGCAATGCCCACCGCGATAAAGGTCATCCGGATATGTTCGAGTAGCAGAGAAAATATCTGCTCTTTATTATCAAGTATGTAATGAAAAAAATCTATCAGATATTGTCCTATCATAAATCTTGCGGTGCCTCCTCTTCATCCGGTATAAACTGCAGGCTCATGGTAGAAATAAGACTGCTCTTTGTGATCAGTCCCTGCAGGCAGCCGTCTCCATCGATCACAGGCACGCTGGAAGCGGATATTTTCTGGAGCTTGGTCAAAACGCTGACAATATCCTCCTGAGGATCCGCCGTAATCCGGGGTTCACGCATAAAGTCTTTTACATATACTCCCTGTATCTCTTTCGGCCGAATATCCTTTGAGCGCATAATACCCAGAAATTTTTCGTTTCTGTCTACTACCATCAGACTGTCTACCTTGTTGGAACGCATCCGTTCCACTGCGCGTATCACCGGCAGATTCGGGAAACAGCATACCGGTTCTGTTATCATAATGTCTTTTACTTTAATGAAATTCGGAGATTCCCAGATCCTGTGCCTGCCTACAAAGTTGCTGACATAGTCATTGACAGGATTTTTCAGGATAATTTCAGGTATGTCATACTGCAGAATGTTGCCCTGATACATGATACAGATCTTATCCGCCATCTTAATGGCTTCTCCCATATCATGGGTAACAAATACGATTGTTTTTTTCAGATTTTCCTGAAGAGAAAGCAGCTCATCCTGAAGCTGCGAACGTGTAATGGGATCCAGCGCGCTGAAGGGCTCATCCATCAGGATAATTTCCGGGTCAGTGGCAAATGCTCTTGCCACTGCGATCCGCTGTTTTTGTCCGCCGGAAAGTTCCGTTGGATATTTGTCCAGATAAGCCGTATCCATATTGACCATATGCTTAGAACCTGGATACCAATGGCCGCCATAACCGTGATTATCTGTACACTTCTCTCACTGTGGCCATTTATCATCGGCATGATCCGAAAATCCGTCCCGGCCGCGTTTATAACTTCTCTGTGCGTTATATTTTTACGTCAGCTCTTGATCAGCAAGAACAGCGCCAATCAGGAATCATTGCCTCAACTCCTTCTTATTGCCCTGATCACTGTCCTGTCCGCAGTATTTATCTTTCAAAAGAAAGTGCCGGAACTTTATTAGCCCGGCAGTTCTTTCCTATCCATATAAAATACCCTCCTTACTGTTTATCCAGTAAAGAGGGTACCTATTATTTTCCATGGGCTTATTTGTGATATGTCTTTAACACTTCCAGTACGATTTCAATGGAAATGGCTGCGGCCTCTTTTGCGAATGTAGGAAAATCTTCCGGAGAATCGCCGTTTGCCTCATCGGAAATCGTTCTGATAATGACAAAAGGCACTTTATTGATATAACATACCTGTCCCACGCTGGCGCCTTCCATTTCCGCCGCGATCGCCTGGAATGTTCCCGTAATAAACTCCTTCTGCTCCGGCTTATTGATAAACTGATCTCCGGTGGCGATGGTTCCTATCTGATAGTTAATGCCCATTCCTTTGACACAGGCTTCCACAGCCTCTACCAGGTCTTTGTCACAGGGGATGTTTACAATATCAATGCCGCCCAGTTCTCCCGCTTTATATCCTACCGGAGTCAGATCCATATCGTGCTGTACCACATCCGATGCTACCGCAACGCTTTTGATCCCCAGTTTTTCGGAAAGATTTCCCGCAACTCCTGTAGTGATCAGAGCGTCCACATGATATTCCAGTATCATAGTCTGAGCGCAGACTGCTGAAAATACCTTTCCCATTCCGCACACAGCCATAACCACCTGCGTGTCTCCAATTGTTCCTTTTACAAATTCGATTCCGCTGTATACGGCATACTCCGGATCTGCTACCCGTTCTTTCAATCCGTCTATTTCTATCTGCATTGCGCCGATAATTCCTATCATAATGCTGTATCCTCCATATCTTTTTTTGGATGGCCGGAACATTCCCCCCATCCGGAACGGACTAATCATAGCACAGCGCCTGCAAAAAAGTCAATGAACGGATTTTACCGTCAAACTGCTCCTGCGGAAACATTCTGCCGGGTTCTGTAATCTTCCAGCGCTTTTTTTATCGCTTCTTCCGCCAGTACCGAACAATGCATCTTATGGGGCGGCAGACCGTCCAGGGCCTCCGCCACCGCCTTATTTGTCAGTTCCATTGCTTCGGAAACCGGTTTTCCCTTGATCAGTTCCGTTGCCATAGAGCTGGAAGCAATGGCGCTTCCGCAGCCAAAAGTTTCAAATTTTACATCCTTAATCCTGTCATCTTCGATTTTCAGATAAATTTTCATAATATCGCCGCATCTGGCATTTCCCACTTCACCAACGCCGTCCGCATTTTCTATTACACCCACATTTCTCGGATTTCTGAAATGATCCATTACTTTTTCACTGTATAATGCCATAGTCTTCCCTCACATTCTTTTATAATATAAATTTCTGTTCTCCATTTTCCAGCGCCCGCCATACAGGAGAAATTCCCCGCAGGTATGCTGTCACTTCTTTGACTCCGCTGATAATATAATCCACTTCTTCCTCTGTATTTTCCTCAGACAGGGAAAGTCTCAGAGAACCGTGGGCAATCTCATGAGGTCTCCCGATTGCCAGAAGCACATGACTCGGTTCCAGAGAACCGGATGTGCAGGCAGATCCTGACGAAGCGCATATGCCTTTATCATCCAAAAGCAAGAGCATGGCCTCTCCCTCAATTCCCTCGAAACAGAAGCTTACATTACCCGGAAGCCGTCGCTCCCGGTCTCCGTTCAGTATGCAGTGGGGAATCTCAGACAATCCGTCGATCAGACGTTCCCTCAGCCCGGTCAGTTTCTCATTTTTCTCCTCCAGATGCTCCAGCGCTTCTTCAAATGCTTCCGCCATTCCCATTATGGCAGGGATATTTTCCGTACCGGCCCGTTTTCCTCTTTCCTGCGCGCCTCCTTCAATCAGGCTGATAAGTGGAATCCCTTTTCTGGCGTAAAGGACTCCGATTCCCTTGGGCCCGTGAAATTTGTGAGCGGATATAGACAGCATATCGATATGATCTTCTTCCACATGAATGGGGATATGTCCTGCCGCCTGCACCCCGTCTGTATGAAACAGTACGCCCTTTTCCCGGCAGACAGCTCCGATTTCTTTTATCGGCTGTATCGTTCCGATTTCATTATTAGCATACATTACTGTTACCAGACAGGTATCCGGCCTTATGGCTCCCGCCACCTGATCCGCCTGAAGGATCCCGTCTTCCCCGGTATCCAAAAGAGTGATCTCAAATCCTTCTTTTTTCAATCTGTCCAGTGTATGTAAAACCGCATGGTGTTCAATCCCTGAGGATATAATATGTTTTTTTCCTGCTCTTTCTCCCAGACGGGCGGCTGAGAGGATTGCCTGATTATCCGATTCACTGCCTCCGGAAGTAAACAGGATCTCGTTTTCCTGCGCCCCCAGAAGTCCTGCGATCCGCCTTCTGGCGTCAGCCAGAGCTTCTGCGGCTCTCTGCCCTTCCGAATGAAGACTGGAAGGATTCCCGTATATTTCTGACATATATGGCAGCATTGCCTGAATAGCTCTCTGACTCATTTTTGTTGTTGCTGCGTTATCTGCGTATATTTTCATAAGTCCTCCTTTTTCTCTTCTGTATCTATTTATTCCTGCCGGTGGTCTGCATACAGTATGGTAGACATATATCTGTCTCCGGAATCCGGCAGCAAAACTACAATGTTTTTCCCTTTGTTTTCCGGACGTCCTGCCAGTTGCACCCCGCTAAAAAGCGCCGCTCCTGAGGATATGCCCGTAAGGATGCCTTCCTTTTTCCCTATAAGTTTTGCAGCTGCAACGGCTTCCTCATCAGACACTGTGATCACCTCATCATAAATGGAGATGTCCAGTATGCCCGGAATAAACCCTGCTCCGATCCCCTGTATTTTGTGAGGCCCCGGCTTTCCTCCTGAAAGCACCGGAGACGCCGCCGGTTCTACTGCGGCGATCCGGATATGGGGATTTTTTCTTTTCAGGTATCTGCCTGCTCCTGTAATGGTTCCCCCTGTGCCCACGCCTGCTACGAAAATATCAATCCCGCCTTTTGTATCTTCCCATATTTCCGGCCCGGTAGTATCAAAATGAGCCTTTGGATTCGCCGGGTTTTCAAACTGTCCCGGCATAAAAGCGCCTGGAATTTCCCTGACAATCTCTTTTGCTTTTTCCACTGCTTTTTTCATACCGCCGGCCCCGTCTGTCAGGACCAGTTTTGCGCCGTAAGCCTCCATCATCCTGCGTCTTTCCACTGACATAGTATCCGGCATGACCAGTATAACCTGATATCCTTTTGCCGCTCCCACTGCAGCCAGAGCAATTCCCGTATTGCCGCTTGTAGGTTCCACTATCACTGCGCCCTTTCTCACCGCGCCGGTCCGTTCTCCTTCCCGGATCATTGCCCTGGCAATCCGGTCCTTAACAGATCCCCCGGGATTCAAATACTCCAATTTTGCAAAGATCCTGGCCTCCAGCCCATATTCCTGTTCTATATGAGAAAGCTCCATAATAGGCGTCCTTCCGATAAGTTCGCTGTTTGATCTATATATACCTGACATGATTTCTCATCTCCTTTTCCACTCTTTATTTCATACTTGTTTAGTAGGTATTTGCATTATAACTTTATTTTCCTATCAAGTCAATAGGTTTATTGATTATTTTTCTGCACTTCTTCTTTTTTATACAAATCCGTAAACTCCGGATTTACATCCATCTTAGGAAATAGTGTGGATTTACCCCAGGCCTGTGTTATAATAAAGGCATCATATACAGGCGGCGCCGCTTCATGCCGCCCAGATTTAAGGAGAAAGATCACTATGGCTTATGAATCTTATTTTTTAATGGACGCATCGGATGTACCCGCATACGTTCAGGAAAAAATCCAGTATTTTGATAAAGGCGCAAAACTGGAAAGCAAAGAAATCGGGGATGGAAATTTGAACTATGTATTTCGGGTATCAGACCCCCTGTCCGGAAAAAGCATTATTGTAAAACAGGCCGGGCCGGAACTTCGAATCGCAAAAAGCCTTCACGCTTCCATTGACCGCGGACGGATTGAAAGCGAAATCCTGCGTATTCAGGAGGAATGTTCACCGGACAGCGTTCCTCATGTTTATCTCTATGATCCGGTTATGAAAGCGATCATTGAAGAAGACATGATAAATCACACCATGATGAGGACCGCTCTGCTGAGTTATGAGACTTTTCCTTTGTTTGCAGATCAGATCACCACTTTTATGGTCAACAGCCTGCTGAAAACAACAGACGTCTGCATGGAGCACAAGGCGAAAAAAGAATCTGTGCGCTCTTTCATCAATCCGGAACTGTGCGAGATATCCGAGGATCTGGTATTTTCCGAACCGTTTTTTGACTACAACCATCGAAACAATGTGTTTCCGCCCAATGAAGATTTTGTAAAGAAAGAACTTTATGAAGACGATGAGCTGCATCTGGAGGCGGCAAAACTGAAATTTGAATTTATGAACCATGCCCAGAGTCTGATCCACGGAGATCTGCATACCGGTTCTATTTTCATTAATCAGGAGCACACTTTTGTATTTGATCCGGAATTTGCGTTCTACGGTCCTATGGGCTACGATGTGGGAAATATTATCGCCAACATCTTTTTCGCCTGGTGCCATGCTGACGCGGAACTTGAATCTCAAAAGGAAAAAGAGGTTTTCTGCTCCTGGTGTCTGGACTGTATCCGTGATATCGTAGACTTGTTCATTTCCAAGTTTTCTGTCTGCTGGGACGAAAATGTCACTGACATTATGGCAAAAGTCCCTGGATTTAAAGAATACTATATGGCGCAGGTACTGGCAGATACAGCGGCCATTGCAGGTATGGAATCCATACGCAGGATCGTGGGACTGGCAAATGTAAAAGATATCACTTCTATTACAGATACCAATAAACGCGCCAGAGCGGAACGGATCGTGATCCGTCTGGCCAAAGATTATATTATGAACCGCACTTCCTTTACCTGCGGTCAGGATTATATCGACGCCATCGCTAAAGCGGTTAATGCCGAATCCTGACAGCTCCGACACAGGAATATGAATGCAAAATCCCATAAAAAAACAGGGCCAGAAAGGGAAATCATATCATTCCCCCTTTCAGGTCCTGTTTTTTTGTGTTTTTTTATCAGGAAAAACTCTTTCCCATTGTATTTTATACAATACGGCATCCACCCAACGGTTTTTCTGACAAAAACCAGAACCGGCAGGTCATCAGGCATGAGGAATATCTGTATATTCGCTGATTTCTCTGCTGATGGTGCACAGATCGTCCACTGACATTTCGTGAATATCTCCATGTCCTGTGATCCTTGCGAACATCTTCAGTTCCTCCAGAGAAACATTCAGAAAATTAGCTACTCTGGCAACTGCCGCTTCCTGCTGCAGCCTGCCCCGGAGTTCCTTATCCTGGGCAGCAATCCCCATGGGACACATTCCTGTGCCGCATATTTTATACTGCTGACAGGCCATGGCCATAAGCGCTGCGGATGCCACGGCCACTCCGTCCGCTCCCATAGCTATGGCTTTGACGAAATCGGAAGATACCCGCAGTCCTCCTGTAATGATCAGACTGATATCCGAATGAATGCTGTCCAGATATTTTCTTGCCCGGTGCAGCGCATAAATTGTAGGTACACTGGCGGAGTCCCGGAGCAGTTTCGGTGAAGAACCGGTGGCCCCTCCCCTTCCGTCAATCGTGATAAAATCCGGCTCAGCATAAACGCAGAAAGCAAGATCCCTCTCAATCCTCCCTGCTGCGATCTTAACGCCTATCGGTCGTCCCTCTGACGCGAACCGCAGCTGACTGATAAGATTTTTCAAATCCTCTTTTGTCTCAATGCCCGGGAACCGGGACGGCGCGATCACATCCTTCCCCATAGGTTTGTTACGGATCCTGCTGATCTCTTCCGTTACTTTCTCTCCAGGCAGATGCCCGCCCATACCAGGTTTGGTACCCTGGCCTATTTTGATTTCGATAGCGTCCGCGTTCCGGAGACTTTCCGGCGTAACGCTGTAAAGATTTCCTACATATTCAAAAATATACTTATCAGCCGCCTGCATTTCTTCCGGCAAAATACCTCCCTCGCCGGAACACATAGCGCTTCCTGCCAGAGCCGATCCCTTCGCCAGCGCTATTTTGGCTTCTCTGGAAAGAGCCCCAAAGGACATATGGGAAACATATACCGGATTTTCCAAAATCAACGGTTTTTTCGCGTTTTTCCCGATCACAGTCCGGGTCTTTACCGGCGCATGCTCATCCAATGGCATAGGATCCAGCTGAGCGCCCAGGATCAGAATGTCATCCCAGGACGGCATAGGAAGCTCAGTCCCCATAGACGCGGAAATACTTTTCCCGGTAACAGCCATCTCATGGATTTCCTTCATATATCTGCAGGAAGGATCCTGCCGTACAAATTCTTTGGGATAATCCAGTTTCAGTTCTTGTGTCTCCAGTTCTGATATACTTTTCTCTTCTTCATACAAAGAAAATTTGTCCGCCGGCTGATGACAGACCGGGCATTCTTTCATTTTTGAGAACGGGGCCCCTTCCCGCTCTTCATCGTAAATATAACCGCAGACACTGCATCTGTATTTTGCCATACTTTACCTTCTCCTCTTTTTCAAAAACTCCGTATTGCTGTGATTTTCATTTATTATAACATACCCTTTTTCCTCAGGGAATAGACATCTCCTGCCTGAATGTCCAAAATATGTGTTTTTATCTGATCCTCAGGCCAGTCCCACCATTTCATTTCCAGCAGCGCGGCTATCACTTCTTCCGAGAACCGTTTCCGTATGACTCTTGCAGGAACTTGTCCCACTATAGTATAGGGAGGAACATCTTTTGTAACAACCGCCCTGCTTCCGATCACCGCTCCGTCGCCAATGGATACTCCTGCCATAATAAGCGCCTCATATCCGATCCACACATCATTTCCAATAATAATATCCCCCTCGTATTATAAAGTAGTAGTGTTTATAGACCCTCTCCAAGGTCTGTATGCT
>CAKNLF010000047.1 GCA_930989305.1 uncultured Roseburia sp. | reverse complement strand
TTTTTCCGACCCTTCTTCTTTGTTGTCATCTGTAGTGATAGGCAGGGCGCTTCCTTCAAACTCCACTGCTTTGTGGCTGAAGAAACGGATCAGCCCCGGGATCTGCATGATCTCTTTTGCCTGTACATCCAGGAAAAATCTGTCGCAGGCTTCTTTATCCGCGTTTTGTGGATACCGGTAGGCAATGACCCAGCGCAGTATGGGATGCTGCTCGTAAGACCAGTCCGCGCCTAAAAAGTCTTCCGTAGGCTCTGCGGGGATATGTACGATATCCGCTTTGATCACGTTCTGGCAGGGTTCCGGCGTCATGCCGATGAGGCCTTTGTGTCCCCGGCGCAGAGAAATATCATACGCCCAGTTTTCGTGGATCCGGTACGTGTACAGTCCTGCGTCTTTTGCCCCTTCCGGAGCCGGTACCGGGCGGTACAGCAGATAACGGTTCGTCCAGGGATACTGGGTCAGCACATCCGGCACATGAGAACGACGAAACCACCGCTCCATAGCAGGACGGGCATTTTCATCCAGCAGATTGTGAAAGATCACCATTTTTTCCATTGGCATACAAATCTCCTCCTTTTTCCTAAGATCTCGTTCTTTTCGCTATTCTATATACCATAAATACCGTACTTCTATTGTAACTCATAGAGACCCGGAATGGTCATACGTATGCCAAATGGCTGACCGCGATTTCTGTATTTCAACAGACCTGGAGCAGTCGCGCTGCTCCCATGCCCGCCTTTTCTTTTTCGATTATGCGGACCTCGCGATTAAGCAGACCGTGAGCTGCCGCGAGACTTCGAAAACCGCTTTGCGTTTTTCTCAGTCGCGCTGCTCCCTCAAATAAGCAAAAAGACAGAAGCAGCCAGGATCCATGTAAACATGGTCCTGACCCCTCCTGCCTTTTGCTTGCTCTCGGTCTGCTTAATCGCGGAAGAATGCGACTCCGGATTCAAAGAGTTTCATATCCTGTTCTCCGTATATATTCATTGCCACGCCATCGCCCCGGCGTTCTGCATGGGCCATTTTGCCCAGCACCCGCCCATCAGGGCTTGTGATGCCTTCGATGGCCATATAGGAACCGTTTACGTTCCATTCCTCGTCCATAGTAGGATTGCCGTTTTCGTCTACGTACTGAGTTGCCACCTGTCCTTCGGCAAACAGCTTATCCAGCCATTCTTTCGGCGCTACGAATCTTCCTTCTCCATGGGAAGCGGGGCTTGTGTATACTTTTCCAAGTTCGGCGCCTGCCAGCCATGGGGATTTGTTGGTCACTACTTTTGTGTATACCATTTTGGAAATATGACGGCCAATGGTATTGTATGTCAGTGTGGGGGACTCCTCTGTCTGCGCCAGTATCTCTCCGTACGGCACCAGGCCCAGTTTGATCAGCGCCTGGAATCCGTTGCAGATACCCAGACAAAGCCCGTCTCTTTCATTCAGCAATTGATTTACCGCTTCTTTGATCTTTTCATTTCTGAAAACAGTGGCAAAGAATTTCGCGGAACCTTCCGGTTCGTCTCCGGCGGAAAATCCTCCCGGGAACATGATGATCTGCGCCTGACGGATGGCTTTTTCAAATACATCTACAGAATCCCGGATATCTTCCGCGCTGAGGTTTTTAAATACTTTGGTGACCACCTGAGCGCCTGCCGCTTCAAAAGCTCTGGCGCTGTCGTATTCGCAGTTGGTTCCCGGAAATACCGGGATGAATACGGTCGGTTTTGCCACTTTATTTTTACATACATAAATATTTTTTGTTTCGTACAGCCCTGTATCCAGTGTCTGTTTCTCCTGGGATACACGGGTGGGGAATACGCTTTCCAAAGTGCCGGTCCATGCCTTCAGAGCTTCTTCCATAGAGATGGTCACATCCCCATAGCGGAACTCGGCTTCTTCCAGCACCGAACCAACAATAGATACATTTGCCCGAAGACCTGCTTTTTCCATTGCCGCTTTTACCGCGTCTGTATCTTCCGGGGCCACTTCCGCCACCAGATTGCCGAATCCCGGCGCAAACGCCTCTTCCGGTTTCAGACAGCCCCGGATGGAAACGCCCAGTTTATTTCCGAAGGCCATTTTGCTTACTGCCGCGATCAGGCCTTTTGCGTCCAGCGCGTAGATGGAAAGCAGTTTCTTCTCTCCCGCAAGCGCATGGACTGTGTCATACAGCTTCATGACTTTTTCATAATCCGGCAGATCATAAGCGTCTTTATCAATGGTAAACAGCATCAGCTTGCTGCCCGGATGCTTCAGTTCCGGCGAAACGATATCCTGTTCTTTTGCAATGTCTACCGCAAAAGATACCAGCGTCGGCGGCACGTCAATGTCGTTGAACGTACCGGACATGGAATCCTTGCCTCCGATGGAAGGAAGACCGAATCCCATCTGCGCGCTGTAGGCTCCAAGGAGCGCCGCGAAAGGCTGGCTCCAGCGGGAAGGATCTTCGCTCATCCTGCGGAAATATTCCTGGAAAGTGAAACGGATCTTTTTGTAGTCTCCGCCTGCGGCAACGATCCTTGCCACAGATTCCAGCACTGCGTACACAGCGCCGTGATACGGACTCCAGGAAGATACATAAGGATCAAATCCGTAGCTCATCATCGTTACGGTATCGCATTTGCCATGCTGCACGGGCAGTTTCGCCACCATGCTCTGGGTCTCTGTCAGCTGATATTTTCCGCCGTAAGGCATGTATACGCTTCCGGCTCCGATGGAACTGTCAAACATTTCCACCAGACCTTTCTGGGAACATACATTCAGATCTTTCAGCGTATCCAGCCAAGCCTGACGCACATCACCGATCTGGGGCTGCACCAGCACACTGTCTGCTTTGGCAGGAATATCCACCAAAACGCCTGTCTCCTGATGGGCGCCGTTTGTATCCAGAAATGCCCTGGAGATATTTACGATCTCTTTGCCTCTCCAGATCAGCACCAGACAGGGTTCTTCGGTAACAACCGCCACTTCCACGGCCTCCAGGTTTTCTTCTTTGGCGTAATCCAGAAATTTCTGCGCGTCTTCCGGAGCAACAACTACCGCCATACGCTCCTGGGATTCGGAAATCGCGATCTCGGTTCCGTCAAGTCCCGCGTATTTTTTCGGCACTTTATCCAGCTGCACCCGCAGACCGTCTGCCAGTTCGCCGATCGCCACGGATACGCCGCCCGCTCCGAAATCGTTGCATTTTTTAATGATATAACTTACTTCTTCCCTGCGGAACAGACGCTGGATCTTTCTTTCCGTAGGCGGATTGCCTTTCTGCACTTCCGCGCCGCAGGTATCAATGGACTGTGTGGTATGGGCTTTGGATGAGCCTGTAGCTCCGCCGCAGCCGTCCCGTCCGGTACGTCCCCCCAGCAGGATAATGATGTCCCCCGGATCGGATGTTTTTCTCTGGACAGCTCTTCTGGGAGCCGCTCCCATAACCGCGCCGATCTCCATACGTTTTGCCACATAGTTCGGATGATAGATTTCTTTTACATATCCGGTAGCAAGTCCGATCTGGTTGCCGTAAGAGCTGTATCCCGCTGCAGCGGAACGGACGATCTTTTTCTGAGGAAGCTTGCCTTCCATAGTGTCTTTCACAGATACAGTAGGATCCGCCGCTCCTGTGACACGCATTGCCTGATATACATAGGTACGTCCGGAAAGGGGGTCACGGATCGCGCCGCCCAGGCAGGTTGCCGCGCCACCGAAAGGCTCGATCTCTGTGGGGTGGTTGTGGGTTTCGTTTTTAAAGTTCACCAGCCATTCTTCTGTCTGTCCGTCCACTTCCACAGGCACTACGATACTGCAGGCATTGATCTCGTCAGACTCTTCCTGATCCTGGAGCTTGCCTTCTTTTTTCAGTTTTTTCATGGCCATAAGCGCCAGATCCATCAGACAGATGAATTTGTCATCACGGCCTTTGTAGATTTCATTATGGGCCGCCACGTATTCTTTATATGTGTTTTCCATGGGCACTCTGTAATCCCCGTCTTTGAACGCCACCTCTTTTAATTCCGTGGAAAATGTAGTGTGACGGCAGTGATCGGACCAGTATGTGTCAAGAACACGGATTTCTGTCATAGTAGGATCTCTGTGTTCTTCTCCCCGGAAATAATTCTGTATATGAAGGAAATCTTTAAACGTCATAGCAAGATTCAAAGAATCATACAGGCCTTTCAGCTCGTCCTGAGGCATAGCCTGAAAGCCCTCCAGGATCGCCACATCCTGAGGCTCTTCAAATTCCGCAACCAGAGTCTTTGGCTTTTCCATCCCTGTTTTGCGGGAATCCACCGGGTTGATGCAGTAGCTCTGCACCGCTTCAAACTGCTCCTGGGTGATCTCGCCCTGGATCACATATGTGACCGCTGTACGGATAATGGGATCTTCTTCCTCATTCAGCAGCTTCACGCACTGCTGAGCGGAATCCGCCCTCTGATCGAACTGTCCCGGCAAAAATTCCACGCTGAACACATGGCCGTCGCCATAGTCAAAGGTCTCTTCATAAATATCGTCAACGGGCGGTTCTGAAAACACGGTTTCCAGAGCTTTGCCGTATGTTTCATCGGAAATATTCTCTATATCATAACGTATCAGGACCCGCACACCGGTTACAGATGTGATGCCCAGATAACTTTTGATCTCGGATTGCAGTTCCTTGGCCTTTACCGCGTAAGCCGGTTTCTTCTCTACATATACTCTGCGTACGTTGCTCATGATTCTCCTCCATCTTTTCTTGATATGCTCTAATACTACAGTCTAAACCGATATTATCAGGTATCTGCTGCAGTTAGTATAACAAACTTTACTTATTTAGGAAAATTAATATATTTAATTTCACTTATAAGAAACCCTAATTGTTTCATTGACAGCTTATAAGCCACAGTTTATAATGTTATTAGCTACAAGCCATGCATGGCAAAATTCACAGGAACTGGCGGGGAACTTGTTCACCAAACAGTTCCTGGGGGTTTTGGTATATATGGCGACAGCCATAAGTGCAAAAGCCGTAAGGATTTTGCACTTGCATGGCTTGTTTCATTTACTTCGGCCTTATATGGCGACAGCCATAAGTGCAAAAGCCGTAAGGATTTTGCACTTGCATGGCTTGTTTCATTTACTTCGGCTTATATGGCGACAGCCATAAGCGAAAAAGCCGTCAGGTTTTTTCGCTTGCATGGCTTATTATTTTCTCATATCCGGATTATTATGACCGTTTTACAAAGGAGTATCCCATGGATATTAATTACGAATTATACAAAGTCTTTTATTATGTAGCTTCTTCCCTCAGTTTTTCGGAGGCAAGCAAGCAGCTGTTCATTTCCCAGTCTGCTGTGAGCCAGTCTATCAAAACGCTGGAAAAAAAACTGGAACAGCAGCTGTTTATCCGCAGCACAAAAAAAGTCCGGCTCACGCCTGCAGGGCAGGTGCTGCTTAAGCACATTGAACCGGCCATGAATCTGATCCGCAGAGGGGAAAATCAGCTTCTGGACAGCCAGAGTCTCGGCCTTGGCCAGCTCCACATCGGAGCCAGCGACACCATATGCCGCTACCTTCTGGTGCCCTATCTGAAGGAATTTCACGAAAAGTTCCCAAACGTACCTATCAAGGTGACCAACGCCACCTCCCTTGCCTGTGTGGATCTGCTGGAACAGGGCAAAGTCGATGTGATCATCACCAACTTTCCAAACACCAGACTGAACCAGTCCTACATCCAAAAGACCATCTGCAATTTTCAGGATGTATTCATCGCCAATCCGGCCTACTTCAAACTGGATCAGCAGGAACTGTCACTGGCTCAGCTGAACCGCTATCCGATCCTGATGCTGGAGCGCAAATGTACCACAAGCGAATTTTTACATAATCTGTTTTTGCAGCACCAGCTGGAACTGCTCCCGGAAGTGGAGTTAAGCAGCAACGATCTGCTCATTGACCTGGCGCGGATCGGCCTGGGGATCGCCTTTATCCCGGATTACTGTCTGCGCAGAGATTCCAGAGATCTTTTCGTACTGAAAACAAAAGAGCAGATGCCTTCCAGACAGATCGTGGCTTCCGTCAGCCCCGCCATGCCGCCGGCTGCTTCTACCAGGGAGTTTCTGGATCTTCTGCCCTCTCTGTAGGTTCTTTCCAGAACCCCTTCAGTTTTTCCGGAAAGGTTTCCAGGGTACAGGTCTCAAAACGCTCCCATTCCCGTGGGAACATTTCCCGGTAATCTTTTCTCAGAAAACGTTCATCCAACAGCACGATCACACCTCTGTCCTGCACAGTCCGGATCACTCTTCCGGCGGCCTGCAGGACTTTATTCATGCCCGGATACTGGTAGGCAAAGGAAAATCCCTGATCGTCTTTTTCCTGATAATACGATTTGAGGATTTCCCGCTCCGTACAGATCTGAGGCAGGCCGGTGCCGATGATCACCGCTCCGATCAGCTGTTCTTCTTTCAGATCGATCCCTTCGGAAAAGATCCCGCCCAGCACGCAGAAGGCCGCCAGGGAAACTTTCCGCTCTTTTGCGAACTGTCCGATAAATTCTTCTCTGTCCGCTTCCCGCATCCCGGGTTCCTGGATCAGACAGTCCACATGACCTCCCGCCGCATCCAAAAAAGCCTCATACACCTGTTCCATCATTTTATAGGAAGGGAAAAAGATCAAATAGTTTCCCTTTTTCGCCATACAGGTTTCATAAATATAAGAAGCGATCCGGGCAAACTCCGCCGGGTTGCGCCTTGTATACAGGCTGCTCACATCTTTCGCGATCACCAAAAGTCTCTGATCCTGGGAAAAAGCGGTCCGGGCATATACGGCGTAATTATCGTCCCTGCTGCTCAGCAGCTTTTTATAATACCGGATGGGCAGCAAAGTGGCGGAAAAATATACAGTGCCAAGTCCCCGGTCCAGACATTCCTGAAGATTTACCCCGGGATTTACGCAGTACAATTTCAGCACAAACTCGCCTGCCTCATTAAAAAAAGTATAGATCACGTAGTTCTCATCCACACGTTCATAAATATTCAGAAAATGCCGCAGGTTCAGATAAAAATCCGATATTTCTTTCCGCTCAGGGAAATCTCCCGCCCCCTGAAGGAATTTGTCGTAAGCGGCTCCCAGACGCATCAGGGAAAATACAAAGGCCCCCGTATTGTCATACAGGCAGTAATCTTCACATTCCCGCTTCCATTCCAGCATCTGTTTATTGCATTTTTCCAGTTCCCGGATGATCTTTCCCCTTTCCGCCAGAGTCTGCTTTTCTTTATAATGCCTTGTCCCTCCCCCGTCTTTTGCCCCCGGGCCAAACTGTTTCATCAGTTTTTTCTGTTTCAAAAACTCTTCTTTTACCAAGGAGGCGCTGTACATTTCCCTTCCCCGGTCCACCAGGTTGTGGGCTTCATCCACCAGAAAATAGTAGTCGCCTTTTGTGTCCTCTCCGAAAAAACGTTTCAGACAGATATTAGGGTCAAACACATAATTGTAATCGCAGATGATCACATCGGACCACAAGGCCAGATCCAGGCTCATTTCAAAGGGACAGACCTGATAGGTTTGGGCATGGTCCAGCAGGCCATCCCTTTCAAAAACATTTTCTTTATGGAGCAGATCAAAAACCGCGTCATTGACCCGGTCATAATGGCCTTTCGCATAAGGACAGTGATCCGGATTGCAGTCCATTTCCTCACAAAAACACATTTTTTCCTTTGCCGTGATCTCCAGCACTTTCCCCCGGTAGCCATGGTCGGCCAGCAGGCCAAAAGCCTCTTTGGCTACGGTCCGGGTTATGGTCTTGGCAGTCAGATAAAAAATCTTGTCCCCCAGACCTTCCCCCACCGCCTTTACAGCCGGAAACACCGTTGCCAGCGTCTTTCCGCTGCCGGTAGGGGCCTGAAGGAACAGGATCTTTTTGCGCAGCAGCGTTCGGTATACATCCGTAACCAGCTGTTTTTGCCCGTCTCGGTAGGGAAAAGGAAATTCCAGCTGTTTTATGGAACTTGTCCGTATCTGATTCCACTCATAACGAAAATCCGCCCATTTCTGATACTGCCGGATCAGATCCTCAAACCATTCCTGCAGCTCCTCTTTTTCATACATAAAGAAAAAACGTTTGATCTCTTCGGTGTCCAGATTGCAGTATGTCATCTGCACGCCGATGCGGCTCAGATCATGGCTGACGGCATACAGATATCCGTAACACTTTGCCTGAGCAAGATGAACCGGGACCGGCTCTTCGATCTGAGCCAGATCCCGGTACACTCCTTTGATCTCATCAATGGCAGTATCCTGATCTTTCCGGAACACGCCGTCTGCCCGTCCTTCCACAGACAGGATATAATATGGATTTTCTATTTCGTATTTCAGCGGCACTTCCGCCAGATAGTCCGATCCCATCCGCCTTTGTATCTTTCTATGGATCCGGCTGCCCTCCTGCATAGCTTCCCGCTCAGCGCTTTTGCCCCGCCGGTTGTCTATATCGCCGCTTCGCAGGATAAACTCCACCAGGTTGCGGACAGACACTCTCTGTTTTTGCTTTTCCATTCCTTTTTCTTCCATATGTTTCCTATCCTACTGCTTCCATGTACGTTCGCGCCCGGCCTTTGCCGGGCTTTTCCTTTATCGGCCCGCAAATCCGCGCCGGCAAAACACTTTGTTCCTTATTACAGCACCATTTTCACGCTTCCGTAGATCCCTGCGTCGTTGCCAAGCTGCGCTAAGGCAAACGGCGTATCCGCAGAAGCGTGAAAGGCGTATTTTCGGAAATATTTCTGAATGGTATCTGTCACGATGGCGCCCGCTTTGGATACGCCGCCGCCTACTACAAAGATCTCCGGATCCGTTACGCAGGCAATATAGGACAACGCGGTCCCAAGCATCTCGCCCAGTTCCTCTACCAGTTCCAGAGCCACTTCGTCTCCTGCTTTCGCTCCGTCAAAAATATCTTTTGCGGTAAGAGGCTCTTTGCCTTTCAGCACCGTATCCCGGCTTTCCTGCTCCAGCTTCAGCCGTCCCATGCGGGCAATGCCGTTGGCGGAAGCATACTGCTCCAGACATCCGTGCTTTCCGCATCCGCAGGCTGCCGGCTCATCCTTTTTCATCTGAAAATGTCCGATCTCTCCTGCCGCTCCATTGGCTCCGGCTACGATCTTTCCATTTATGATAATGCCGCCGCCTACGCCGGTGCCCAGTGTCACCATGACCATATTTTCATGACCGGCGCCGCCGCCCTGCCACATTTCTCCCAGAGCCGCCACATTGGCGTCATTTCCCGCGCAGGCTCTGATCCCGCCCAGCAGTTCTGAGATCCTGCTGACCACGTTAAACACGCCCCATCCCAGATTGACGCATTTAAGCACGGTTCCGGAAGCGTCCACAGGTCCCGGCACACCCATGCCGATCCCTTCCACATCTTCGATCCGGATGTTTTGTTCCTTCATTTTATCTTTTACCGAATCCGCGATATCCTGGAGGATATACGTTCCGTTTTCTTCGGTACGGGTCTTGATCTCCCACTTGTCCAGCAATTTTCCGTCTGTATGGAACAGTCCCATTTTTATGGTCGTTCCGCCGATATCCACTCCAAATGCATAAGTTTTCACTCTCATCTTCCTCCTGCTTTTATCTGTTCGTAAAGTAATTGTGGCACTTCCCGCACGTCATGTCAACCGGCGTTTTCGGATTACGCAAAGAAACGCCCTGCCTTCGGCATCGACCGAAAACAGAGCGTTTCTTTTGCTTCTATTACTGTGTTTTTATTATGCTACAACATATTTCTCCAAAACATGTTCAAAAGCATTGTTCTGTCCGCCATACGTAATGGTAACGATTTTAGAAAGGCCAAGACTCAATACTCCCAGGAAGGACTTAGCATCAACAATTGCTCTATCATAGCTCATATTTATATCAAAATTACAATCTGATGCTGCCTTTACAAATTCCTGTACTTCATTTGTTGCACATAATTTGATTTTCTTTTCATTCATAACATTTCATCCTTTCTTAATGAAATAGATTCATTCAATCATGAAAAACATTAAGCATCTGTTTTGTTTACTGTGAAATTATGGCATGACTATAAAAATTTGTCAAAAATTTTTCTCAGCTGGTTTTCATGCAAAACTAACTTCCGTTTTCGGTAACTGCCCGGTTTTCATTATTTATTTTTCCGGAATTTTATAAATATATGCATTTTTTCTGGTCATTTTAACCTGACATTTTTTTCGTTTTTCACATTTTCGTCACATTTTATGCTCATTTTGCCAATTTTTGAATGTTTTTCATGTTTTTTTGAATCATATCTGTGCACTATTCCCAGTCTTATTGACAGCCAATGTGAGATTAATCTCACATTTCTTATTCATGTTTCACACAAAAAGGACTGCTTTTCCAGGTTTTATCTCTGAAAAAGCAGTCTCTATGTTTTTGAAATTTTTAATTTTTTCTTTAGATTATCCGGATTGGAAATCTTTTTGCTGTTCTGGCATTGCTTTTGCTACATATTTTTCACTTTCGCGATGTCGATCATGGTCAGTTTGTCGCTGGCTGTCTCAAGGCTGAGGGCTAAAGCGTTAGCCGTATCCATGGAAGTCAGGCAGTGCACGCCGGTTTCAATTGCATTTCGGCGGATCAGGAAGCCGTCTCTGGATTTATCCCGTCCCTGGGTCGGCGTATCAATGACCAGATCGATCTTGTGTCCCAGGATCAAGTCCATAACATTCGGTGATTCCTGAGAAATCTTATTGACCCGAAGGGCGTTGACGCCGTGCTCCTGGAGATATTTCGCAGTGCTGCGGGTTGCGTAGATCCGGTAGCCCAGGGCTTCAAAACGTTTTGCCACGCCAACCGCTTCCGGTTTATCCGCGTCTTTCACGGTAATGATCATCTGTTTATGTTTGGGCAGCTGGATGCCCGCGCCCAGGAACGCCTTGTACAGCGCTTCATTAAAGCTTTTCGCGATACCGAGACATTCTCCTGTGGATTTCATTTCCGGTCCCAGACTGATCTCTGCTCCCCGGAGTTTTTCAAAGGAGAACACCGGCATCTTGATCGCTACATAATCCGCCTCGGGAGCCAGGCCCGGTTCGTATCCCATGCCCCGGATAGTCTCGCCGATGATCACTCTGGTAGCCAGATCCACAATAGGGATACCGGTTACTTTGCTGATATAAGGCACTGTTCTGGAAGAACGGGGATTTACCTCGATCACATATACTTCCTCGTTCATGGCAATAAACTGAATGTTGATCAGTCCTACCACATGGAGGGCTTTGGCCAGACGTTTTGTGTATTCCACGATCGTGTCTTTTACTTTCTGGCTGATGCTTGGAGCCGGATAAACGGAAATACTGTCCCCGGAATGCACACCGGTACGCTCAATGTGTTCCATGATACCCGGGATCAGGATATCAGTTCCGTCACATACCGCGTCTACCTCGATCTCTTTGCCCATCAGGTATTTATCCACCAGGATCGGGTGATCCTGAGCGTAACGGTTGATCACAGCCATAAATTCTTCGATTTCTTTATCGTTAAAGGCGATCTGCATACCCTGGCCGCCCAGTACGTAAGAAGGTCTTACCAGTACCGGATAGCCGATGCGGTTTGCCGCCTCTTTCGCTTCATCCGCTGTAAATACCGTATCTCCCGCGGCTCTCGGTATGCCGGTCTGTTCCAGGATCTCGTCAAAGAGCTCTCTGTCTTCCGCGGCGTCTACATCTTCCGCTTTTGTTCCCAGGATCGGCACGCCCATCTTCATCAGGCTTTCCGTCAGCTTGATCGCTGTCTGTCCGCCAAACTGCACTACCGCGCCGTCCGGTTTCTCAATGTTTACTACATTCTCCACATCTTCCGGAGTGAGAGGCTCGAAATACAGTTTGTCCGCAATATCAAAGTCTGTGGATACGGTTTCCGGATTGTTGTTGATAATCACCGTTTCGTATCCCTGTCTTGCAAAGGCCCATGTACAATGTACAGAACAGAAGTCAAATTCGATACCCTGTCCGATACGGATGGGGCCGGAACCAAGTACCAGGACTTTCTTTCTGGAATGAGTCTCTTCCGCCTCGTTTTCTCCATCAAAGCAGGAGTAATAATACGGGGTGGTAGCGGCAAATTCCGCAGCGCAGGTATCAACCATTTTAAAGGCTGCCGTAATGCCGTTTTCGTAACGCATATTTTTGATATAGTCTTCGGATTTTCCGGTCAGTCTCGCAATAACATTGTCCGGGAATTCGATCCGTTTCGCTTCTTTGAGCAGTTCTGTCGTCAGCGCCTCGCTGCGCAGGCGGCTTTCCATTTCCACCAGGATGGCGATCTTGTCGATGAACCAGATGTCGATCTTGGTGATGTCGTGGATCGTCTCGTAAGCTACGCCTCTGCGGCAGGCTTCCGCGATCACCCAGATCCGGCGGTCGTCTACCACTTTTAATTTTTCGATCAGCTCATCGTAGGAAAGCTGCAGGTATTCATCCGACACCAGGCTGTCCACATGCTGTTCCAGAGAACGGATGGCTTTCATAAGGGCGCCCTCAAAATTGGTGCAGATGCTCATGACCTCGCCGGTAGCTTTCATCTGTGTTGTCAGCGTACGTTTTGCCGTAATGAATTTATCAAATGGAAGTCTCGGGATCTTTACGACGCAGTAATCCAGCATCGGCTCGAAACTTGCGTATGTTTTCCCTGTAATAGCGTTTTTGATCTCATCCAGGGTATAGCCCAGAGCGATCTTGGCCGCCACTTTGGCGATAGGATAACCGGTCGCCTTGGAAGCCAGAGCGGAAGAACGGCTTACACGGGGGTTTACTTCAATAACGCAGTATTCAAAGCTGTCCGGATTTAGCGCGTACTGTACGTTGCATCCGCCGGTGATATTCAATTCGCTGATAATATTCAGGGCGGAAGTACGCAGCATCTGGTATTCTTTATCTCCCAGTGTCTGTGAAGGGGCTACTACGATACTGTCTCCGGTATGTACGCCTACCGGATCGATATTTTCCATATTACATACTGTAATACAGTTGCCTGCGGCGTCGCGCATCACCTCGTACTCTATCTCTTTCCAGCCGGCAATACAACGTTCCACCAGCACTTCTCCCACACGGCTGAGACGCAATCCGTTGGAAAGAATCTCTACCAGTTCTGTTTCGTTGTGGGCGATACCTCCGCCGCTTCCTCCCAGTGTATAAGCGGGACGGAGCACTACCGGATACCCGATAGTATTGGTAAATTTGATACCGTCTTCCACGTTGTGCACAACAAGAGAAGCCGCGCAAGGCTCTCCGATTTTTTCCATTGTATCTTTAAATTCCTGACGATCTTCCGCCTTGCGGATGGTTTCCGCCGTGGTTCCGATCAGACGTACGCCCTGCTCAGCCAAAAAGCCGGATTCATCCAATTCCATACCAAGGTTCAATCCTGCCTGTCCGCCCAGTGTAGGAAGCACGCTGTCCGGTTTTTCTTTTATAATAATCTGTTTTAACACATCCACAGTCAGAGGCTCGATATACACCTGATCCGCGATCTCTTTATCGGTCATGATCGTAGCCGGATTGGAGTTTACCAGGCATACTTCGATGCCCTCTTCTTTCAGGGAGCGGCATGCCTGTGTGCCGGCATAGTCAAACTCTGCGGCCTGTCCGATGACGATCGGGCCTGAACCAATTACTAATACTTTTTTTATATCCGGATTCTTTGGCATTATCGTTTTCCTCCCATCATATCAATAAATTTGTCAAACAGGTAACTGCTGTCCTGAGGTCCGGGACACGCTTCCGGATGGAACTGTACGGTAAAGATATTCTTTCCGATATATTTTAAACCTTCGTTCGTTCCGTCATTTACATTTACAAACGCAGGTACAGCCACCTTTTCATCCAGGCGGTCTGTATCCACCACGTATCCGTGGTTCTGGGAGGAAATGTACACTCTCCCGGTTTCCAGATCTTTTACCGGATGATTGCCTCCCCTGTGTCCGTATTTCAGTTTGTGACTGTCCGCTCCATTGGCCAGCGCCATCAGCTGATGTCCCAGGCAGATAGCGAAGATCGGTACGTCGGAAGCGTAAAGTTTTTTCAGCTCCTGAATGATCTGGGTACACTCTTTCGGATCCCCCGGGCCGTTTGACAGCATAATGCCGTCCGGGTTATCTGCCAGAATCTCTTCCGCCGGCGTATGAGCCGGATAAATTGTTACCTGGCATCCTCTTTTATTTAATGAGCGGGCAATATTCTTTTTCGCGCCGAAATCCATCAGCGCCACTTTATATCCGTTTCCCTGCAGGACTTTTTTCTCCCGGCATGTAACTTTGTCTACTACGTTTCCTGTAGTATATGCTTTCAATTTCGGAAGGATCTCCTCCAGGTTATAGTTTTCGTTGGTGGTGATCATACCGTTCATGGTACCTTTTTCTCTCAGGATTTTTGTGAGCGCTCTGGTATCAATTCCGGCGATACCCGGTATATCATATTTTATAAGGAAATCCTGGATCGTTCCCTGGCAGCGAAAGTTGCTGGGAATTCTGGACAGCTCCCTTACAATGTAGCCGTCCGGCCACGGTCTCTCGGATTCCATATCCGGTGTGATGCCGTAGTTTCCGATCAGCGGATAGGTCATTACTACCGCCTGTCCGGCATAGGAAGGATCCGTAAGGACTTCCAAATATCCGGTCATGGAAGTATTAAATACGATTTCACTGATGACTTCTTTTTCGGATCCGATGCTGGTTCCGGTAAATACTGTGCCATCTTCGAGAATAAGAAATGCTTTCATTCGTTTGCCCTGCCCTTTCTTTCTATTTTACTTGTGAATGCGCAAAAAAAAAGAGTCAGCTCTTTTTTTTGGATTCCGGGATTTATCTGTTTTTGTCTGTACTGCTGTCCGCAGTAACCCTAAATTGTAATGAGTTTACCATACTTTTTTTTCTTTTTCAATAGTCTAAAACCATAATAAATCCATAATAATAGAGAGACATCCATACGCTTTGCACGAAAACGGCCGGCCAGCGCGTATTTACAGTCCGGCTTTTTCCATCCGCATGCAAAGCATGGTCTGTCTCTCTATTTTATCACTGTTGCTTTTTCTTCTTTACCATCCAAACAGGGTCAGTTTCTTTTCTGTTTCTGCTTTTACCGCTTCTGTCAGGCCGTTCATCATTTCCGTTCCAACGGTATGGCCCATCTTCAGCTCTCTTTCCGCTGCTTTTGCGTATGCCCCATTGATATCCGTAAAAATGTTCACTTTACTGATCCCTGCGCGGATCGCTTTTTTGAAATCCTCATCACTCAGACCGGATCCCCCATGCAGGACAAGGGGCGTATCCATGAGCGAGGCGATCTTTTCAATCCTTGCGAAATCCAGTTTCGGCGGAAATTTATACGCTCCATGGGCAGTGCCTACCGCTATAGCCAGCGCGTCAATCCCCGTATACTCAGCATATTCTTTTGCCTGGATCGGATCGGTATAATAAGAGGAAGGGTCCTGATCATTATCATTATTTCCCACATGGCCCAATTCCGCTTCTATCGTGGCGTTATAAGCATGCGCAATGGATGCCATTTCCTTTACTCTGTCCATGTTTTCATCGTAAGGAGCTGTAGAACAGTCATACATAACAGAAGTAAATCCCAGCTGCAGCGCGCGTATGCACTCGTTTCTGTCCAGCCCATGATCAAAATGGACCACCACCGGGACACCGGCACGGTCCGCCATAGGGATCAGCATATCCGCGATCACCTCCAGCGGAGTGAAAGGCAGCAGGACCTGCGCAGTTCCCACGATCACCGGACTGTTCTTTTCTTCTGCCGCCTGGATCACGCCTCTTGCCATCTCCGTATTTAATGTATTAAAAAGACCGATGCCTTTTTTCTGCTCCCGGGCCCCGGGCAGCACCTGATTTAAATTTACTAACATAAATGCTCTCCTTTACTGACTTTTACTTATTCTGCAAAATTTTACATAGTTACTTTTTCCCAGCCGGCGGCGATACGGGCTTTCAGCTCCCCAAAAGATTTCAGGCCGCTGACTGCGTCAAAGCTTTCCACACAGCACGCGCCGGTTGCCGCCGCGTACCGGAGACATTTTTCCCAGTCAAACTGTTCCATCACGCCGCATAAAAAGGCCGCGATGCTGGTATCGCCTGCTCCCGTGCCGGACAAAACCTGATCGGGCTGATAGGAAGGCTCGAATTTCCGGATATTCTCCCATGTTTTCAGCGTCGCGCCAAGTCCTCCTCCGATCTGCTCCAGGCTCTCCCTGCTTCCTGCTGCCAAAAACAGTCCGGGCACGCCGCATTTGATCAAAACGATTTTCGCGCCCCAGGAAATCAGTTTTTCCGCCAGAGGAGCAATATCCTCCGGGTGCAGCCCTGTGGTGATATCCCTTCCCTGAGCCCGCAGCGTCCACTCCGCCAGACGTTTTCTGTCGATCATAAAGGCCAGTTCTTCCACGCTCGGCACAAAAAAATCCACAAAAGGAAGTATCTTTCGTATGATCGCCTCCCAGTCTGCCCGTCCGGAATCCGAGCCGGCATCTACTGCCGCCATATCCAGGGAAGTGGCTACGCCCAGTTCTTTCACATGCCGGAACATTGCAGCCAGCTCTTCTCCGTTGTTTTCAAAAAAATGCTTCATCAGCGGCGGATATCCGAAATGGAACAGCTGGGCTTTTCCCACTGCTTCATAATCAATATCCGACGCGCAGAATGTATCATTCGCTCCCGGATGATGGAGAAACATCCGGTCTATTCCTTTTGGCGCAGCACCACGGAATAGGAAGTGCTTTCCTGCTCGGATACGATCATTCCGTCCGCGGAGGCGTATTCCTCCAGCTGTCTTTTTACGATGGCACCGAAATCATCCGCACCGATCTTTCCCATGAGCGTTACATCCGCCCCTAAAATCTTCATGCCAAGTCCCGTATTAGCCACGCAGCCGCCGATATGTACGTCGGCTCTGCCGGTCTGGGCCAGGCAGCCCGGCGTGAGGATTTCCTGAATCTTCGTTCCTTCTTTATTTAAAAATTCCGGCATGATGTCCAGACAGATATGGCCTGCCACCACTGCCTTCCCGCATGTTTTATTTTGCATGTTTTTCTTTTCCTCCCGTTATTTTTATCCTGTTTTTTCACGTTGACAACCGCATCCCCTGCAATATATAATTTTCATATATTTGGGGGAAAAATCTATGAAATTAACCTTTCAGGACAGACATTATGAGACAGTGGAACATTCCACCATCAACCATATGTCTTTTTACATTATGGATATCAATTTCCGCAGCGCCCATGCCCATACGGATATTGAAATACTTCAGATCATCAAAGGCTCTATGCACGTGATCACAAAAGACAGCGAATTTGATCTGAAACCGGGTGAAATGGCACTGCTGAACGCCAATGAATTTCATATATGCTATTCAAATGACACCGCGCCGTGCTGCACGCTGGTCCTGCAGATCAACCCCGCGTTCTGCCAGTCCTACTTTCCGCAGATTTCCTGTATGCATTTTTTAACCAACAACATTTCGAGTTTTATCGCCGTCTGTTACTTACATGGTTTCTCCTGTCAGTTTCAG
>CAKNLF010000046.1 GCA_930989305.1 uncultured Roseburia sp. | reverse complement strand
GCGTACAGACAGGAAGCTGCTATGAATGAAAAGTATAAAATGCGTCTGGGTAAATTTCTGATCCTGATCCTGGCTGCAGCGGGAATTTTATGGATATCTATGTTTTTCCTGCGTCAGTATACAGCCCGGGAAAGCGTGGCCAGCGGATCTGCACGCATTGTGTATGGAACATCCAGTTACACCAGACCGGATAAGTCCCATCTGGCAACGGATCGAGAGACAAACATAGAATATATAGACAATGAGCTGCTGGCATGGAAAAGAGATGATATGCCGGAAAATGAATTTAAAGCATATCTGGAGGAGCATCATATGGAGATCGTTGGGAAGATGTCTTCCATATCTTTGTACCAGCTGCGTCTTGAGGGAACGTATTCCTATGAACGTCTGATGGAACTGGCAGCACAGATGACAGAGCAGAAAGCGGCAAAAAGCGCAGGACCCAATATAACCTGCGGCATTGTATCAGGAAGCAGATCCGAAGAGAACGGTTCTGCCGGAACGGAAGCTCTGGAATGGCTTCCCTGGGGACTGCAGGCTGTAGAAATGGAGGGGGCCTGGAGTCTGACAAAAGGGATTGAGAAAAAGATAAATGTGGGTGTTTTGGACACGGGATTTTTTACAGAGCACGAGGATCTTGTCTTTGCGGAGACGCCTCTGGCCAATTCTCTGTATGATGAAGACGGAAAAATAGAAAGCCACGGCACTCATGTGGCGGGGATCCTGGCGGCTTCGTCGGATCCGGACAAGGGAATCTGCGGGGCAATTCCCCTGGACCAGAGAAATCTTTACGGAGCCTCTGTATTTGGCATGCGCATTGACCGGGACCGGGTGGACTTTATGGGGCTGGGAACAGCTCTGAATTATCTTATCGCTCAGAAAAACTGCAAAGTGGTAAATTTAAGTCTGATCTGCTTTGGAAAAGAAGAAATGATCAAGGAAATGAACGGTGAAAATCCAAACGGAGAGGCTCTGGTCCCAAGACTGGAAGAACTGTTGGAAGGTTTTTTGGAAAAAGGCTGTGACTTTGTGATCTGCAAGGCGGCGGGAAATCAAAAGGAAGTAGATGCCTCCTGGGATCCTTTTGCGGCTATTGAAAGTCCCCGGGTCAGGGAAAGGATCCTTGTGACAGGAGCCGCGGCGGGGGAAGACGGAAGGCTTTTTCTTGCGGATTACAGCAGTCCCGGTCAAAGGGTGGATCTGGCTGCGCCGGGAGGTATTGAAGACGATATTATCAGTACAGGAGTGGAACCGGGGTTTTTTCAGATTCCGCAAAGCGGATTTGTAGGAATGTCCGGGACCTCCATGGCTGCCCCTTATGTGTCAGGCGCGGCAGCTCTCGTCTGGCTGGCGGATCCGGAGCTTACCGGGGCCCAGGTAAAGGAGATACTCTGCGATACGGCGGATATTCCTTTGGAAAATTGCAGCGGCCGGAAGCTGCTGGACGCGGCAAAAGCAGTGGAAACAGCAATTAATGAAAAAAATAAATGAAAAGGTGTGGGAGACATGGAGTACATTATTCCTTATTACTACAAAAATTTCCAGTGCGCGGCGGATCGGTGCAGTGACACATGCTGCGCCGGATGGGAAATTCTGATCGATCAAAAGACATTAAAAAAATACCACAGATATCCCGGGGTTTTCGGAAACCGGCTGCATAATTCCATTGACTGGGAGGAGCACTCTTTTTTCCGGTATGAAGGAAAGCGGTGTGCGTTTTTAAATGAAAAGAATCTCTGCGATATCTGTCTGGAGGCCGGAGAGGATATGCTGTGCAAAACCTGCAGGCGGTATCCGAGACACTATGAGGAATTCGAAAATATCCGGGAAATCTCTCTCTCCCTGTCCTGCCCTGAGGCGGCAAAATTGATCCTGGGAACAGACAGGCCGGTGTCTTTCCTCTCAAAGGAGAAAGAAACGGATGTGGAAGAGTATGAGTTCTTTGATTTTTTTCTGTATACAAAACTTCAGGAAGTAAGAGATCATTTCTTTGATCTTATAAAAGAAAAGAAATATTCTCTGGAAACGAAAATGGCGCTGATGCTTGCTCAGACCCATGATATCCAGAACCGGATCAAACGCCATGAGCTTTTTGACGTGGATCGTCTGCTGGAAAGATACAGGCAGCCTGATTTTCCGGAGAGAGCCCGGAAAAAGTGGAAAAAGTACGGACACCGGGGAGAAGTCAGATATTATCTGATGCACGGTATGATGTACCGGCTCCATCAGCTGGAAGTCCTGGATTCCCAGTGGCACAGGGACCTGCAAAAATGGGAACATACACTTTACGAGCAGATTTCGCCGAAGGAATATATGGATCTGAAAGAAAAATTTGAAAAGGATATGGAAGGCCGGGCTTACGAATATGACCGTCTGCTGGAATATTTTCTGTTTGTTTATTTTTGCGGCGCGGTGTACGACGGGGATGCATTGAGCAAGATCAAAGGAGCTGTGGTACATACAATGCTGATCCGGGAGCTGGATATGGCCAGCTGGATAGAAAATCATGGATTTACCTTCCGGGACCAGATTGAGATTACTCACAGATATGCCAGAGAGGTGGAACATTCGGATATCAATCTGAAGCGGGTGGAAAAAATGATGGGTGAGGATCCCTTCTTTGACTTGGATCATCTGCTGGTATGCATTCTGGGACAGCAGGTGTTTTAAAAAGTACTTGACTTTTTGCGCAAATGTCAGTATCGTAGAAAGGAAGGCCGTGTTCAGACGGGCAGAGGCATGTCCCTCAGAACCCGGCAGGATGAAAATTAAAAAAAGGCAAGAGGAAGTTTGCAGGAAAGTGATGAAAATCAGCCGAAGGAGCAAAACTCTCAGGTGTCTGAAGCGTAAGCGACGGATGAGGACTGCAAATGGATTGTGACTCTGGAGAATCTCATCTGCCTGTACAGGAGGGCGGTGAGTGCCGAAGGTGCAAGATATACAAAGGGTATATTTAATCTCTCAGGCAAAAGGACGGAGAAGTTTATCTGGATGCATGTCAGAGGACATGTGCTTTTTCAGTTTCAAAATCCCCGGGTCACAAAAGCCCGGGGTTATTTTATTGTCAGTAAAGTATGTTCCCGGGTTGCAGATGTTCCTTTTGTTTTTTCAGAATACTCCAACTGTATACGCAAATCGCGTAGAAGATAAGAAACCAGAAAAGAAAGGGAAGATTGAAAATGTGGGAAGTATTGAATAATGTTCTGGCATCCATAGACAAGTATGTCTGGGGTGTGCCGCTGATCGTGCTGATACTGGCAGGCGGTATTATGCTGACAGTGAGAATGGGTCTTCTTCAGATGCGCCGGCTGCCCCTGGCTCTGAAGTGGATGGTCAAAAATGAGGAAGAAGGAGAAGGGGAAGTTACATCTTTCGGCGCTTTGTGTACCGCCTTGTCCGCGACTATCGGAACCGGAAATATCGTAGGCGTGGCGACAGCGGTGACTGCAGGAGGTCCGGGAGCGCTGTTCTGGATGCTGGTAGCGGCCTTTTTCGGTATGGCTACCAAATATTCCGAAGGACTTTTGGCTGTAAAATACCGTGTTGTGGCAGAGGACGGCCATTCTCTTGGAGGACCGTTCTACTATATTGAAAGAGGTATGGGACCGAAATGGAAATGGCTGGCCAAGATATTCGCCTTTTTCGGCGTATGCGTAGGTCTGTTCGGTATCGGTACCTTTACCCAGGTAAACGGTATTGTGTCCGCGGTAAAGAACTTTTTTGATCCTAACGTAGCTCATGCGGTGACGATCCCGGGCATTGGCACATATTCCTGGGTGGTAGTGGTAGCGTCTTTGATCCTGGCTGTCTGCGTGGCGCTGGTATTGATCGGAGGCATCAAAAGGATTTCCAACGTATCTCAGGTAGTAGTTCCTTTTATGGCGGTGATCTATGTGGCCTTCTGTCTGATCCTTGTGATCACAAACATTACAGCCATCCCGGCTGCGGTATGTACAGTGGTGGAAGGAGCTTTTAATCCGAGAGCAGTAACAGGCGGTATGGTAGGTACGCTGTTTATCGCTATGCAGAACGGTATCGCAAGAGGTATTTTTTCTAATGAATCCGGTCTTGGTTCCGCGCCGATCGCAGCTGCCGCGGCAAAGACAAAAGAGCCGGTGCGTCAGGGGCTTGTGTCCATGACAGGTACTTTTATTGATACGATCATTATCTGTACAATGACTGGTCTGTCTATCGTTCTTACGGGAGCGTGGAAAGTGGACGGACTGGAAGGAGTGGAAGTTACTACTTACGCATTCCAGCAGGGACTGCCTTTCCCGTCAGAAGTAGCGGCCTTTATCCTGATGATCTGTCTGGTATTTTTCGCTTTTACTACGATCCTGGGATGGGATTATTATTCGGAACGCTGTCTGGAATATCTTTCCGGAGGCAGGATGAAAGCGGTAAAAGTTTTCCGCTGGATTTATATTCTGGCGGTATTTATTGGACCGTACATGACCGTATCCGCCGTATGGACCATTGCGGATATTTTTAACGGCCTTATGGCGATTCCGAATATGATCGCGATTTTTGCCCTCAGCGGCATTGTAGTGAAAGAAACAAGAGATTTCTTCCAGAAAAAGAAACACAAAATGAAATAAAAAAATTATGAAAACGGTGCCGCCGTCATGGGGCACCGTATTGTGGTACAATATAGATATTTAGCGGGGACTTTTTGCGCTTCGTACGGAAAAAGGAGAGGGCTTATGGCTTTACAGTTTATTTTGGGAAGTTCCGGCAGCGGAAAGACGGAATATTTGTATGAAAAAATATTAAAAGACGCCGGGGAAAAGCCGGAGCGGATGTTTTATGTTATCGTTCCGGAACAGTTTACCATGCAGACTCAGAAAGAGCTGGTATCCCGGCAGAAAAATCATGCCATCATGAATATTGACGTGGTCAGTTTTGACCGTCTGGCCTATCGTATTTTTGACGAACTGGGCATACAGGATCTTGTTGTTCTGGAAGATACCGGAAAGAACCTGATACTGCGCAAACTGGCCGCGGATCACCAGAAAAAACTGACGGCTCTGAAACATAACATAAACAGGATGGGATATATTGACCAGGTAAAATCTCTGATATCGGAATTTATGCAGTACGGTTTTTCGCCGGAAGATCTCAGAGAATATCTGGAAAAGGAAAAAGATATGTCTGCCTTGGATTACAAGCTGAAAGATATCCTGCTTTTGTACGAAGCCTTTGCAGATTATATGAAAGGCAGATTCGTGACCTCAGAGACCCTTCTGGGGGTGCTGGCGGACTGCGCTTCCAGATCCGGACTGCTCAAAGACGCGGTGCTGGCGTTTGACGGGTTTACCGGCTTTACTCCGGTGCAGATGGAGCTGATGGGAAGTCTGATGAAAACAGCGGGAGATATTTATGTGACTTGCTGTATAGATATCCGCGGAGAACTTTACGGCGACAGGGGGATCCAGGAGCTGTTTTATATGAGCAGAAAAATGCTCAGAGCTTTGGAGAAAACCGCCCGGGAGTCGGACTGCCAGGTGAAAGAACCGATACTGATCCAGGGAGAAAAGGGCAGATTTGCGGATAATCCGGCCCTTTCCCATCTGGAACGGAATCTGTTCCGGCCAAAAGGAGGAACATACCGTCTGCAAGACAGAGGAGACAGACCACTGGCTGTTTCTCTGTATTCCCTCAGTTCTCCCAGAGAAGAACTTTTGTTTGCTGTGGCGAAGATCCGGGAACTTACCGGAAAATACGGTTTCCGATACAATGAAATCGCCATTGTCAGCGGCAATGCCCAGGGCTATGAGAAATACGCCCCTGAGATTTTTGAAATGTATGATATTCCATGGTTTTCCGATACAAAAGAAAGTATTTTGTTCCATCCCTTTATCGAATGGATCCGGTCGGTGATGGAGATGCTGGAAAAGGATTTTTCCAGAGAAAGCGTTTTTCGATATTTAAGGAGCGGACTGGCCCGCTTTACTTTGGAGGAGACGGATCTGCTGGAAAATTATGTGCTGGAGCGGGGCATTCGGGGATTTAAGAAGTGGAATGAAAAATGGGTGCATCCTTCCAGAATATCCGGCAGAGGCGTACGGGTCAGCCAGGAAGAGGAGCTGTCCCGGCTGGAAAAATTAAACGGGCTGCGGGAACGGTTCATATCCCAGCTGGGGCCTGTGAAACGGGCCGCAGGCGGAAAGGAACGTACGGTAAAAAGCCTGACGTTTGCGCTGTATGAACTGATGGTGTCTCTGGGCATGCAGGAACAGCTGAAAAAGAAACAGGAAGAAATGGAAGGGGCCCGGGAGGAAGTAAAAGCTTCCATATACGGGCAGATCTACCGGATCGTTATTGATCTGCTGGATAAAGTGGTGGATCTGCTGGGAGAAGAGAAAACTACCGTAAAAGATTACAGCGATATCCTGGACGCGGCCTTTCAGGCGGCAAAAGCCGGATCGATTCCCCAGGAGGCGGACTGTGTGATACTGGGGGATATTGAGCGTACCCGTCTGGATCATATTAAGATCCTGATCTTTCTGGGATTGAACGACGGTATTATACCGAAAAAGGCGGAACGGGGGAGTCTGCTTTCTCAGTATGACAGGGAACAGCTGGCGCTTCAGAATATGGAACTGGCTCCTACTGCCAGAGAACAGGTATTTTTGCAGAAATTTTATCTGTACTGGAATATGACCAAGCCTTCCGAAGGGCTGATCCTTACCTGCGCCAGAATGGACAGTCTTGGAAATCCCATGAAATATTCCTATCTCACAGGCGTGCTGTGCCGTATGTTTGAGGGACTGGAAGCAAAGGAAATATCCGGCGGGGATGGGGCGTTTACCGTTACGGTGAAAAATAGTCTGAGACAGTATGTAAGGGGCCTTCAAAAGGCCAAGGACGAGGAGATCACTGTTCCCTGGAAGGCCCTCCATCACTGGCTGATGGAACAGCCCCATATGAAATCCCGGGTCCGTGAGCTTTTTGACGCGGCTTTTGCCTGTTATGACGGGGAAAAGCTCAGTCCCCGGCTGGCAGGAAAACTGTACGGCACAGTGCTTTATAATTCTGTTACAAGAATTGAAAAATATTCCCGGTGCGCCTGCGCCCACTTCCTGGAATATGGACTGCGGCTCTGCGAAAGACCGGAATTTTCCTTTAAGCCCGCGGATTTGGGGACACTGTTTCATAACGCGCTGGAGGCATACAGCCGGAGTCTCCAGGAGGCAGGGGTAAATTGGTTTGAAGTTACAGAACGCCAGCAGGAAGAATTTCTGAAAAACGCGGTTACGGATACGGTGCTTGGAATGGATACTTCTGTGCTGGAAGACAGCAGCCGAAGCGCCTATATGGTAGAACGGATCCGGAAGATTCTCTCCAGGAGCGTCTGGGCCCTGACATGTCAGATACGGAAAGGGGCTTTTCATCCGCTGGATTATGAAATTCCCTTCCGCCAGGAAATAAAGCCGGAAGGAGTTAAAAATGCCAGAATGTATATCAGCGGAAGGATTGACAGACTGGACACCTATGAAAATGATAAGCAGCTTTATGTGAAGATCATGGATTATAAATCAGGCAGGCAGAAATTTCAGCTTTTGGATCTGTATCACGGACTTCAGCTGCAGCTGACCACATATCTGAACGCAGCCCTGACGGGAATGGGACAGCGGTATAAAGACAAGGACGTAATACCTGCCGGAATCTTTTACTATCATTTGGATGATCCTATGGTAGAGGCAGGGCCTGATCCGGACCCGGAGGAACTGGAGGAGACGATCCTGGGAAATCTGCGTCCGGACGGTCTCGTCAGCAGCGATGCCTATGTGATCAGCAAGCTGGATAAGGATCTGAAAGGAAAATCAGATGTTATTCCCGTGACTTTGAAACAGGACGGAACTCTCAGCGCCAGAGGATGTTCCACTGCAGATCGAAAGCAGTTTGAACATTTGGCCCGGTTTACCGAAAAAAAGATCCAAGAAACAGCGGGAGAAATCCTGGATGGAAAGATACAGGCCAGGCCTGCGGCTTTGAAAGACGCCGACGGATGCCAGTACTGTCCTTATTCCGGCATATGCGGATTTGATATCCGGATTCCAGGATATGAAAAACAGCAGCTGGAGGAGCTGGACGAAGAAGAATTATGGAAACGTATCTGCGGGGAGGAATAGAATGAACGTAACCTGGACAGAAGAACAGAAAAAAGTAATTGAGCTGCACCACCGGAACCTTCTGGTGTCGGCGGCGGCCGGCTCGGGAAAAACCGCTGTGCTGGTGGAGCGGATCATACAGATGATATTAAACAGAGACCATCCGGTGGATATTGACCGGCTGCTGGTAGTGACATTTACAAACGCTGCTGCGGCGGAAATGAGAGAACGGATCGGCGCGGCTTTGGATCAGGCGCTGGAGAGGGAACCGGATAATCTCCATCTTCAGCGTCAGGTAACGCTGATACATAATGCGCAGATTTCTACGATCCACAGTTTCTGCCTGCAGATCATCCGCAGTCATTTTTTCCAGATCGATCTGGATCCCGGATTTCGCATCGGAGATGAAAGAGAAAACAGCATGCTGAAAGAAGATGTGCTGGATGACGTGCTGGAAGAGGCTTACGGGAAGAAGGATGAAGGGTTTCTGGAATTTATCAGCAGCTACGGAAATACGAAAAACGACGATAATATCAAAAAAATGGTATTGGCCCTATATGAATACGCAAACAGTTATCCATGGCCGAAAAAATGGCTGGAGAAAAGTCTGAAGCTGTATGAATGCTCCACAACGGAAGAAATGGAAAAGCAGCCCTGGATGGAGGAGCTGATGGATTTCTTGAGACAGACAGCGGAAAGCCTGATTCACAGGGAAAGTCAGCTTTATGCTCTTGCCTCAGAACCGGAAGGCCCGGCTCTTTACAAAGAAACGCTGGAGGACGACATCCACATATTGGAAGAACTGAAAAATGAAACAACCTATACTGGCTGGTACAAAAGGCTGGAAGTATTGAAATTTGCGGCTCTTTCCCGAAAAAAGCAGGAATGCAGCGCTGAAAAAAAAGAGGAGATAAAATCCGCCAGAGATGCTGTGAAAAAACAGATCACAGATATCAAAAAAATATATTTCAGTTATTCGCCGGAAGAACAGCTGCAGATGCTGAAGGAAGAGAAAAAGACCATGAAAGCCCTTACGGATCTTGTGCTGCGCTTTATGGAATGCTTTCAGAAAGAAAAAGCGGACCGCAACGTGCTGGATTTTTCAGATATTGAACATTTTGCCCTTGATATTCTGGCCGACGGGGAAACGGGACAACCTACAGCTACCGCGAGAGAGTATCAGCAGAAGTTTGAAGAAATCATGGTAGACGAATATCAGGACAGCAACTATGTTCAGGAGGCGCTTTTACAGGCTGTATCAGGCACTTGCGCCGGAAAAAACAACCTGTTTATGGTAGGGGATGTAAAGCAGAGCATCTATCGGTTTCGTCTGGCCAGGCCGGAACTTTTTATGGAAAAATACAACCGTTACACCCTTGAGGAGAGTCCGGAACAGAAAATAGATCTCCATAAAAACTTCCGAAGCCGCAGGGAAGTGCTGGATTTTACCAATGAGGTATTTTATCACGTTATGGATCGGGACATCGGAAATGTGGTATATGATCAGGCGGCGGCCCTTTATCCAGGAGCGTCCTACAGCCAGGGAGATGATCCGCAGACCTACCGGACAGAGCTGCTTGGGATCATCAGAGAGGATCCAAAAGAAGATAAAGTAGAGCTGGAAGCGAGGGCTGCCGCAGCAAAGATCCGGGAGATCACCCAAAAGGGAATCCGGGGCTCCTGGTTTCCGGAATACAAAGATATTGTGATTTTGGTCCATGCGCTGAAAGGCTGGAGCGAGACTTTTGTAAGGGTGTTTTCCGAAGAAGGGATCCCCCTGGTGACAACATCCAAATCAGGGTACTTTTCCGCGCCGGAAGTACAGACAATGATCCAGATGCTGAAAATACTGGACAATCCCAGACAGGATATTCCCCTTACCGGGGTGCTGGCGTCCCGGATCGGAAACTTTTCTTCAGAAGAACTGGCTTTTATACGCACCGCATACCCGGATATGCCTTTTTGCGAATGTGTCCTTCGCTGGGATACAATTACGGAAACAGAACTGCAGCAGCTGTGGCAGGAGCCGCAGGAACAACTGCAGGCGGGACGCATCCGGGAGAAAGTACGGGGATTCTGGAACATGATCCGCAGTCTGCGGGAACTGTCCCAGGATACGCCTATTCACCTGCTGATCCAGGAAATATATGACAGAACAGGATTTCTGGACTATATCACGGCCCTTCCGGGAGGCGGACAGAGACGGGCAAATCTGGAAATGTTCCTGGAGCGGGCCATTGCCTACGAAGATACCAGTTATCAGGGATTGTTTCATTTTATCCGCTATATTGAGCAAATGCTGAAATATGAACTGGATTACGGAGAGGCGGAAATGGTATCCGACAGGGAAAACGCGGTAAGACTGATGACGATCCACAAGAGCAAGGGACTGGAGTTCCCTGTCGTATTTTTGTGCGGTATGGGAAAAGAATTTAATTTAAATACTCTGAAACAGTCTGTGATCTTTCATCCCAGGTATGGGATCGGCATGAACTGGATGGACGGCAGCCGCCGGATCCGCAGGAATTTTCTTGTGCGTCAGGTGTTCGGACTGCTGGAAAAGCGGGAGCTGTTGGGAGAAGAAATGCGTCTTTTATACGTAGCGCTTACAAGAGCCCGGGAAAAATTGTTTCTGACGGGAATTTACGATATCAAGAAAGGCTATGGGAGCATGGGGCTGAAGCCGGGAGAAAAAATGCCTTTTGTAAAAAGAATGGAAGCGAAATGTTTCTGGGACTGGGTGCTTCCCGCAGTGCTTGACGAGAATAAGCCCTGGAAGCTGGAAACTGTATCCGGATCGGATCTGGAAGAGCTGGAAGACAAAAAGAGAAGAGAACTGACGCAGCTGCGGGGACGGATCCTGGATGAACTGGATAAGGCGGACCAGGAGACAAGGGAATATCAGGACCGGCTGACAAAAGTGCTTGACTGGGAATACCCATGGGCCGCGGTATCCAGGCGAAAACAGAAAGTATCGGTTTCCGAGCTGAAGCATCGGTTTATGGAGGAATCAGCCGGAGAAGAAGCTGAATTTATGTATCAGGAACCGGATGTAGTCCCTTATCTGCCGAAATTTGCCGGCAGCGAGGAGGAAGAAAACGCGGGAGCTCTGAGAGGCACCGCCATGCACCGTTTTCTGGAATGTCTGGATTTTGGGTCGCTGCCGGAAGATCCCTGTAAGATCGGAACGTGGATCTGTGCTGAGCTGGACCGAATGAAAGAAGAACATCTGATAGGAAATTCTCTGGCAGAACGTCTGAACCTGAAACAGCTGGAAGGGTTTGCCGGAGGAGAGCTGGCAAAGCGTATGAAAGAAGCTGCCTTTCGGGGAGAGCTTTTTAAAGAGCGGCCCTTTGTTATGTCCCTTCCGGCCAGGGAAGTATGGGAAGAAGCAGAGGATGAGGATCCGGTACTGATCCAGGGAATTGTAGACGTATTCTGGGTAGAAGACGATGGGATCACGCTGCTGGATTATAAAACAGATTTTGTAAAAGATCCCAGGGAACTGATACGAAGATATGAAAAGCAGCTTGCCCTGTATGGGAAAGCGCTGGCCAGCGTGTTCAACGGAAGAAAAATCAAAGATATCTATATCTACTCTTTTCATTTTCAGCAGGTGATCCGGCTGGATCTGGAACAGGCGTAAATGAAAACGTCAGAGAATATAAGGAGGAAATAAGTATGACAAAATGGATTCTTGCATCTGCTTCTCCCCGGAGAAAAGAATTGATGTCCAGAATGAGGGTGCCTTTTCAGGTAATCCCTTCAAATGCGGAAGAAGTGATCACGGAATCAGATCCCAAAGAGGCGGTAAAACGCCTGGCAAAGTTAAAAGCCTCAGATGTGGCTGTACGGTGTCTGGAGTCCAGGGAATATATTGAAAATGGCAAGGAGGATACCATTATACTTGGGGCTGATACCGTAGTAGTGTATGAGGGCAGAATTCTCGGAAAACCAAAGGATAAGGAAGACGCCAAAAGAATGCTGAGTATGCTGTCCGGGAAAACGCATCAGGTTTATACAGGCGTTTCACTGATCCGGATCCCTATGATGAGCAGCTATACTTTTTGCCAGCGTACAGATGTTACCATGTACCATATGTCGCCGGAAGATATCGAATATTATGTGAATACAGGAGAACCCATGGATAAAGCGGGAGCCTATGGAATCCAGGGAATGGGAGGAATCTATGTAAAAAAGATCAATGGAGACTATAACAATGTTGTGGGACTGCCTATTGCCAGACTGTGTTACGATCTGGGCACCCTGGAGGCCAGGGGATGGAGTATGACTCCTGAGATTGAAAAGGAACTGGAACAGGAAAATGAGATTTAGATCACTTCTCTATTGCGCAAAACAGTTTTTCCATATATGATAGTAAAGACCAAAAAGCCTGCCGGTATTCCAGTGATGCCGGAAGGAGACAAACGACAGAAAACAGTAAAAGGAGCAGGAAAGTATGGGAGAGTACGATGAAGTGTGCATTGAGGTATTTTTGAGGGATCAGCTGCAGCTGTTTCCGGAGCCGGTGGCCCAGTCGCCGGAGGAAGCCGAGGAATTTCTGGAAATGTGTATGGCTGTAGTGTGCAAAAACCTGAAAGAAGTGCGCGATTTCCTGGACGAAGCGGGAGCTGACGTAGGCCATATGAGCAACGAAGAACTGGAAGAAGCACAGGAAGTATTTCCGCTGCCGGACGGACGTTATCTGGTAGTGGACGCTTGAAAAAATAAGAAAACCGGAGAGAAGAGACAAAGATGAAAACAGCAAAAGCAGCGGTACTTGGACTGGTATGCATTGTGGGCGCAGGCATACTGGGAGGATGCGGTATCGGCCCCGGATTGGGGAAAAAAGACATATTCACCATAGACGGAGAGCACTGTTCCATGGCGGAAGCAAAGGTGCTCCTTGTAAATTATCAGAATCAGTACGCGGATCTGTACGGCGTGGATCTGTGGAAGGAGGAATCCGGACAGAAGGAAGATCTGGAAAGCTATGTAAAAGACCTTACGCTTACAGAACTGGCGGATATCTATACCATGGATCTGATCGGACAGGAAAAGAAAATTGAACTGAGCGATACAGAAAAGGAGCATGCAGGTCAGGCGGCGGAGGAATATTTCGGCTCTTTGTCGGAAAAAGAAAAGGCGTACATGGAGATTTCACAGAAAGAAATGGAAGAACTGTACGAAAGATACGCTTTGGCTCAGAAAGTTTACACAGCGCTGACAGAAGAGGTGGATCAGGAAGTCAGCGATGATGAAGCAAGAGTGATGAAAGTCCGCCAGATTTTTACCACATCAGAGGATACGGCCCGGAAAGTAAAAGCCCGGCTGGACAAAGGCGGGGACTTTAACGCCCTGGCGGAAGAGTTCAGCGAGACAGCAAAAACTGCCGTTAACCTGGACAGGAGCATGATCCCTGAAAAAGACAGGGAAAAAGTATTTGCTCTGAAAGAAAACGAGATCAGCGATGTGGTGCAGACGGAGAAAGGCTATTATATTTTTCTGTGCGTGGAAAGTTATAACCCTGAGCTGACACAAGCCAATAAAGAAAAAGTGCTGGAGGAGAGGATCAGCAAAGCTGTGGACGACAGTTATAATGCTTATGTGAAGTCAGCCAGATCAAAGGTAAATCAGAAACTCTGGGATGAAACGAAACTGGATACTTCAGGAGATCTGAGTACCAGCAGTTTCTTTGAGGTTTTTGATCAGTACTGCGGGAAAGATTATACCCGCGGGGAAAGTGAAGATTCCTCCGGCCAATAGTGCGGACGGGATCGCAAGTATAGAAAGAAGTGTTGGAAAATGTTTCGATTAAAACCGCCTGTCAGTGCGGATAAGCTGTTATTTTCCGGAACGGATCTGAGGCGGCTGCTGGAAGCCCTTGCCACAGGAGGAGCGGTGATCGCGTTCCAGTATATCGGACACAGAGAACCGAAAAAATCCTGTGAGACCGCAAATCAGCTCCTGATTATTGTAACGGCTATTTCGCTGATGATCATGGCGGTATTTTTTGCGTTGAAATATCCTATCCTCCGGGCTTTGTTCGGGGATGTGGATAATAATGTAATGAACAGCGCCCTGACCTATCTGGTCATTTCCGAAGTGTCCTACCCGTTTCTGGGACTTTACAGCGCGGGAGCAGCGCTGTTTCGGGTTATGAAGCGGACCAATATCACATTGTGGATGGCAGGACTGCCTGCTCCCGCTGAATAAGAAAAGACTGATTTATTTTATAAAGCCGGTGAAACCCTTCCTGGATCTGGGACGGATCAAAAAGATCCTGTATATCGGAATCCCCAACGGAGTGGAAAACGGGATTTTCCAGTTCGGACGTATTCTTGTAGTGTCCATTATATCCGGATTTGGCACGGTACAGATCGCCGCTAATGCGGTGGCCAACAATATTGCGGAATGGAGACCATACCGGGATTTGCGGTAGGAATCGGAATGATCACTGTGATAGGCCAGTGCATGGGAGCGGGAGATTACGGACAGGCGGAATACTTTTACCAGCTGACGCCGAAGACTCTGCATCTTGCCATGATCCTTCTGATCATCCATGGATGGGGCGTTATAGGCGTCTGGTCGGCTATGATCCTGGACTGGCTTTTCCGGGGCGCGCTGTTCCGGCTGCGTTTCAGGAGCAGAAAATGGCAGCGGATCAAATTGATCTGATAAGAGCCGCTGTTTTTTGAAATGAATACAAAGTAGTAAAATATATTTTTCTGTGAACATATGAAGAAAATTTTGCTCTTTCCACATATGTTTAAAGCAGACAAAAATTGATACAGGTCTGTTTTAAAGACAGGATATGAGGAAAGGGAGAAGTTTTTATGAAAAAATTTCAGGATTTTGCAGCCCGTAATAAAAAGAAACTGATCGCCGGGGCTTTGATCGTCGCCGGAGTGATTGTGTTGGTTATCTGTCTGACGCTGAAACTTGACGGAAACAGGCGGGAAAATATAAAACAGCCGGTGCAGATCACAGGGCAGATATCGGAAGACGCATCGGAAAATGAACAGACGCAGACCGGACGGAAAGAAAAAGCGAAGGCAAAAGCCCAGGAGTCTTCAGAAGATTCGGAAAAAGCAGAGGATAAGACATCTGCACAGACGGAAGAAAAAGGGGCAGGTGAGAAAAAATCCTCAGATGCTCAAAAAAGCGTTTCGGAAAAAAGCAGCGGACAGCAGTCGGCAGGCGCTTCCAAATCCGGATCTGAGAAGTCAAAGAGCTCCGAAAAGTCAAAAGGTTCCGAGGTATCAAAGAGTTCTGAAAGCGCAAAAGGCAGCAGCCAGCAGTCTTCCAAACCATCTCATCAGCACAGCTGGAAAGCACATAAAGTTTGGGTACCCAAAATGGTTACGGTAGTGGACGAGCCGGAACATGTAGTGTATGGTGCTCAGTTGTATACAAAACAGGCGGACGGCACCTGGGTGGGAAATGGAAAAACCTACTGGTTTGAAAATGGATTTACTCAAGATGATCTGAAGGCGATTCTGAAAGACAAAATAAAAAACGAAGGGTATATCGGAAACTATGTAAACAGACAGAAAACAGTTCCGGCGGTGACACATACGGAAGACAGGGGAAGCTACCAGACGGATTATTATTACTGTTCCTGTGGATCTACTAAAAAATAACTGAAAAAAGACGCGGGGCTTAGGCCCTGCGTTTTGTATTTATTGAAAGCAGGAAAACGGTTTTAATAAAATTTAATAATTTTTCAGAAAAATATTGAATTAAAAGATAAATAGTGCGATAATAAAGAAAAAGGAGGGATTACTATGACAGCACAGATAGAGTTACTGATCGTGGAACTTGTAATTGCGGTGATATTCTTTGCAGTAGGTTTTTTCTTCTATGACATTAAAAAAATCGTAAAAACATTTCTTCCGGGAGAAATGAATGAAATGGAAGAAGGAACTGAAGTATGTGAAAATTATGGCAAACGGATCATGTGCTGGGGCATACCGTTCCTGGCAGGGGCAGTGATCGATCAGTTCCGTCCGGGGATCGGACTTCTGATCGCAGTGGTAGCCTTTATCGCACTGGTTATCCTGTCTACCATAGATATGCTCGGTACTATGGAAAAAAGATACATGAATCGAAGATAAGAAAGGATGCATAGGAAAAGAAAGGGCGGAAAATGGAATATAACAAAATAAAGAGCAGGGCATCATAACAGTCCATGGAAAGCTTCTCTGGGAGAAGAAAACGGATGTTTATGATGCCCCTTTTTTGTGGAAAATTACTGAACCGGGCCGGCGGTTTTGCGAAACCGGACCGGGGATTTTCCAAACTGTTTTTTGAACAGATGATAGAAGTGGCTCAGGTTGGAAAAACCGCAGGTATCGCAGATATCCAAAATATCCAGATCAGTCTGAGTCAGCAGATAGACGGAATAATTCAGGCGCTGTTCGTTTATGTACTGGGTAGGAGTTTTGCCGTAGAGTTTTTTCATAGTGCGGCATAAATGGTTAGGGGAACAGGGGGCCAAAAGACACATTTTTTTGTAGCCTTCCTGAAAGTTTTCCGGTTTCTGCATATTTTCCAGGAGAGCGTCCAGCCAGCCGGGACCATAGTCCGATGCTTCATCCGTCTCATAATGAAAGAAATAATCTTCTAGAAAAAGGGCGATGACGCATTGGGCGTGATACCGGATATGTCTGGGATGGGCCTTTCCTTTCATACGTGATATTTCAGAGAGCAGTTCCATGACTTTTTCAAAATTGTCTCCCTCCAGGTGAACCTTGGGCGGAAATTCTCCCTGGGACATTTCCTTCAGCCTGGCGCTGCGGTTCAGAAACAGATTGACATTCTGATAGATCTGCTGGGAAAAGCCAAGATTCCGGATACTGAAATTTTCTGAATGATAGAAATCATAACAATGCACATCCGCAGGGCGGATAAAGAAAAAATCGCCTTTTTCAATGGGCTGGACAGAATCGTTGATCATATGCAGGGCTAAACCGTTTGTGACAATAAAAAATTCAAAATGATTGTGCGTGTGTCTGGGACTGCCGTTGTAGATCGTGGAAGTAGTAAGGGAAATCCCGCTTTCTTTGTCCAGAAGATTTGCTTCCAGACCGTAAACCGGAATATGCATAGTGGCGTCCTCCATTTCTTATTTCTGATATCAATATAGTACAAAAACTGTGTGACTGTAAACAAGAATTTCTGTGCCGGATATGCTAAATTTATTTTCGATATGAAAGAAAAAGATCCCATCTGCCGGGAACCGGAATCTTTCATAATAAGAACTCAGGAGGAAAAAGAATGAAAGGAAAGAAAAATTTTCTGACAGTGCCGGTGATCGCGCTGGTCATGCTCAGCTTTTTTCTGGGCACCAGTGAATTTATTGTAGTTGGCATTCTGCCGGAAATATCGGAAGGCTTAGGAATTTCGCTGACCCAGGCGGGCAATATCGTTTCGATCTTTGCTTTTACCTATGCTCTGGGGACGCCGTTTTTCGCCGCTCTGGCGGGAAAATATAACCGTTACAGATATATGATCTTGTGTATCGGAATATTTGCTCTGACTAATCTGCTGTGCGCACTGGCCCCGGTATATATCCTGTTTTTGGCCGCAAGGATCATTATGGCGGTAGTTTCCGGAACGATCATT
>CAKNLF010000045.1 GCA_930989305.1 uncultured Roseburia sp. | reverse complement strand
GGATCGCTCCGCTTGATTTTGAGTCAAGTGCGTCTGCCAATTCCGCCACATCGGCTTATCTGTGTTCGATTATGAACCGAACACATGATATCTTAGCATAACAGATGCAAAATTGCAACTGTTTTATACGTCATAATTCATGTTTTTCAATATATCAAAGCAATCAAAGGTAGCAAAATAATCCTTGGGTGTTTCCGCCCGGCGGATCAGCTGTGTACTGCCGTCCTCTTTTAAGAGTACTTCCGCGGACCGGAGACGTCCGTTGTAATTATACCCCATGGAAAAACCGTGGGCTCCTGTATCATGGATCACCAGAAGGTCTCCCATATCAATTTTCGGAAGCATTCTGTCCACGGCAAATTTATCGCAGTTTTCACAAAGGGAACCTACGATATCATATTTATGATCGCAGGGAGCGTCCTCTTTGCCCGCTACGGTAATGTGATGGTATGCCCCGTAGATCGCCGGACGCATCAGGTTTGCCGCGCAGGCGTCTACACCAATATATTCTTTATAAGTATGTTTTTCATGGATCGCTTTTGTTACGAGACAGCCGTAAGGGCCCATCATAAATCTGCCCATTTCTGTATAGATTGCTACATTTCCAAGGCCGTTTGGAACCAGGATCTCATCGTATACCTTCTTTACGCCTGCGCCGATCACGCGGATATCATTGGGCGTCTCTTCCGGGCGATAGGCAATCCCTACGCCTCCTGAAAGATTGATGAAACTGATCTCAATACCGAGTTTTTCCTTGATCTCCACTACCAGTTCAAACAATGTACGGGCCAGTGTAGGATAGTAATCGTTTGTTACTGTATTGCTTACCAGGAAAGCATGGAGACCGAAACGTTCCACGCCTTTATTCCGAAGGATCTGATATGCCTCAAACAGCTGCTCCTTTGTCAGTCCGTATTTAGCATCACCGGGGTTATCCATAATACCATTGCTCAGCTGATAAACTCCGCCCGGATTATAGCGCAGACTCATAGTCTTTGGAAGTGTTCCGATAATGTTTTCCAGAAATTCAATATGCGTAATGTCATCCAGGTTAATGGTCGCGCCGATTTTGTTGGCGTAAGCGAATTCCTCCGCCGGAGTATCATTGGAAGAAAACATGATATATTCGCCTTTAAAACCGAGAGCTTCTGACATCATCAGCTCTGTCAGAGAAGAACAGTCTGTTCCGCAGTCATACTCTTTCAGGATATTGATGAGAAACGGGTTGGGCGTTGCCTTTACGGCAAAGTATTCCCGAAATCCCGGGTTCCATGCAAAAGCCTCTTTTACAGCTTTGGCGTTTTCCCGGATCCCTTTTTCATCATATAAGTGAAAGGGCGTAGGATATTTCTTCACGATCTCTTCCAGCTGCTCTTTTGTTACAAATGGTTTTTTATTCATTCTTGTACCTCCAGTAATGTTCATTTCATTTGTATCTCAAAAACCCCCCGGTCTTCCTGAGGCGGCCGGGCGTCTGTTTCAATCTTCTTTCTGATACAGAATCATGCAAAATTACTATAATTTTTTTCCTTCTAAAAGTCAAGACCTGTTAAAGAAGGCTGAGACACAAAAAGTTCTCCTCCGGGAAAACTCTGGCATAACAGAATTTTCTCCGGAAGAGAACTCTTTTGTTCCTGGAATCTTTTCTTATTTCTTATTCAATACTACCGGTCCGTTTTCGGCAATGTATTCAATGCCTCCGTCGTCAGTATCCCTTACTCTCAGATCCACCTGTACGTTCTGGGAGGGATCCGGATGCCCTTTCCAGAGTTCATACAGTTTCGGCAGAAAGATGGGGAATCGGGAAGCTTCGTATTCGGAATGCATTTTGCTTTCCTCCGCCATGTCTATTTTCCCTTTGGCGTTGGGATCTTCCAGTACAAATTCCGGCGGTTCGGAAATTCTCGTATTGCAGAAGTCAGCTGTCACATGTACGATACCGCCTTCCACAGCCTCCCACATATGTACGTTTCCGTCTACAAATTCTCCAAGACGGTTTACAATACCTTCTACCAGCACATGTTCCAGATGTGTAGTGAAAGGAAACATATCCAGGTGAAGGCGATTGATCTGAATGCCGCTTCCACCAAATACCGGCACACCCGGAGCCAGCGACTCAGAAATCATATGCGCGGAATCCTGCATGCCGTATTTCCAGGGTTCTTTTACCCAGCTGAACCGTTTATGAGAGCCGGGCGCCCACAGATAATATCCTTTTTCCATATTGGCCCACCACCAGTCCATCATTTCCGGCGTTACATCCGGAATAAAATGCTGACACTGCATGGTAAGGATATAGCCTCTTTCCAGAAATTCCGGTTTCATCTCAAACTCCGGAAGCTCCGGATTCGGCCTTTCAAGAGGACGAAACGGTAACGTTTCCACATAGATATTCTCCTGAAACGGAATATAGGTCTGTCCACCATTTGCGTTTCCATATTCATTTTTTGCCATTTTCATTCTCCTCGGTTTCATATTTTTGTATTACAAGCCTTATGAAAACAGTTTACCGTTGTTTTCATCATAAGTAAATCAGTTTTTGAAAAATACATAGAAAACTTTCATCGGCGCATACTGTTTCCAAACAGACAAAATACACAAAGGAGACACATATCATGTATTATCAGATCACCGGAGAGCTGAAGCGTCTGAAAAAAGATCAGATTCCCCAAAACGATTTTTTTGCCGCGCTGCTCACCCCACAGGAATGGGAAGAACAAAAAGAGGCTCTGGGCTATCCGAAACAGGCAGGTCAGGAATATACCAAGATCCATTCCTGCAAAGCGGAAGTTTACTCCAAATATATTTTTGGCGCCATCCTCTGCCCGGATAAAGATCATCTGTTGAAATACGCCTATGAACTTGTCTATTATATAAATGAAAAAAGCATTGTGATCATCGACGACGGCACGCTGGCTTCCAGGATCCTGTGCAGGATCGTCCAGAAATACCAGCATCAGGAGATTACTCCGGAGCTGTTTTTATACGGCTTTCTCCAGTGGTTTATCAAAGACGATATCCAGCTTCTGGAAACTTTTGAAAAGAAGCTTTTTTCTCTGGAAGAGACGGCGCTCAGCGGCAAAATACACAACCTGATGCCGGATCTGCTCTTGTGCCGGAGAGAACTTACAAGACTCAACTGTTATTATCAGCAGCTTGAGGATATGGCCCGGGAGCTGGAAGAAAATGAGAAAGGGTATTTTGACGAAAAACGTCTGAACTATATCCATCTTCTGGGTGACAGAGCTGGCCGTCTGTTTGACAGCGCCAGACAGCTGACTGAATATTGTCAGACGCTCAGAGAAGTGTATCAGGCGGAGATTGATCACAGACAGAACCGCCACATGCAGTTTCTGACTGTGATCACATCCATCTTTTTCCCGCTGACATTGATCACAGGATGGTACGGCATGAATTTTACCAATATACCGGAGATCCATTCGCCCTGGGGCTATCTGATCATTATTCTGGTGAGCCTTTCCATCATTGCCGGAGAAGTTATCTATTTTAAGAAGAAAAAAATACTTTGACGGATCCTTTTATGGGATCAGCCCCTTTACGCCGGCATATTTTCCACGGTGATCTGGCACTGGGCCATAGTCTCCAGCGCCCTTTTATGGCTCTCAAAAGTCACTCCCGCGCAGCAGGAGGCGTCTACAATGATCTCTGTCTCAGGCAGAAACGCTTTCAGCAGCATAGCGTTGGATATTACACAGATGTCTGTGCAAAGTCCTACAAGCGTCACCGATTCCAGAGGGGTGCTCAGATGAAGGTCACGCAGAAATTCTCCAAGCTTCACGCTGCCGAAAGCCGGTTTGTCAAAAATCTTTTCTTCCGGCGGACTATCCAGTTCGCCCACCAGCTGCCATCCTTCCGTATTCCGTATGCAATGAGGCACCGGCAGTCTCCTGCCTTCCTGTGTGGACAGATAATCTTCTCCGTGAGTATCTCTCGTAAAAAGGACCAATCCGTCAAAAGTCCTTATTTTTTCCGCCGCAGCGGACACAATGGCCCGAGCTTCTTCTGTTCCAAGGCTTCCTGTCACAAAATCCTTCTGCAGATCTACTGCCACCAGCACTTTCATTCCGTCCCCCTCCTTTTACTGCTTCTTCTCTCTTCGTTTATTTATGATCCTTCGGATTATGACTGTACATAAAAAAGCCGCGATACTGCCCCCGAGGCTCAGAGCCAGCAGCAGCACTACCACCAGCTTCATATTTTCATCTCCTGCTGCCGGCACCGACGCCAACGCAAAATTTCCCATAAGTTCTGTCAGCATTTTATCCACCTGCTTTCTTTCCCGCCGTCCGGGTTTTATTTTTTGTATCCTATCAAAAGGATGCCTCCTCTGTCAAGGACGCCTCCATTTGCTTTTTCACAAAATCTTAAGATTATGTACAGATATTTTCAATGTATTCTTTATGTTCTGTGCTATAATTACCATGATTTAAATTTTAACGGGGGATTGATTTATGCCAAACATTTTAGTTGTGGATGATGAACAGGCGATCACCAACCTGATCGAAGTATACCTGAAAAACGAAAACTTTACTGTCTATAAATTTTACAACGGCACGGACGCTCTGAATTGTCTCAGGACTACCCGGATAGATCTGGCGATCCTGGATATCATGCTGCCGGATATTGACGGATTTACTCTCTGCCAGAAAATCCGCGAAACCCATACCTTTCCCATACTGATGCTTACTGCCAGAGACGGAGAACTGGATATGATCAACGGCTTTTCTCTTGGCGCGGACGACTATATCACAAAGCCGTTCCGGCCGCTGGAACTGATTGCCAGGGTAAAAGCTCATCTGCGCCGGGCCAATCATTACGATGAAGTCTCCCGGCAGGAAAAAAGTCCGGAGCTCATTGTCCGAGGCCTGCGCCTCAATACCGAAAGCCACGAATGTATTCTGAACGAGCAGCCCCTTTCCCTGACGCCTACAGAATTTCAGATTCTTAGGATCCTCTGTGAAAATCTTGGGAAAGTAGTCAGTTCCGAAGATTTGTTTCAGATGGTCTGGGGCGAAAAATATTATAAAAACGCGGTAAATACCGTTATGGTCCATATCCGGCATCTGCGTTCAAAAATGAAAGATTCCGCGGAACATCCGAAATATATCAAAACCGTCTGGGGAGTGGGGTACAAGATTGATGAAACCTGAAAAAAAATCAACATTGAAAACATTTCTTTTTATCCTGATCGGTATCATTATATTCTGCATCGCTGTTTTTTATCTGGTGGATAATGTATTCAACGGGATTTTCAGCGACTGGTTCGCCCGGAAATTTATATGGCAGGAAAACTACAACGGCGTATACTACAGCGGTCTGAATCTGGGAAGTTTCCGGAGATTTGCCGCCCAGGTATTCTTTTTCCTCTGTCTCATTGTGGCCCTTACCGTATGGCTCACAGCCAGATATTACGGGAGAAAAAAACGCAGGGAAACTGTGGAGGAACTGGCCCGGCAGCTGGAGCTCTATCTTACTTCCGAAAAAAATGATCTGAGCATCATCTCCGATGAATTTTCCTCAATCCGTACGCCGGTAAGCGAAATGCGGGCCAATGGGCTGGAAAAAGAACGGCTACTGGAACAGGAAAACCGCCAGAAAAACGATCTGATCACTTATCTGGCTCACGATCTGAAAACGCCCCTGGCCTCTGTGATCGGCTATCTGTGTCTTCTGGATGAATCTCCCACCCTCCCGGAAGACCTGCGCCGGAAATACATCGGAATCACCCTGGAAAAGTCCTATCGTCTGGAACAGCTCATACAAGAATTTTTTGAGATCACAAGGTACAATCTCCATTCCATTGTTGTTAATCCCGGCAGAATCCATCTGGAAACCATGTGCCTGCAGATGGCCGATGAATTTTTCCCTGTGCTGGAGCCCATGAAAAAATCCATTGACGTACAGGTGCCCTCGGATCTGATCCTGTATGGAGACGCAGACAAGCTGGCCCGGGTATTTAACAACATCCTGAAAAACGCCGCCGCATACAGCTATGAAGATTCTGTCATTACCGTAAAGGCAAAAGAAGAAAAAAACGGCGTCCTCATTACCTTTACCAATTACGGCGATCCCATCCCGGAACACCAGCAGGAGACTATCTTTGAAAAATTTTACAGGCTGGACAATTCCCGTTCCAGCAAAACCGGCGGTTCCGGCCTGGGCCTTGCCATCGCCAAGGAAATCGTATCTGCCCATCACGGAACGATCCGTGTGAAAAGCGATCTGGAATCCACTACATTTACCGTTTATCTGCCCCAGAACGAATATCACACAAAATCATAACTTCTCTTTAAGAAATCCTTAAGGGTTTTCACAGCCTTTTGAAAGGACCCTTTCGTCTTTTTTCTTTACACTGAATGTAAAGGAAAAGGCGAGAGGGTTTTTCTTTTTTCAAAAATTACTGTTTTCATGACAGGATTGTCACTTTCCAGTCATGGGAAAGTCACCTTCTCCCTGTACCATCAGTATCAGAAAGGACTGTTGCATTATGAAAAGAAAAACAATTGCTATACTATTCGGCGGACATTCCAGTGAATATGAAGTATCACTCCAGTCTGCCGCCGCTGTCATCCGTCATATGGACAGTGAAAAATACGATACAGTGCTCATAGGCATTACAAAAGAAGGCTCCTGGTTCCGTTTCCGGGGAACGCCGGAAGAAATCGAGAAGGATATCTGGCACCACAAAGACTGTACCCCGGCACTTATTTCTCCGGACCGCTCCATACACGGTCTCATAGAATTCTGCAAAAGCGGGATACAGACTGTTTACCTGGACGGAGCTTTTCCCATCCTTCATGGGAAATTCGGCGAAGACGGCACCATACAGGGGCTTTTGGCCCTGGCCGGCATTCCCTGCATCGGATGCGGTCTGCTCTCTTCCGCCCTTTGCATGGATAAAGATACGGCCCACAAACTGGCTGCCGCCGCAGGCATCCGGGTGCCCGCCTCTGTGGTTATCGACAAAATGGGGGACGCCGTACAGCTTCAGGCATGGACCTTCCACCTGCACTATCCGTTGTTTGTGAAGCCCATGAACGCCGGCTCATCCTTCGGTATTACCAGAATCACCGATGCCGGTCAGCTGGCTGATGCAGTGGCTCATGCCTTTTCCTATGATACCAGCGTAATCGTAGAAGAAGCGATCGAAGGCTTTGAGGTAGGCTGCGCAGTGCTGGGAAAGGATCAGCTGATCACCGGAGCTGTTGATGAAATCGAACTTTCCGGCGGATTCTTTGATTTTGATGAAAAGTATTCTCTGAAAACTTCCAAGATCCATATGCCTGCCCGCATTGATGAAGTCACTGCCAAACGGATCCGCGAAACCGCGAAAAAGCTTTACCGGGTTCTCCACTGCAGCGGCTTCGCCAGAGTAGACTGTTTCCTCACTCCAAAAGGCGAGATCGTATTCAATGAGATCAACACGATCCCGGGATTTACTTCCCACAGCCGCTATCCCAATATGATGAAAGGAATCGGCATGTCCTTTGAAGAACTTATAGACCGTCTGATAGAAATGGAGGTGCTCGAATGAACCGTTCCTTTTATTTGCAGCTGGTAAACCCCTGGCATCCGGCAATGGAAATCCCGGATTCTTCACAGCTCGCAGCTCCTCATCCGGATTACCCTGATATTCTCATGGAATCCCGTGCAGCACAGGCCCTGAAGTCTCTGCTGGCCAGACTGGATGCCTTTGACCGCATCGTCCCGGTAAGCGGCTTTCGCTCTCACCAGCAGCAGCAAAAGATCTGGGACGATTCCATGAAAGAAAACGGTTATCTGTTTACCAAACAATACGTAGCCATTCCCGGATGCAGCGAACATGAGACCGGCCTGGCCATCGACCTGGCCGCGAACGCTCCGGATATTGATTTTATCCGGCCGGATTTTCCCTATACGGGCATTTACGGTCAATTCCGCGCCCTTGCTCCATCCTATGGATTTATCCTCCGGTATCCCGCAGGAAAGGAATCCATCACCCGTATATCTGAAGAGCCCTGGCATTTCCGCTACGTAGGCGTGCCATACGCCTCGATCATTACAAACCGCGGTCTGGTGCTGGAAGAATATGCGGACAGCAACAAGAGGTCTGTTTCATGAAAACAATGGTAAAAAATTATTCCGGTCCCGACGGCTTTCGGATCATTGCCGCGCTGATGATCATTATGATCCACACTTCCGTACTGACATCTTTTACGGAAACCGGAGATTTCCTGCTGACCCGGGTCATCTGCCGAACAGCGGTTCCCTTTTTCTTTATGATAACCGGATATTTTATCGTGCCGAAAATGAAAACAAACAGGAGAGCCGTACTCCCCTCTCTGTTTAAGCTGTCTTTCCTCTACGGGATCTGCATCCTGTTATATCTCCCTTTGAATCTGTACAGCGGCCAGCTTCAGGGAATCGGGCCAGGCGGTCTGCTGAAAAAAATCTTTTTTGACGGCACCTTTTACCATTTATGGTATTTTCCCGCGGTAATCCTCGGACTGGTCCTGGTGCTGATCCTCCAGCAGTTTTTCTCGGCAAGGGGATGCATGATCGTTTCCCTGATCCTGTACGCAGTGGGACTGGGCGGAGACAGTTATTACGGTCTTACCTCATCGATCCCCCTGGTCCGGGATTTTTACGAAGGCATTTTCCAATTCAGCAGCTATACAAGAAACGGCCTGTTTTTAGCTCCTGTGTTTCTCTGTCTGGGATGGGTGATCGCTTCGAAAAAGGCGGCACCTCCGGCGGAATCTTTCCGGAACTTCTGGATTTTTCTGATCCTTACAGCAGCAGAGGGCCTTACCCTTCATCATTTTAACCTTCAAAGGCATGACAGCATGTACCTGTTTCTGGTTCCCTGCATGTACTGGCTGTTTTCCTGGCTTCTTACCAGACACTGGCCCGCCGGTCCTGCCTGCAGGGATATTTCTCTGATCATATATATGATCCATCCCTGGGTGATCGTACTGGTCCGGGGCGCGGCTTCCCTGGTCCGCCTGGAAAATCTGCTGATACAGCAAAGTCTGATACATTATCTCGCAGTAGCCGCAGGCTCCTGCATTTTGGCGGTGATCATATGGATACTATTACAAAAAATAAAAAAGAAAACTTCATAAAAACTCCTATACAGATGGCCCGTTCTTACTGCCGGATCGATCTGAGCGCCCTGGCTTTCAATGTAAAAACCATTCAGGGAATTCTCCCAGACAGCTGCCGGATCATGGCAATCGTAAAAGCCAACGCCTACGGTCATGGAGATCTCCCTGTGTCAGAACACCTGAACAAACTGGGAATCCGTGATTTCGCCGTGGCCACACTAGAAGAAGGCATCCGGCTGCGGGAAGCGAAAATCCACGGCAATATCCTGATTTTGGGACATACGCCCTCTTTTTGCGCTCCCGCCCTTTCCCGGTGGCATCTGACCCAGACGGTGACTGACTATCAGCACGCCAGGGAACTGCAGGATGCCGGTCTTCCTCTGGATGTTCATATAAAAATTGATACCGGCATGCACAGGCTTGGCATTTCTCCCGATCATTTTGATGATATCCTGGATATTTTTTCCATGGATCATCTGCGTGTAACGGGAATGTTTACCCATCTATGCGCTGCGGACAGCAGTCAGCCGGATGACATAGTGTTTACCCGGGGACAGATCCGTAACTTTTTCACTTTGGAGCAAAAACTGGAACACCGAGGAATCCATGTTCCCGTCCATATTCAGAGCAGCTACGGCATCCTGAATTATCCAGGCCTGCCCTGTGAGTTTGCACGGCCGGGCATCATCCTGTACGGCTGTTACAGCGACACTTCCAAAGATCTGCTTCGGCAGCCCGCCCTGCGCCCTGTTCTCTCCCTGCACAGCCGTATCGCCTCAATACGTCAGATACACAGCGGAGAATGCGTAGGCTACGGAAGGACCTGGCATGCAGACTCCCAAAGACGCCTTGCCGTGCTTCCCATCGGCTATGCTGACGGATATCCCCGGGCGCTTTCCAACAAAGGATCTGTGCTGATCCATGGGCAGAAAGCTCCGGTAGTGGGCCGCATCTGTATGGATCAGATGACTGTGGATATTACAGACATTCCCCAGGCGGCTCCCGGAGATATTGCCACACTGATCGGGAAAGACGGCCAGGAAGAAATCCGTGCTGAAGAAGTAGCTGTACTGGCCGGTACCATTACCAATGAACTTCTGAGCCGTCTTGGAAGCCGTCTGCATCGAGTGACTGTATTTTAATCTCACTTATTCTTTATAGAAAGAAGGTTGTTTTATGATCTTAGGTTATCTTCTGCTTCTGTTTCCACTTATGCTGCTTATTTCTTGTGCGGTATACATTCCCTACAATCTGTACCGCAGGCGCAGATACGGGCGGCGGCCTTTTATCCGTCATCTGGGGATTGTACTCTGGCTTGTCACTATTATTTCCCTGGCATCCATTACTTTGTTTCTGTATGGAGGAATGTCCCCTTCCCAGACCGGATTTCATGCCCTGAACTTAAAACCTTTCCACTGGCTGTCCTCAATCCCGATCACCGGACTGCGCAACGCCATTATGCAATATGTGCTGAACATTATGATGTTTATCCCACTGGGATTTTTCCTCCCTGTTGTGTTTTACGGAAAGCTGAACTTTTTCAAGACAGCCGGAATCTCTTTTCTTGTCACATTCGGCATCGAAACCATACAATACTTTATCGGCCGTTCCAGTGATATTGATGACATTATCGCAAATCTCATTGGCGGCATCCTGGGCTATCTTATTTTTAAACTCTGTTCCATGCTCTTTTCCTCCTTCTCTTTCTGGAAAAAACTGTGCGGCCAGGAATATTGATCTGAAATCTTCTATAAATAATAAGTGTCCTTTTGTTTGGCGAAAAATATTTCTTTTTTCCGCAAAGCAAAAGGACACTTTTCTTTTCACATATTTATCCTGTTATTTTCCCATATAAATTTCACATATCCCCTGTATCATATGAATTGTTAACTATATAATTAGTTTATTATAACATATATTTTGTCACACAGGGGAAATTTTTTCCATGGCATAATATTTGAAACTCAGCTGTTTTTACCACACGATAAACCACCGAAAGGTGCCAGGAAAAAATGAAGAACAATCTACAAAAGTGCAGATGGGAAAAGGACATGACATTAAAGCAGCTGTCCATCTCTACAGGCGTCAGCGTATCCGAACTGAACAAGATTGAAAACAATGACGTAAAAGACATCTATTACTCCACAGCATGTAAAATAGCAAAAGCATTAAAGCTGCCTGTAGAAACTGTATTTCCCTACTAACCAAAAGAAGCCGGAAGAAATACGGACCCTTGTGATCCGTAATCTCTTCCGGCTTTCTAATGTTTTGCACTTATAAAGTATTGTATAATAACAGCCGTATTCCTTATTTGGAAAAGGCGTTTTTATATTCATCTTCCGGATTATACACCGCCAGAGGCTCCAGTCCTTTTAACGCACGGTATGCTCCCGCAGCGATCGCATCATTTTCCAGATCTCCAGGATAAATGAAAAACGGTGCCATCACCCCGATCCGCTCCCGGATAGCCTGAATCAGCTTTTTGGATTTCGACATGCCTCCAGTAAAAGCGATTCCGTCCGCATGTCCGTGAAGGCTGGCAAAACATGCCGCAATTTCTCTGGAAATCTGATATGCCAGAGCGTTAAATATCAGCTCCGCTTCCTTATCCCCGTCTTCAATCCTTTTTTCGATCACACGCAGATCGCTGGTCCCCAGATATCCCTCCAGTCCCGCCTGGTTCCTTACAAGACGATACATTTTATCTTCTGTGTATTTTCCGCTGAAACACATTTTTATAATAGCGCCTGAAGGCACGGAACCGGCCCTTTTTGCAGAAAACGGTCCGTCACCGTCTCCGGTAGAATCTGTTGTATCCACGATTCTTCCATGTTCATGGGCTCCTATGGAAAGTCCGCCTCCCATATGGGCTACTACAATATTGACTTCATTGTATTCTTTTCCAAGCTCTTCCGCTGCTTTTCTGGCCGCGGCCCGCTGGCTGAGGGCATGGAAGGAGGCGCGCTTTTCTGCTCCGGGAAGTCCGGTAATTTTGGCCTCCGGTATAAACTGATCGATAGATGCCGGATCCGTTACATAAATAGGAATGTCTTTGTCAGTCGTCTCCAGCAGATAATCTACGATCTTGATTGTTCCGAATAATGCATGCATCAACGGTTTTCCGGGAACAAATTTCTTTTCAATCACTTCCTTTAATACGCCTTCGATTTTAAACGTTCCTCCATCTCCGCCGTAGAACGTAGCGCCCAGTCTGGGAGCAATGGCATCAAAGTCTTCTACCTTATATCCTATACTGTCCAGCCACTTTAATACGGCATCGGCTCTTTTCCTTACATCTACTTCCGCAGGAAGAGACAGATCAAGCTCTTCCTGAGAGTAGTCAAAGGAATATTCCTCTATGCACTTTGTATCTTCATACACTGCCAGTTTGCCGGATGTACCTCCGAAATTTAAAACTAAAATCAACATAATTATAATCCTCCAACCATAGCTGACGCCAGCACAACCGTGCAGTATTTATTTTCTGCTGTTGTCGCTCTGGAAGTCAGCGCAATAGGTACCTGGGCGCCCAGCACAAAGCTTACCGCCCTGGCTCCTGTCATTTCCACTGCTTTACTGTAACAGTTTGCGGAAACCAATGTGGGGAACAGCAGCAGATCCGCGTCTCCGGCCACAGGACTTTCGTATTTTTTCGCTTTTGCTATTTCCGGTCTCAAAGCGAGATCAATGGAAATAGGACCTTCTACAATACAGCCTGTTATTTCACCTTCCTGATTCATTTTTTTCAGCTGACTCGCTTCCAAAGTTTCTGTAATCTTTGGATTTACATTTTCGTTGGCGCAAACCGCTGCAACTTTCAGATTGTCGTCATACCCCATTTTATGCATGGCCCCTGTTACCATTTTAATCTGTTCCTTTTTGGATTCCAGATTCGGATACGGGATCACAGCCGCGTCATTGATCGCCAGAAGTTTGTGATATCCCGGCACTTCAAGCATGGCCATAACCGTTAGAAGTCCCCCGTGTTTCAGTCCTTCCTGCTTATTTAAAACGGCTTTCAGCACATCCGATGTATTCAGCAGTCCCTTCATTATAAAGTCAGCTTTCCCCTCTCTTACAAGCTGTACCGCCATTTTGGCGATTTCTCCGTCTCCTGTTACATCATATATCCTGTCTTCATCCACACTTTCTCCGATTTCTTTCAAAATCCTAAGAATTTCTTTTTTGTCTCCTATCAAAAGCGGTTTTACATAGCCGTCTTTTTCAGCCCGGCAGACCGCTTCCAGCGTATGCTCATCTGCAGCAGCTGCTACTGCTACTGTTTTCTGCTGCTTTTTCCCTGCAACATGCTCCATTAAATCATTAATATCCTTAAACACCTGTCTGTCTCCTTTTATCTGTTATATTCATAGATCATTCCGCCCAGATTTCTTCAGGAGTTAATTCTTCTTTATCATAAGGAACGGTATAAACCATTCTTGTAATGTTGAGCATATGAGAAAAGTTTACATGTTCGCTTGTAATATTCTTCTGGAAAAATCCTCCGCCCAGTCCATGTGTGGAAATAAGTCCGTTAGAATGGTAAGGTTCGCCGCTGCATGCCAGATTGTTATTGTTGATGATCAGACGGCATACCGGTATCTCAAGACCTGCATACAGTTCATGATCCTTATCTTTCGTATAAATATCTGTAGAATGTCCGGCGCCTTCCATGAGCAGATTGGTTTTGGCAATATGAACCGCTTCTTCCCATCCTTCTTTATATGTAATAATATTTGTAACAACCGTAAGTTTTTCTTTGCAGAGTAACTCATCCTTGCCGTATTTATCAATTGCTACCAGGAATGTTCTCTTTCCATCCGGCACATCTACACCGATAGCTTCCCCGATTTCCTTGATCGGTTTTCCTACATAGGCCCGGTTCATAGCATATTCCCCTGTTTTTTCATTTTTGGTAAACAGGATTTCTCTCATTTTGTCCACTTTTGCCTTGTCAGTGATCACCACTGCACCATGCCGGTCATAGGCTGCCATGATTTCTTCTTTATCTTCTTCCGGTACGATAACTGTCTGATCACTTGTACATGGAATTCCGCTGTCCCAGCTGCGGCATGTAATAGAACCTTCCGCTATAAAATCAAACTGATCATTCATTCCCCGGTCTACAATTACCTGACAATTGCCCTGTCCGACTCCGTAGTTTGGAGTACCGCTGCGGTTCGCTGCGTCAACAATGCCCGGACCTCCGGTAGCTACTACCAGATCACTTGCAGTCATACAGGTCTGTGTAGCGATGATTGAGGGTTCTTCCACACATTGTACCAGATCCTCCGGTACTCCTACTTCTTTTAACGCTTTACGAATCATTTCCGTACAATGGAGCGATACGTTCTTTGCGCTTGGATGAGGACATATGATACATGCGTTTCCGCCTTTTAATGCCTGCATTGTATTCGCTCCGATATTAGCTGTAGGATTTGTAGAAGGCATTACCGCGCAGATAACACCTGCCGGTTTTGCAATCTCAAGAATACAATCCACATCCAGCTTACCTTTTTTCCATCCAAGCACACCTGTAGATTTCTGCTGTTTTGTCCAATGCCACTGGGCCGTCATAGACATCTGCATCTTCGCGATTTTTCCTTCCACGCTTCCCATCTTAGTTTCTGCTACAGCTTCCTCTGCCAGTTCCTTTGCATTGTCATATACAGTTTTCGCGCAGGCTCTTGCTGCTTTATCATACCGTTCCTGCGTAGGATGATCTGAATAAATGGCCTGTGCAGCCCGTGCTTTTTCCATTAATTCATCAATGTATGTTTTTGTTTCCATTTCTGTCATAATTTTTGTCCTCCATTTATTGAAATTTCTATTTATTTTTTCTATAGGAAAGTCAAAAGACTTTCCTATAGAATGCTTTTATTTCTATATTAGGAAATAAGGAGCTTTACAGCATACGGGCAATTTCATAAGCGCCGTGTACTACAGTATATACATTTCCTACTTTTTTACAGTCGCCTGTCTGATAAAGTTCGATTCCCTCTCCTCTTAATGTTTCTATGAAATCGGATTTTACAGATTTCATGCCGATAGACATTATTACGTTGTCCGCCTCAACAATGGACCTGTCTCCTCCATCTGTAGGAGTAATGATCGCTCCTTTGTCGCAGACGCCTTCGATTTTATGACCGGAAAGGATCTTCACATGATTATCTTCCAGCAGATCTTTTACCAGCATGCTGATCGTAATATCAACCATTCCGCTGGCTGCCAGCACTTCCGGCGCCGCCTCAACAATGGTCACCTCTTTGCCCTGGCTTGCATAATCTATTGCAGTTTCACATCCTACCAGACCTCCGCCTACAATTACCAGTTTTTCTCCCAGCTGAACTCTGCCGTCCAGCACATCCACACAGGAAACACATTTAGGATGATCGATTCCTTCTATTTTGGGCATAACAGGCTCTGATCCCACTGCCACGACAACTGCGTCCGGCCTGATTTTTTTAATCATGTCAGATGTTACTTCCGTATTCAGCTCAACAGGAATACCCGCCCTGTGGATCTCATTGATATACCATTTTACAAGTTTTTTCAAATCCTCTTTAAATCCGTGGGCCGACGCCGGCACTGCCAGACCTCCCAGATGATCTGATTTTTCATAAACAGTTACTTCATGCCCGCGCTTTTTAGCGTCCAAAGCAGCTTCCATACCGCCGATACCGCCGCCGATAATAGCTACTTTCTTTTTCTGAAGGGCTTTTTCCAGATGCACTACTGTGCCTTTCCTTACCGTGGGATTAACCGCGCAGCTTACCGGGGCCCCTGCGTGAAGATTACCGATACAGCCTACATTGCATCCGATACAGGGACGTATTGTCTCCGGCTCTCCTTTTTCCAGTTTCTGAGGATAATAAGGATCCGCCAGTGACTGCCGGCCAATAGAAACGCCGTCACACAATCCGTCTCTGACAGCACTTTCATTTGTAAAAGGATCGTTCATTCTGGATCCTGCCAGTACCGGAATATTCAGTTCCTTTTTACATGCAGCCGCAAGAGGCAGGATCTGAGAGAGTCCCATATAGGTAGGCTGACATGCGTAATAAAATGAATCGTAAATTCCCACATCCACATCCATAGCATCGTATCCGTATTTTTCCAAAAGCTTTGCGATCCGGATTCCTTCCTCAAGTGTTCTTCCGGCTTCCTCCTCTCCGTGGAGACTTGGCTGATTAAAGCCTTTGATATAACTCTTTAATCCCAGACGCATCATAACTGGATAATCAGAGCCGCAAACCTGTTTAATTCCTTCTACGATTTCCTTACATACTCTCAGTCTGTTTTCCAGACTGCCGCCATATTCATCTTCTCTGCGATTTGTAATGGCCATAGCGAAATTATCCAGCAGATAACCCCAGTGGAGGGCATGGACTTCTACTCCCGCAAATCCGCTGTTTTTACACAGCAGAGCCATCTGGATCATACTGTCGATCTTTTGTTTGATCTGATCTTTTGAAAGCTCTGGAGACAATACCGACGGATCATAAAATGAAGGATTGGGTGAACTGGAATACATGCCGTAATTCCGGCCCCATCCCATTGTGATCTGCTGAAAATTTTTCATTCCAAATGCTTCGCACCGTTCATTCAGCAGTTTTCCCTGCTTCATAAAGAAGCCCTGATATTTCAGGATATCGTAGATTGGGCCGTTTATCGGCGGATCCACCTTATTGTCCGGGAACATGGTGCAGCCAAGCACCACGGCTCCCCATCCGCCTCTGGCCCGTTCTGTGATATCTTCAATACCTGTGTCACTGTACTCTCCATAGGCTCCTCCTAATCCGGCGTATCCGTCTCCCATAGGAGCCACAAAAAATCTGTTTTTTATTTCTACTTTTCCTATTTTTAAAGGAGTAAATAAATGTTTAAATTCATTGGCCATAATATTACTCTCCTCCTGCTTTGCTTATGTTTCTCCAATACATTGGTAAATCGTAAAAATTCTGTTCCATCTGTTTTAGCAGCGGTATTTAATATGAAGCACCAGATTAATGACGCCAACCGCGATCATACAGCAGATTACATATACAAGGCCGGCTACGGCACCTGTATTCTGGATCAGCACTCCGGCAATCACCTGGCTTACGATACCTCCTATATTAGCGAACACCAGACAGATAGACATATTTCGGGTCGCAAATTCCGGTTTTACGATTTCTACCGGTATTACGTAATATACTCCGGCTGCTGCCGTAACGATAAAATAGCAAAGGAACGCAAATACAGTAAGGAATCCGATTCCCACATCCGCAGACACCAGTCCGTGGAAAATAATCCACATTACCGCGCCGCCCCAAAAAGCGATCATCGTTACTTCCGTACGACGTCCTTTGAATTTACGGTCAGAAATAATTCCGAATATAGGGCTTGAAATAATATGGCCTAGGAATGTCATGGAAAGGATTGCTGTACTTGCCTGGGCATCATAGCCCATTGCCGGGAAATACAGGGGAAGTACAAATGAAAGTCCGGAAAGCAGAACACTGGCATAGAAGAAACATCCAATATAGGTCAGCCAGCATCCCGGAAAACGGAGTGCTTCTTTCATATTAGACGGCATATGAAATACTTTGCGTCCTGTTTCTTTTGCCGGGAGTATCCCAAAGTTTGTGTAAACCTTCAAACTGATGTAAGATAGACTTAC
>CAKNLF010000044.1 GCA_930989305.1 uncultured Roseburia sp. | reverse complement strand
GTCCCTTGTGGACTTTCACCACAGACTGACGGCATGCCCGTCATACAAAAACAGCTTGTCTGCCTTATCGGCAACAAGCTGTCTTTTTTATTCTTCATCAATTATTCTGCGTCTTCTCCAGAAGCTTCCTCAGCGGGGGCTTCTGCTGTTTCTTCCTGAACCGCTTCCGCAGCAGGAGCTGCTTCTTTTGCCAGAGCTTTCATGCTCAGGCTGATTTTTCTTTCTTCTTCATTGAAATCAACGATCTTCGCTTCAATCTCCTGTCCGATGGATAATACATCTGACGGTTTGTTCACATGCTCTTTGGAAATCTGTGATACATGAAGGAGCGCGTCTACACCTGGAGCCAGCTCAACGAATGCGCCGAAATCTGTCATTCTGGCAACTACGCCTTTTACAATAGTTCCTACAGCGTATTTTTCCGCTGCGTTATTCCATGGGTTGTCCTCTTCAAATTTCATGCTTAAAGCGATCTTTGTATCTTTGATATCTTTGATAAATACTTTTACTTTCTCGCCTACTGTGAAAATCTTTTTAGGATTCTCAACACGGCCCCAGGACATTTCAGAAATATGAAGCAGTCCGTCTGCTCCGCCCAGGTCGATAAAAGCACCGAAATCTGTAATATTTTTTACAGTTCCTTCTACAACGTCTCCTGTTTTGATCCGTTCCAGAAGTTCTTTCTGTTTCTGCTCTTTTTCAGCTACCAGAAGCTGTTTTCTGTCGCCGATGATCCGTCTTCTTCTCGGATTAAACTCGGTTAATACAAATTCGATCTCCTGATCTTTGTATTTGCTCAGATCCTTTTCATAAGTATCGGATACAAGGCTGGCCGGAATGAACACACGAGTTTCATCGATCATTACGCTTAAGCCGCCGTCAAGTACCTGTGTTACAGGCGCTTTCAGAACTTCACCGTTATTAAATGCTTCTTCCAGACGTTTGCTGCCTTTTTCAGCTGCAAGACGTTTGTATGTAAGAAGGACCTGTCCCTCTCCGTCATTGACTCTGAGAACCTTTGCTTCCATGGTATCTCCTACAGACACTACTTCTGTCAGATCGATACTGGAATCATTTGAATATTCACTGCGGGTAATAATGCCGTCTGATTTATAGCCAATATTTAAAATGATCTCATCAGGTTTCACATCTATAACAGTGCCTTCGACTACCTCTCCATTTCTTATTGTTTTGATTGATTCTTCTAACATTTGTTCAAAGCTCATTTCTGACATACTTTTGAACCTCCTCAATAATTTTATTTGGGGTTGACGCCCCTGCTGTAATACCTACGTAGTCAAAACACTGGAACGTGGAATCTTCCAAATCGTCTTTCGTTTGTATAAAGTAAGTATTTTTACATCTCTCACTGCAGATCTCATACAGTTTCTTCGTATTTGAACTGTTTTTTCCGCCGATCACGATCATTGCATCTGCCTGTTCAGAAATAGCTCTCGCCTCTCTCTGACGTTGTTCGGTAGCACTGCAAATCGTATTTAAAACAATTCTATCATAACCTTTTTCCGATATAATTTCAACCAATTCTTGAAATTTATTGTAATTAAAAGTCGTCTGGGATACGATACATACTTTCTCATTTACGGGGATATTAAGTTTCTCTGCGTCTTCTTTATCGGATATCACTGTCGTCTTGTCCGGATTTGCCCATCCGACGATTCCTTCCACTTCCGGATGTCCCGGATTTCCGATAACAATTATATGATATCCTTTTTTGCTGTAATCTTCAACATATTTATGAATTTTTAAAACAAACAGACAGGTTGCGTCCACCACTTTCAGTCTGCTGTTTTCCATGATCTCCTGAATCTGTCTGGATACTCCGTGAGAACGGATGATCACAGTTCCTCCCTGGGCCTTTTGAATATCCTCAGGTGTCTCCAGTATCTTTACGCCCCTTTTTTCCAGATCGCCGATCACTTCTTCATTGTGGATGATCGGTCCGTAAGTATATATGGGTTGTTCCCCCAGTTCCAGTTCCTGATATACTTTATTAACCGCCCGTTCCACGCCAAAACAAAATCCCGCGCTTTTTGCCGTTATTACTTTCATAATCCTTTTCCCGCTATTCCAGCTTTTTTCGCAAGCTCCATAATTTTTTCAATTACCTGGGGGATATCCATATGGGAAGTGTCAAGGACAACCGCGTCCGGGGCGGCTTTCAGCGGCGAGATCTCCCGGTGCATATCCCGGTAATCTCTCTCTTCAATATCCTTTTCGATTTCTTCCAGACTGCATGCAGTCCCTTTTTCTGTCAGCTCTTTGTAACGTCTCTGGGCGCGGGTGTGAACGCTTGCTGTCAGATAAATTTTCAGCTGGGCCCCTGGCAGTACGCAGGTCCCTATGTCTCTGCCGTCCATAATGATATTTTCCTCAGCCGCGATCTCCTGCTGCAGGCTTGTCAGTTTCCCGCGCACCTGGGGATAAGCGCTGATAACAGAGGCCATATTTCCCACTTCTTCTCTTCGAATCTGTACAGACACATTCTCTCCGTTCAGATATATCTGCTGCGTTCCCTCCTCATATTTCAACTGGATCCGGATATCCGGACAGGAAGCCGCTATTTTCTCCTGGTCTTCTGGATCTATGTTATTTATCATAAAATAATACGCCATAGCCCGGTACATAGCTCCTGTATCCACATACAGAAAATCAAGCTTTTTTGCGGCCATTTTGGCGATCGTGCTTTTTCCGGCGCCGGCCGGTCCGTCAATTGCAATATTATATCCCATGCTCTACCTCTCTTGCTGTATAAATTGCCCTCCTGTATGCTGTCCTCAGAAAGGCTGAAACAACGGGTCGACTATATGCTAGTCTGAATACCCAATATTAACAGTATAACGCAAACCGGGATACCGGACAAGACTTTTTCAACGAAGCCTCTTCCCCGGGGTCCTGCTTTCCTCTTACCTGTCACTTCCAAAGAATCTGTCATATCTGCCGCCTGATTTCCATAAAGTATAGAAAAAAGTCTGGTTAAAAAATTGATCCAAAAACCTATTAAATTTGTTTTTTCCTGCCTTACGGCCTTCTTGCTGATATGCGCTGTTTCTCTTGCCTTTTCTTTGCCCGGGTTCTGCGCCGGAGAAAACGCCGCCGCGTCCGGACAGTCTCAGGAAGATCTCGGACTGTATGCCAAAGCTGCGGCGCTCATGGACGGGGAAACCGGCCGCGTCCTGTACGGAAAGAATGAAAAAGAATTTATGCCAAACGCCAGCACCACCAAGATCCTGACCTGTATCCTGGCCATTGAAAACGGAAGTCCGGATCAGATCTGTACAGCTTCCGAATATGCCTGCACTATGCCGGAGACAAAATGCGGTTTTTCCCAGGGGGATCGTTTTTATCTGAAAGATCTGCTGTATTCCCTTATGCTGGAATCTCATAATGATTCCGCCGTGGTCATTGCGGAAAGCATCGGCGGATCCGTGGAAAAATTTGCGGATATGATGAACGCCAAGGCTTCTGAGATCGGCTGCGAAAACAGTCATTTTATTACGCCCAACGGCCTGGACGCATCTGACGAGACTTCCGGTCACGGCACTACTGCCGCCGATCTTGCCAGGATCATGAACTACTGCCGCAAAAACGACACGTTTCTGGAAATCACCCGGACAAAAAACTACAGCTTCGAAGACCTGGATAAAAAACATACATACCAGCTTTCCAACAAAAACAGTTTCCTGGATATGGAAAGCGGAGCTCTCACAGGGAAAACCGGCTATACCTCCAAAGCCGGCTACTGTTATGTCTGCGCTTATCAGAAAAACGGACGCACCTACACCATTGCTCTGCTGGCCTGCGGCTGGCCGAACCATAAAAATTACAAATGGTCCGATTCCAGAAAACTGATCGCCTATGGAAATGAAAATTATGAAAAAGAAGATATATTTCTTAAAAATCCCAATAAAAGGCTTGCTTCTCTTGCTGTCACCGGCGCGGTTTCCTCCAAAGGAGGCGTCTATTCCTATCCCGGTGAGGTAAAGATCACAAAAGAGAACAAGAAGCTTCTCTGTCTTCTATCCGAAAATGACCAGGTGACCGTTTCCTATGAGGGCCCCGAACAGCTCAGGGCGCCGTTAAAAAAGGGACTGGAAGCCGGCACGGAAAAATACTATATCAACGGCGTCTATGTAGGGAGCCGGAAGGTGCTGCTTGCGGAAAGCGTATCCGCATTTGACATAGGCTGGTGCATCCGCCAGTTTTTGACGGAATTCCTGCAAAAAGCTTAAATTTAAACTTCAATTTAAAAAAGCAAAATGATATACTGTACCTTGGTGGAGGTACAGAATGAGTAATACAAATGAATTAACAAACCGCATTAATGAAAAATACAGTTCTATGAGCAAAGGGCAGAAACTGCTTGCCACATATATTACGGATAATTATGACAAAGCAGTTTTCCTGACAGCGGAAAAACTGGGAAAAGTAGTGGGCGTCAGCGAATCCACTGTGGTGCGTTTTGCCACCTATCTGGGATATAAAGGGTATCCGGAATTTCAGAAAGCCCTGGAGGAACTGGTAAGAAATAAATTAAATTCCATTCAGCGTATGGAAGTAACTTACGGCCGGATCAGCCAGTCCAAAATACTGGAGACCGTACTTCAGTCCGACGCTGAAAAAATAAAAAGCACTCTGGAGGATATTGACCAGAACGCCTTTGAACTGGCCCTTGATATCATCCTGAACGCAAAGCACATTTATATTATCGGCATCCGAAGCTGCGCTCCCCTTGCCAGCTTTCTGGCCTTTTACTTTAACCTGATGTTTGAGAATGTTCATCTTCTGCATACAAACAATTCCAGCGAACTTTTTGAGCAGATGGTGCGTATCAGCCAGGACGACGTGATCATCGGCATAAGTTTCCCCAGATATTCCATGCGTACTTTAAAAGCCATGGAATTTGCCAACAACCGGAACGCAAAAGTTATCACTCTCACAGACAGTATTCATTCTCCAATGAATCTGTATTCTTCCTGCAATCTGATCGCAAAAAGCGATATGGCATCCATTGTAGACTCTCTGGTAGCCCCTTTAAGTGTGATCAACGCCCTGATCGTGGCTTTGTGTATGAAAAAGCAGGACGAAGTGGTCAGTACGCTGGAAATGCTGGAAGACATCTGGGATGATTATCAGGTATATGAAAACGATGAGATCAACCCCATTGACGATCATATGAAAATGCGATACGCAAAACTGGAGGATATCAATGAGTAAAGTAATTGTAGCCGGCGGCGGAGCAGCCGGAATGATGGCTGCCTGTCAGGCGGCCGCCGGGGGCCATCAGGTGCTCCTTTTGGAAAGAAACGAAAAGCTTGGGAAAAAACTGTTTATTACCGGGAAAGGCCGGTGCAATCTGACTAACGCCTCTGATACGGACACACTCTTTCAATCCTGTATCCGCAACCGGAAATTTTTATACAGCAGCATCTATTCTTTTGACAATCAGGCTGTCATGGACTTTTTTTCCAGCCACGGACTTGCCCTGAAGACCGAACGGGGCGGCCGGGTTTTCCCTCAGTCGGATCATTCTTCAGATGTGATCCGCACCCTCCAGGATCTTTTAAAATCCAGCGGGGTCCAGGTCCGTTTCCATAGCCGGATCACAAAACTCCTGATCGAGGACGGACGTATCACCGGGGCTGAAGCCAGCTGCGGCGGCCGGACCGAAGTCTTTCCCTGCGACAGCCTTATATGCGCCTGCGGCGGACAGTCCTACCCTTCTACCGGATCGGACGGTCAGGGATATGAACTGGCCCGGCAGGCAGGTCATACAATCACAAAGCTTTTTCCTTCTCTGGTCCCCTTAAATGTCAAGGAAGACTATATCAGAGAAATGCAGGGGCTTTCTTTAAAAAATGTAGAAGTCACCCTGTTATCCGGTTCAAAAAAAGTTTATCAGGATTTCGGAGAGATGCTGTTCACCCATTTTGGAGTCAGCGGGCCTTTGATCCTTTCTGCCAGCAGTATTGCCAGTGACTATATCGCCAAAGACGAAACACGGTTGCTGATCGACCTGAAACCGGCGCTCTCTGACCAGCAGCTTGACGGCAGGCTTCAGCGGGATTTCGCCGCCAGCCAGAACCGGGATTTCAAAAATGCCATTCACGGTCTGCTTCCTGCCAAAATGATACCTGTGATCATCCGTCTGTCCGGAATTGACGGACCCAAAAAAGTAAACAGCATCACAAAGGAAGAACGGGCCGGCCTTGTGCATCTGCTGAAACATTTTCCCTGTACGGTAACCGGATTTCGGGGTTTTGAGGAGGCCATCATTACAAGAGGCGGCGTATCTGTCCGGGAAATAAATCCTTCCACAATGGAATCCAAACTGGTTAAAGGGCTGTATTTTGCCGGAGAAATCCTGGATACAGACGCGCTGACAGGAGGCTTTAACCTGCAGATTGCCTGGTCCACCGGATATCTTGCCGGGATCAGCATCCAATAGAAAAATTCGTATAAAAATCCCGCAGAGCTGCATGATATCAAATCAGCCTCTGCGGGACTTTTTATGTTCCTTCGGATCAGACTTTCTTTCCTGTCTGTCTATCCTTCTGTCCTGAAATTATTTTGCTTTTGGCATATCCCACGCTTCATGATCCGTATGAAGAAGTTCATGCGCTTTGTGTGAAAGCGGTTTGCCCATAAAGTCTCTGTAGAGAGCCTGTACAGACGGATTTTCGTGTGAGAAACGCAGCGGATTGTTTTTATCCAGCTCATACAGTCTCGCTCCACGCACGTCTGCCAGTTCCACACCGTCTGTGATCGGCTGTCCGCCGCCGCCTGCGCAGCCGCCCGGGCATGCCATAACTTCTACAAAATCGTACTCTGCCTCTCCTGCTTTGATTTTTTCAATCAGTTTTCTTGAGTTGCCAAGTCCGCTTACAACTGCAGCTCTTACAGGAATGCCGCCGATTTCAACTGTTACTTCTTTAATGCCGTCCATACCACGTACTGCCTGGAAAGCATCCGGATCCGGATTTTCTTTATTTACCACAAAATAAGCGGTCCTTAAAGCAGCTTCCATAACGCCGCCGGTAGCGCCGAAAATAACGCCCGCTCCGGTACCTACGCCCAGAGGCATATCAAACTCTTCTTCCGGAAGCAGCGCCGGTGAAATCAGTTCCGCTTTCAGCATACGGTCAAGCTCACGGGTTGTCAGGGAAACATCTACGTCCTGTCCCGCTCCGGCATCATTCATTACCGGAAGCTCGCATTCCGCTTTTTTCGCTGTACAGGGCATGATGGATACGGAGAAGATTCTGGAAGGATCCACATCCAGGATCTGCGCGTAATAAGATTTTGCCACTGCGCCGAACATCTGCTGGGGTGATTTTGCAGTTGAAAGCTGGCTGGTCATTTCCGGATACTGTGATTTCAGGAAACGTACCCATCCCGGACAGCAGGATGTAAACATCGGCCACTGATACTGATCTTTGTGAGCCATTCTTTCAAGGAATTCATTGCCTTCCTCCATAATGGTAAGATCCGCGCTGAAGTTTGTATCAAATACATAATCTACGCCTACTGCGCGAACTGCGGCAGCCATACGCTTTTCGGTAGCCATAGAAGCCGGAAGGCCAAGGCCTTCGCCCCATGCCGCACGAACTGCCGGCGCGATCTGTACGACAACAATCTTGTCCGGATCATGAACAGCGTCCATAACTTTCTGGATATCGTCTCTCTCATGAAGCGCGCCTGTAGGACAGTGAGTGATACACTGACCGCATACGGAACAATCCGCGTCTGTGATCTTGCGCATTCTGGATACATCCACGTTTGTTCTCTTTCCGGTATTTACCACATCCCAGATATTCAGGCTCTGTACTTTGTCGCAGATCTGTACGCAGCGCATACATTTGATACATTTGCTTGCGTCTCTGATCAGAGGAAAATCTTCCGGCCAGTCAAATTCGGAATAATCCTGTTCAAAAGGAACGTCGTTGATGTTCAGATCGGACGCGATCTGCTGAAGTGTACAGTTACCGTTTCTCTGACAGGCTGCACAGCGGTAATCATGCTGTGACAGGATAAACTGTACGTTCATTCTTCTGGCGTACTGCGCCTTCTGACTGTTTGTGTAGATGACCATGCCTTCTTCTACTTTTGTATTGCAGGATGCAACCAATGTCTCTTTACCTTCTACTTCTACACAGCAGACACGGCAGGCACCGATCTCATTGATTTCTTTCAGATAGCAAAGAGTAGGGATCTTGATACCAACAGTTGCAGCGGCAGTTAAAATCGTTGTACCTTCCGGTACCTGTACTTTTTTATTATTAATTGTCAAGTTTACCATCTGTCCTGTCTACCTCCTCTCAGAACTCCGCATCCGTGACGGTCGCAGCGCAGACAGCGGCTTGCTTCCTGAACAGCTTCTTCATCACTCATGCTGTATTCCATACCTTCAAAGTTTCTCTTACGTGCCCATGCTTCTTTTTCAGACAGGTTTACACGTCCGCAAGGTATTTTATCATTTAATAACGGTTCTGGAATTTCAACATCAACAGTGATCGGATGATGGTATCCCAAGAATTCGTCAATATTTGCGGCAGCCACCTTACCTGCTCCAATAGCCTTGATCACGGTAGCCGGTCCGGATACGCAGTCGCCGCCGGCAAAAATTCCTACCATATTTAACGCGCCTGTTTCATCAGCGCAGAGACGTCCTCTGTTTGCGGCAATGCCGAAATCTTCAAATGGTTTGGAAACGATATCCTGACCGATAGCAACCAGAATCACATCACATTCCATTCTTTCTTCCGGTTTGTTTGCTTTTCTCGGAGCCGGTCTGCCTGCTTTTACAGGTCCGATGATCTGAGGCTGTACCCAAAGCGCGCATGCGTTTCCGTTCTCATCTGCTTCTACACGAAGGGGAGCTTTCAGAGTAACCAGTTCAATTCCTTCCGCAATTGCTCCTTCTACTTCTTCCGGAAGAGCTGTCATATCTTCCTGACGTCTTCTATATACAATACTTACTGTTTTTGCGTTGGCACGCATAGCAGTTCTCGCACAGTCCATAGCAACATTTCCGCCGCCTACTACAATTACCCGTTTGCCTGTGAAATCCGGATATTTGTCGTCACCGATCTCACGGAGCATATCCACTGCGGAGATCACATTGTTGCTGTTTTCTCCTTCCAGGCCGAGTTTTTTGTCCGTATGTGCTCCAATAGCAATATAAACGGCGTCATATTCATTGCGGATCTTCTCCATAGCCTCAGTGTCAACAACCGTGTTTAATTTTACTTCCACGCCTGTAGAAAGGATCGCGTCAATATCCTCCTGAAGTCTCTCTCTGGGGAATCTGTAATTGGGGATACCGTAGCGGAGCATACCGCCAAGTTTTGCTTTTTCTTCGAATACGGTTGTCTGATGCCCCATCAGCTGAAGGAAGTAAGCTGCTGTCAGGCCGCTTGGACCGCCGCCGATAATAGCTACTTTCTTTCCTGTAGAAGGCGCGCATTCCGGAACCGGAACAGTGTTGGTAGGCGCGTTATCTACAATATAACGTTTCATTCCCCGGATATTGATAGAATCATCGATCATATTACGACGGCATCTTGCCTCACAGGGATGCTCGCAGATAAGAGCGCATGCCGTAGGGAACGGATTGTCTTTCCGGATCAGTTTTACCGCGTCCGCGCAGCGTCCTTCCCCTGCAAGAGCGATATATCCCGGAATATCCACGTTAGCCGGGCATAATGTAACACAGGGAATCGGCTGTTCAAATGTACCGATACATTTATGTTCTTTTACATGAGAAATATAATCTTCTCTGAATCCTTCCAGACCTGCAAGCACCATTCTCGCGGATTCAAAACCGATGGCGCAGTCTGCTGAATTTTTAATGTTTTCCGCGGTCTTTTCGATCAGATCCAATGTCCGCATAGTAGCCTTATTATCCAGAACATCTTCCAGAAGTTCCTCCAGCTTTCCAAGGCCAACACGGCATGGAACACATTTACCGCATGTCTGTGCGTGACAGACTTTCAAAAATGCCAATTGCATGTCTACAGGACAGACACCAGGCGGATTGGCAACGATCCGCTGTGTAAATTCTTTCATCAGTTTTTCTGTGGTAGAATTTACTTTGTCCGTAGATACTACTGATAACCTGCTCATATCCTATCCTCCTAAAACATTTTCTCATAAATCTGACAGATTTATGAGAATTTCAGACATTGATCCCGAAGGACCATTTTCTTTTAGTAAAGTTTACCAAAAAAAATTCCAGTATCCTTGGGTTATGTTACTATATATATTAAATGAAATTCCTATTTTGTACAATACTAACTATTGAGCAATCCAATGAGGATTGTGTAATTGCATTTCTAAAAAGTAACCTCCTTTTTTGTCTGATTTGTCAAATTTCCAGACATTTTATTGTGAAATCTGTTATTTTTAAAAATTGTATTTCTTTCAGTACAATCATTTTTCCCAAATTGCCACTGGAATGTTTAGATAATTAGCATATGCTAACCCTGTTATACAGATATCACCCCGATTTATGACATTTCCGCATCAGCAGTTCAAAAAGACCTCTGTCCCATTCCCCGGACAGAGGTCTTTACTTTATAATATCATACATTCAGCTTCAGCTGGATCTCATCCTGAGCTTCCTGCTTGAATTCTTCGATTTTTTCCGGATTTAAAGAGGGGAGATCTTCGATGGACTGAACCCCGAAACATCGCAGGAACTCTTCCGTAGTTCCAAGAAGGATCGGCCTGCCGGGAGCGTCCAGACGCCCTACCTCTGTGACCAGCCCGTAGTCCAGCAGCTTATTGACCGCATGTTCGCAGGAAACCCCCCTGATCTTTTCAATCTCAATCTTGGTCACCGGCTGCTTATACGCGATAATAGACAAAGTCTCCAGTATTACATCCGTCAGAACATTCTTCTTCGGCTGTTTCGCGATCCGGATCAGATATCCGTACATCTCAGCTTTGGTACACATCTGAAAAGAGTCTTCCAGTTCCAGGATCTGGATTCCATGATCTTCGGAAGCATACTTTTTCATCATATGTTCAAGAATTTCCCGTGTATCTTTTTCTGGGAGCTCCAGGGCTGCCGCGATCCGGGACAGCTCCACCGATTCTCCCATTGTAAACAGGATTGCTTCTATTATTGCCTCATAATTTTTTTCTTCCATTTTTATCACCATCCGTATCCGGGAGCAGTCAGCCCGATATTCTGGAGCAAATCAGAATATCGTCAAACAAATGCTCCTGGGTAATGCTTATTTTTCCCATTTTCATAAGTTCCAGCACCGCCAGAAAAGTAACAATGATCTCCATGCGGCTTTTCTGTTTCTCCAGCAGGTTTCGAAAATGAAAAGTCTCATGCTCCCCGGCATATTTTTCCAGGCTGGCGATTTTTTCATCCACAGATACTTCTTCCTTTTCGATTTTTCCGAACTTGGATCGGATCGGATCGATCTTGTCTGCCTGCTTTTTCATTACAGATTGAAAGATCTGATTCAGTTTCTGCAGGTTCAGGCCTCTGGTAAGTTCCTCCAGATCCACCGGCTCCTCATATTTTTTCACTTCCTCCGGGATAGTGGGTCCCTTGAACATCAGCTTCTGAGCGTCTATCTGACGGTCTTTCAGCTCCAGAGACATATATTTGTACATTTTATACTGAAGAAGCTGTTCCACAAGCTCCGCTCTGGGATCCTCTTCTTCCTCCTCTTCTGTCTTGGCGGGGAGGAGCATCCTGCACTTGATATCCAGCAAAGTAGCTGCCATGACCAGAAATTCACTCATAATATTCAGATCCTGACGCTGCATTTCCCGGATATAATCCATATACTGGTTGGTAATTTCCACAATCGGGATATCATAAATATTAACTTTATTTTTTTCCAGCAGATGAAGGAGCAGATCCAGAGGTCCTTCAAAAGAATCCAGCTTGACTTTTAAATCCATATTTCCTCCAGTATATACCGGCTATCTTCCTGCCGCCTGTAAAAGCCGGTCAACATACAGATAGCCCCAGCAGTTTGGATTATCTTTCGCTTCCACAACCGCTTCAAATATTTTCATCTTTACCTGAGCAGGGGTCAGGCCAGGCGCCACGCTCAAAAGGAGAGCCAGCATCCCCGTCACCACCGGAGCCGCCATAGATGTGCCGCTTTTCACACACATCCCGTAAGGAGACTGTACGCCGCAGCTCCTGATATTGGTACCAGGCGCAAGCACCTCCGGCTTTACAATACATTCGTTTGTGGGACCGGTTCCCGAATATCCCCTTTTCAGTCCCAATCTGTTCTTTAAAAATCTGTCGTCCGAACTTCCCACTGTGATGATCTTTCTGGCAATCCCCGGATAAGTAACCGTATTGATCCCCGGTCCGTTATTGCCGGCAGCAGCCACCACTACAATGCCTTTGGACCAGGCATAATTTACAATATCCAGCAGCGCCTTCTGATCCGAAGAAGCCGGATCCCCCGCCATGCCTACGGAAATATTGATCAGTCTGATCTGATTCACAGCCAGATTCCGGACAATTTCCTCTACTGCCCGGATTACAGAACGGATCCTTCCGTTTCCATTGGCGTCCAGTACTTTGTATATATGAAAAAGACACTCCGGCGCTACTCCCTGAAAATTGAATTTCGGAAGCCATCCCCCGATAATGCCCGCTATATGCGTTCCATGACCATTGTCATCATACGGCTTCGATATCCCAGCCACATGATCATGGAAGGAAACGATCCGGCCGTCAAATGCGCTGTGGGGATAAATGCCGGTATCCAGTATGGCCACATGAACATTCTGTCCCCGGATGTTTCTTTCCAAAGCATACTCCCCGTGGATTAATCTTAAAACCCGATTCATAATTATCCTTTTTCTTTTAACATATTCCCGGGGAATAAATTGTTGTTATACACAGCAAAACGGACAGGTTTGTCCCAAAATTCCTGCCCGTTCGCATTCTACGATACGCTGTTATTTTTTAAGCATTTCCGGTTTTACGTCTTTCATGCTGAAGCTGATTCTGCCCATTTTATCTTTGCCAAGGCAGACTACTGTTACTTTATCTCCAAGTGTCAGCACATCTTCCACACGATTGATCCGTGATTTGGAGATCTTGGAAATGTGTACCAGACCTTCCTTGCCCGGAGCGAATTCAATAAACGCGCCGAATTCTTTAATGCTTACTACTTTTCCGGTAAATACCTGTCCGGCTTCAAAATCTGTTGTAATGATCCGGATATATTCAGCGGCTCTTTCCATCTGAGCTGCATCGAGACCGCAGATAGAAACGTTTCCGTCATCGGAAATATCAATCTTTACGCCGGTTTCTTCAATGATGGTGTTGATGGTCTTGCCTCTCTGGCCCACCACATCGCCGATCTTCTGCGGGTCGATCTGCATGGAAATGATCTTAGGCGCAAATTCACCTACCGTTGCTCTCGGCTCGGCAATAGCGGGAGTCATAACTTCATTGATAATATATTCCCTTGCCGCTTTTGTTCTTGCAATAGCTTCTTCCACAATAGGACGTGTCAGTCCGTGGATCTTGATATCCATCTGGATAGCGGTAATGCCATCGTGTGTTCCGGCTACCTTAAAGTCCATATCTCCAAAAAAGTCTTCCAGTCCCTGGATATCGGTAAGTACGATATAATCATCGTCTGTGTCGCCGGTTACGAGACCGCAGGAAATACCCGCAACCTGTTTTTTGATAGGCACTCCGGCTGCCATAAGAGACATGGTGGAAGCACAGATACTTGCCTGTGATGTGGATCCGTTGGATTCAAATGTCTCGGATACTGTCCGGATCGCATAGGGGAATTCCTCAACAGAAGGCAGCACCGGTACAAGCGCTTTTTCCGCCAGAGCTCCATGTCCGATTTCACGACGTCCCGGTCCTCTGGAAGGTTTGGTCTCACCTACAGAATAGGACGGGAAATTGTAGTGGTGCATATATCGTTTTTCTGTAATATTTTCATCAATACCATCTACACGCTGAGCGTCGGATAAAGGCGCCAGTGTGGTAATGGTACAGATCTGAGTCTGTCCTCTTGTAAACATAGCGGAGCCATGTACTCTTGGGATCAGATCTACTTCCGCTGCCAGCGGACGGATCTGGTCAATGGCGCGGCCATCAGGACGTTTGTGATCTTTCAGGATCATTTTGCGGACTGTTTTTTTCTGATACTGGTACACAGCCTCGCCCAGCACTTCCAGCCATTCTTCATTTTCCGCAAAAGCTTCTTCCAGTTTTTCTGTCAGAACTCTGATATTTTCTTCTCTTGTCTGTTTATCGTCTGTAAATACCGCTTCTTCCATTTCCTGTGGCGGCACGATCTCTTTAATAGCCGCAAACATCTCTTCCGGGATTGCGCAGCTTGTGTATTCATGCTTCGGCTTTCCTACTTCCGCAACGATCTGATTGATGAATTCAATGATCGTCTGGTTGATATCATGCGCCATATAGATGGCTTCGATCATTTTTTCCTCTTTGATCTCATTTGCTCCCGCTTCGATCATGATCACTTTCTCAGAAGTGGACGCCACTGTCAGCTGAAGATCTCCGTTATCCCACTGTTCCTGAGAAGGGTTAACGATAAATTCTCCATCGATCATACCCACCTGAGTCATAGCGCATGGACCGCAGAAAGGAATATCAGAAATGCAGGTAGCCACAGCGGATCCGATCATTGCCACCAGTTCCGGACGGCACTGAGGATCTACGCTCATTACCATATTATTTAAAGTCACATCATTTCTGTAATCTTTCGGGAACAGAGGACGCATAGGACGATCGATCACACGGGCGGTAAGCACCGCGTTTTCAGAAGCTTTTCCCTCACGTTTGTTGAATCCTCCCGGAATCTTTCCTACCGCATACATTTTTTCTTCAAATTCAACGCTCAGCGGGAAGAAGTCAATTCCTTCACGGGGTTTGTCGGATGCAGTGGCTGTACTTAATACCACTGTGTCTCCGTAATGCATTAATGCCGCTCCGTTTGCCTGGGCCGCTACTCTGCCGATGTCGATTCTCAATGTTCTTCCGGCGAGTTCCATTGTAAAAGTCTTGTACATATCATTCTCCTTTGAAATATAATTTCAGCAGAAGAACCCGAAACTACTGATACATACACATCCGCTGCCTATATACATATCAGTGGTCTCGGAATATTTCATTCTGCTGTTTTCTTTTCTACGGGAAGAGCCCTGCTCCTCCCATAAGAAAATACTTTTGCCAGACTATATACGCCTGTTAAGAAAATAGAGCGGTTGTTCCGCTCTATTTTTAAATTATTTTCTGATTCCTAATTTTGCGATCAGAGTACGGTATCCTTCCAGATCTTTTCTCTGGAGATATGCAAGCAGACCACGTCTCTGACCAACCATTTTAAGAAGTCCTCTTCTTGAATGATGATCCTTCGGATGCTCTTTCAGATGCTCTGTAAGCTCCTGGATTCTTGCTGTTAAAATAGCGATCTGAACTTCCGGTGAACCTGTATCATTAGGTGTTCTGCCGTATTCTGCCATAATGGCTGCTTTCTTTTCTTTAGAAATCATTTCTTTTTCCTCCTGAATCTATATATGATCGCCCAGATAATATGTGCGCTACTAAGTATCAGGTTGGAGATTCCAGACACTGAGTATGGGCTTGCTCACACCACTACACTATAGCATACATCCAATCACTTGTAAACCGTTTTTTCCCCGGGTTCTAATATTTTCCTGCAGGCGGCAATATCCTTTTCCATCTGTGTTTTCAGTTCTTCCAGCGAACGGAATTTCTGTTCCGGTCTGATATATTCGCACAGAGAAACCTTGATGATCTGTCCGTAAATATCTTCGTGGAAATCAAAAATAAACGTTTCCACCCCTGCAGGATAATGTCCCTTTACCGTAGGCTTCTTTCCTATGTTGGCGATTCCGTTGTACTCTCTTCCATCCACCCGGACATGCACCGCATATACACCGAAAGGCGGAAGCAGCTTATCCGCGGAAGGAAGCAGGTTTGCCGTAGGCGCGGATATGGTCCTGCCCAGTTCATTTCCGTGGACTACTTTTCCGTAAAAGAAATACTCATATCCAAGCAATTCGTTGGCTTTTTGGATCTTGCCATCTGTAAGAAGACCGCGGATCCTGGTACTGCTGATATCCGCGCCTTCAAATTGTTTCTTTTCAAAAATCCGCACCCTGTATCCAAACTGGTCCGCGCACTGCTGCAGAAGCCGGTAATCTCCTTTGCGCTGATAACCAAAGTGAAAATCCGTACCGGCCACAATTTCTTTCACCCGGATCTTTTCTGTAAGCATTTTCAGAAAATCTACCGCCTGCATATGCATAATATCTTCGCTAAAAGGACATTCGATCACATAATCCGCCCCTGCTTCTTCCAGGAGCAGCATTTTTTCCTCATCTGTAGTCAGCATTTTCAGATCATGATCAAAATGCATTTTCGGTGAAATGCTGAATGTAAAAACTACGCTTTTTAAGCCCTGTTTTTTTCCATCCGCCAGCGCATCCATCAAAAGATGGTGTCCCGCGTGAATCCCATCGAATTTACCCAGGGATATAATGGACGGTTCTTCGATTTGAAAATCCAATGTATCTTTTATTACTTTCATCTGTTACTCCAAAAACATTTTAACCGGCCGGAATCCCTTTTCCGCTTCCTCGTACCGGTAAACAGCCCGGAATTTTCCGTCGGACCCGTAAACCCTTATCCGCTCCGGCTCTGTCCGGAAGTCAGATTCTGTAAAAAATTCTCTTTTCAGTCTGTTTCCGTTATTTAAAATCACATCATATTTTCTGTCTACAACAGCTTTCGGCAAATGGAGAAAAACAGTGTCCGTGCTTTTTACATAAGCTTCCAGCCTGCCCTCCTCTTTTGCCCTCTGCAAAACTTCCAGCTTTACAGCTTCCTCAATACCAAAGCCCGCCGCGGATGTTCTTACCAGGGATTCCATACAGCCGCCGCATCCCAGCCGCTCTCCGATATCGTTGCACAGCGTCCGGATATAGGTTCCTTTGGAACAGCAAAAACGGATCTCCACCCGCGGCAGATCCATGCGCAGGATCTCTGCCTCATACACCCGGATCTCTCTTGGCTTCCGCTCTACAGTTTTTCCCGCTCTGGCAAGATCGCAGAGCTTCTGTCCATTGACTTTCAAGGCGGAATACATAGGCGGAATCTGAAGCTGGGTTCCTGTAAAGGAGCGTATCGCTTCTTTTACTTCTTTTTCACCGGCAGTCACCTGCTTTTCCTCAAGGATCTGTCCGGTAATATCCTGGGTATCTGTTCTGATCCCAAGCAGGAGCACCGCCCGGTATTCTTTATCACTGTCTGTAAGCATATCGCAGACTTTTGTGGCGTTTCCGAGACATACCGGCAGCACGCCGGTGGCATCCGGATCCAGGGTTCCCGTATGCCCGATCTTTTTTTGTCCGAATACACCCCGAAGCTTTGCCACCACGTCAAAAGAGGTAAATCCCTGTTCTTTATTTATAATAACAATTCCGTTATACATGGTCTTTCTCCAGCTGCTGTCGGATTTTTTCCAGGATCAGATCCCGGATCTGCCGGGCATCTCCTTCCATTGTCGCACCTGCGGCTCTGGCATGGCCGCCTCCGCCGAACCCCACCGCGATCTCAGCCACATCCACCAGATTGGAGGAACGCATACTGACTTTGTAGCTGTTTTCCCCATTCTGATACAGGAAAACAGCAGTATCCACTCCTTTAACCGCCCGCATCTGACTGACAATTCCTTCCAGATGTTTGGGCAGCACATGGTACTCCTCCATCTCTTCTCTTGTTATAAAGCTGAAAATACACGTTTCATCCAGGAACCGCTGGCTCTTCAGCAGCGCCGCCGCCATGATACGGGTCTGTTCATAAGTTTTTTCAAAAAACGTGTCGTTTATGATCCTCGTAAAATCAATGCCTTTGTCCATAAGACGTCCGGCTATGTTCATAGTTTTGGATGAGGTGCAGGAATACTGGAAAACGCCGGTATCATGGACGATTCCCAGATAAATACATTCCGCCACAGCTTTTGATATTTTTTCATCTTCAATCAAATCGTAGATCAGCTCGGATGTGGAGCTGGCCTCGGGATAAATGTAGTTGATATCAGCAAAGGCTCCATTGCTTTTATGATGATCAATGCATACCGTCTTTTTGGCCTCATGGAAATAATGTTCCGCTGCTCCAAGACGGGCCGCGTCTCCGCAATCCTGAGCCAGGAACAGATCATATTCCTTTTTCTCTGTTCCCGGCGCTTTAATCTCGTCTGATGATTTCAGAAATTTAAAAATATTCGGAATCGGATCCAGATAAACATCTATCTGAATATCCGGATAATTCTCTTTTATATAATTATAGGTAGCCAGGCAAGAGCCTACGCAGTCCCCGTCCGGATTTACATGTCC
>CAKNLF010000043.1 GCA_930989305.1 uncultured Roseburia sp. | reverse complement strand
AGGTAATGATCCATGCCTTCGGTTGTCATGCCGCGCTTTTCGATCTTTCCGAGCAGTTCCCGGTAATCATGGATACGCTGTCCGCCGGTGGTAATCTCAAGACCCTTAAACAGCAGGTCAAAGCTCAGTGTAAAAGTATCGTCCGCCGGATCGTCCATTGCGTAGAAAGGACGTTTCTTGGAAGGATAATGGGTTACGAATACAAAGTCCGCGCCGCATTCTTCTTTGAAATACTGTCCGATCAGATGTTCTTCCTCCGGCTCCAGATCGTAGGGGTTTCGGATCTGACGGTTATATTTTTCCGACACTTTCTGTTTTGCCTCGTCAAACCGCACGCATGGGATCTTGTCCACATTTGGCAGGGTGACATTTAAGATCCGCAGCTCTTTGGCGTATTCGTTTTTCAGCAGTTCCATCGTATACTGCAAAAATCCGGTTTCCATAGCCATGATATCTTCAAAACTGTCAATATATCCCATTTCAAAGTCCAGACTTGTATATTCGTTCAGATGACGTTTTGTATTGTGTTTTTCCGCACGGAATACCGGTGCGGTCTCGAATACACGGTCAAATACCCCTACCATCATCTGTTTGTAAAACTGTGGGCTCTGCTCCAGGATCGCCGGGCGGTGGAAGTATTCCAGTTTAAAGATATTGGCGCCGCCTTCCGCTCCTTTTGCTCCGATCTTCGGCGTATGGATCTCGGTAAATCCTTCCTTATATAAGAAATCACGAAATCCTCTCACGATCCCTTCCTGGATCTTGAATTTTGCCCGTTCTCTTACATTCCGCAGGGAAACGGCGCGATTGTTCAATTTTGCTTCCAGGGAAGTGTTCAGCTTCCATTTGGAGATCTGAAGGGGCATTGCCTCCGCCGGTTCGGATAAGATCTTCACCGTTTTCATCCGGATCTCAAATCCGTTTGGCGCACGGTATCTGCTTCTTTTAAATCTTTCAGATCAAACTGAGACACTCCTGCTTCGTAAACGCACTGCATCAGTCCTTCTCTCTTGCGGAGCACAACAAAGGCAACGTCTCCCATATCCCGGATCGTATGCACCGCTCCTTTTACCAGTATATCTTTTCCTTCATAGTCACCGGCCAGGATCTCACTGATCTCCAGATCTTCCTTTTTGGCCACTCCAGTCATAAACTCCATTTCTCTGTAATCTCCTTTCCTGATCCTGTCATTTCTGCAGCCTATCCTGCGCGCCCGGCAAAGCTTTTTTATTTCTTTCATCAGAAAACATCGTTTCCCCCTTGATAAATAAAAAAGCCCCGAAATACACATGTATTTCAGGGCGAGATGTCTCTATCCATCCCGCGGTGCCACCCGCATTGAAAAACATCCCTTTTCCTAAGGATATCTTTCCACTTAAATGCTTAACGCGCATCCACGTACAAACCTACAGAAAATCTCCTGTTTTCCTTCGGCATGTCAGCTCCGGAGTGTTCCCTTTATTTTCTCTTTTGAACAGCGCTCTCAGTCGGTGACGCCGTATTCCTGTCAACGCCTGAAAATAAGAGTCTCCTTCACGGCTTTTTTCCTTTTATCTCAAGCTCCCCGCAGGATATACAAAGGAACTCGTTTTCTTATAGACTTTTTTATCTTATCATAGGCCTATTTTCATTGCAAGGATTTTTTGAAAACTATAGATCTCCAGTTTTGTCATATTTTTTTGTAATTTTATATTGATAATATGACAGTTTTCCACTATACTTTACTTACAAAAAGGAGGGATCCCATGACTGCTATTTCCAAAACACTGAAAGCAATGCGTGAGAAATCCGGTTTGAGGCAGGGACAGGTAGCCGAATTTCTGGGCGTTACCCAAACCTATATCTCAAAAGTAGAAAACGGAGAAAGGAATCTGACTGCCGACCAGTTGGAGGACCTGGCCAATCTGTACGGCTACAGTCTTGCCGCCTTTCAGAGCAATCCGGATAACCTACATCCGATCCGTTTTGCATTTCGAGCACAGGATATGTTTTCGGAAGATCTGAAAATGATCGCTGAAATAAGCAAAATAGCAATTAACAGTCGTTTTATGACACAAATACTGGAGGGAACAGATGATTGATAAATTGGAACTGAATACCAACGCGCAGGATTTAAGAGAAAAACTTGGCGAAGACGCAAATTCTCCCGTAGACATTTTTGCGTTAGCAAATCAAATCGAAAAGCTTACTATCGTCTTTTATCCTCTGGGCGAAAATATAAGCGGTATCTGTGTAAAAGACGAAATCGTTAAGCTCATCGCGATCAATTCCTCCATGTCCTATGGGAGACAGCGATATTCCATGGCCCATGAACTGTATCATCTTTACTATGATACCTCGGCCGGATTTAACGTATGCGCAAAAAAATTCAATCCGAAAGGCGAATCCGAAAAATGCGCAGATCAATTTGCTTCCTATTTTATAGCGCCTTACGGAGCGCTGCATAAGGCGATCAGCCATATTACCAAAGATGACCGGCTTGAACTGTCTGATATCATTGCTCTGGAACAGTACTTTGGAATGAGTCATCAGGCAATGCTGTGGCGTCTGATTTCTGAGGGTTTCCTGACAAAAGCGGAAGCCGATAATTACAGCAGCGGGGTCAGATCCAAAGCGAGAAGTCTGGGATATGAGGAAAAATTATATCTGCCTTTGCCAGCCGATAACCAAAAACGCACCTATGGATACTATATAAAACAAGTCAGAGCATTACAGCAAAAAAATATTGTTTCCTCCGGCAAAATAGATGAACTCCTGCTGGATGCATTTCGTGACGATATTGTCTTTGGCGATGATGAATATACGGGAGGGGAAATACTTGACTAACAGATACTTTTTTGATACAGATTGCATCTCAGCCTTTCTATGGATCAAAGGGGAAAGTATTTTGGCCAAACTGTATTCGGGAAAGATCATTCTGCCAACTCCGGTTTACAGAGAGCTTCAGAAAGTACCGCATTTGTCAGCAAGAATTGATACACTCAAACAAAATGGCGATCTGTTCATTCAAAGTATAGAAGCAGGATCTGCAGAATATTATGACTATGTAAAAATGACAACAAGTCCGGAGCCCGGCATGAAAATTATCGGGAAAGGGGAGGCCGCCGCCATTGCAATGGCTCGAATGCGAAACGGAATATTGGCCAGCAATAATATGCGTGACATATCTGCATATGTCACGAAATACAATCTCCAACACATCACCACTGGAGATATTTTATTGGAGGCGCTGAAGCAACAACTCATTACAGAATCGGAAGGCAATACAATCTGGGCCGCTATGCTCCGTAAGAAAAGAAGGCTTCCTACTTTGACGTTCTCAGACTATATATGTAATAATTAGCGTTTCAACGCACCTGTTATACTTCTTTTTTGCAATATACTAGGAAAGTTTTAATTTTTTCTTCACAAATTTTTCATAATATTTTTCTAAGATTAGACATAGTTCATTATTGACTTTTCCCCGGTTTGGGAGTACTATCCTTTCAGATTTTATTTGTACGGTTTCCAACAGGAAAAGTCACATTTGTTTATAGATGATTTTTTAAGGTTTGACCTGAAACCTGAAGCAGTCACTTATTAACCAGAATTTCCAAAATTATTATGATCAAGGGGAGAATCGCAATGCATTTTCGGAAGAAAGACAAACCTGTAATTATTTCGGAGTACAAACGCAGAAAACGGTCGTTGTTTAGACGGATACAGTTTCCGGATTTATCTGAGAACAAATATGCTCAGTTTCTTGAAAAATATTCACTGATTTTTCATGGGATCCTATCCTGTATCCTTATTTTTGTAATTGAATGGATTTCCAGACGGTCTCTGTCGGGAGCAGTGTCCTTTGTGGCTAACAGCCCCCTTGTATTTCTCTATAACGCCTTTTTGATCTATGTGACATTACTGATTCCCTATCTATTCCGGCGTAGAGGATTTTTACGAATCGTGATCTCGGTATTCTGGCTGCTTCTGGGCATTGTCAACGGCTGCGTGCTGGCCTCCAGAGTAACGCCTTTTAACTTTACCGATCTGAAGCTGGTAGGGGACCTTCTCGCCATGAAAGACAGCCAGTATTTCACAATGGCTCAGGGCATCATCGTAGTGGTTGCCCTTGTGCTCCTTGCGGCATTCCTGGTCATTTTCGCAGTAAAAGGACCTACTTATAAAGAAAAGATCCATCGTGTCAGAAATCTGATCTTTCTGGCCGCTGCCGTTGTAAGTGTTCCTCTGGTAACAAAGGCTGCTATCAGCAACGGCGTACTGGCAGGCTATTTCGGCAACCTGGCTCAGGGATATTCTGATTACGGATTTGTATACAGCTTTACTGCCAGTGCGGTAGATACAGGCATGAGCAGACCGGAAGACTATTCGGAAGAAACCATCAAAAATATTGTAGATTCTACAGACGCAAAAGATACCAGTCTGTCCTCTGAAGATATGCCGAATATCATTTTCGTACAGCTGGAATCTCTCATCGATCCGGAAGAAGTAAAATTCCTGAATCTCTCGGAAGATCCTATTCCGAATCTGAGAAATCTTCAGGAAAACTATACGACCGGTTATCTCACAGTACCTATCGTGGGCGCCGGCACAGTCAATACCGAATTTGAAGTGCTCACCGGACTTGGCATACAGTATTTCGGCCTCGGGGAATATCCATACAAGACGATCCTGAAAGAGCGCAACTGCGAAAGCGCAGCCAGCGATCTGTCCGACATCGGATACAGCACTCACGCCCTTCACAACAATGGCGGCAATTTCTACAGCCGGGCTACCGTATTCGCCAACATGGGCTTTGACAGCTTTACCAGCAAAGAACTGATGAACATTCAGAACTATAACGAGATCGGTTCCTGGCCCACGGACGATATCCTTCTTGGAGAAACAAAAAAGACACTGGACTCCACACCTGACCAGTCCGATTTCCTGTACACCATCACCGTACAGAGCCATGGAAACTATCCCACTTATAAAGTGTTTGACGATCCTGCCATCAAAGTGGAATGCGAAGGCAAGACCGAAGAACAGCACAACCAGTGGGAATACTATGTAAACGAAGTCAGTGAAGTGGATGATTTCGTAGGAAATCTGATCGACATGCTTTCCAAACGGGATGAAAAGACCATCGTAGTCCTCTACGGCGATCATCTGCCCACTATGGGACTGACAGAAGATGAAATGAAAAGCGGCGATCTGTATAAAACAAGATACTACACCTGGAACAACTTCGGTCTGGAAAAAGAAGACAAAGATCTGACTTCTTACCAGCTGATGGCTTACATCACAGATCAGATCGGCATTCACGAAGGCACTATTTTCACCTATCATCAGGATGCTCTGGATCATCATACAACAGATACGGACCAATACCTTTCCGATCTGGAACTGCTCCAGTATGATCTCCTTTACGGCGACCGTTTCGCATACAACGGCGCAGACCGGTATCCGCGCACAGATATGGAAATGGGCGTCGAGGATGTAAAAATAACCGATTATTCTGTAAACTATGACAATACCCAGCTGATCATTGAAGGCAAGAACTTCACACCCTGGAGCGATGTCTATGTCAACGATGCCAAAGTGTCTACCGAGTTTATCAGTGACACCCGGCTTCGGATCTCGCTGAACGACGTTCATGACATGGATACCATTGTGGTAAACCAGGTTGGATCCAGCGATACAATCTTCCGCTCCTCTAACATGGTGACTTACTATGAAGCCACTCCGGAGCCCACAGATTATTCCGAAGACATTTCCACTCGGGCGCTGGAATCCAGTCAGGATCTGCTGGCAGAATAATATAAAACAAACGCATTCTTATGCATACAAAAAACCCCTTCCATCTATCTGTATATCTCTTATCACTTTGTTGATCATGAGATTGCAGATGAAATGGAAGGGGTTTCTTTCTCTCCCTTTATTTCTGTATGCTGCTTCTGTACTTGGATCGCTCTGCTTCGGGTATCTCCAGCACATCCATCGCTTCTTCCGCTGTCATATGCAGATTTCGGATCAATTTTTGGATTCCAGTTTGAATTCCAGTTTGAATTCCACTTTGGATTCCCAACTGAATCCCCTCTTCTTTGGCTTCCTGACGCTCCATTCGTATGTATTTTTCTTCGTCAAACTCGTAAATTCCCATACTGATCACCTCTGCTCTGTTCTTTCTCAGAAATTCTGCCAATATGTCCTCATGGATGCACCAGGATACCGCTTCCTCCATTGCTTCTGCAAGGGGTTTCTGCTTGGCGCATTCCCGCACTTTATCAACAAACCGCATGTATCCGTTCAGCGTCCGGCATTTTTCCAGAAGTTCCCGATTGTTTCCCGGATTAATATTCAGCACCAGAAGCTTCAGTTCCAGCATAGGCTCGGTTGTTCCCGGCTGATACAGATCTGATAATTTTAATTCAAATCTTTCCGGGAGGGGCTTTATGCCATTATAAAATACCACAAACTTCGGTTCCGGAATACAGATTCTTTTTGTGCTGTACAGATTCTTATCTCTGGTAAGATTCGAGTAAATATCTGATATATACAACAGACTCCGCAAAGGCATATTGGGATTATCCGTGCTCTGGTGCTCATACAGCATGAGACTTTCATGAAAAATAAATGACACGTCATTTTTCATTCCCAAATACACTGCGTTTTCCAGTGTCGTAATCGTCATTTCCTCGATATCTGTATACGCTGTTTTGTTTAATCCGTTGTACAATTCCAGCAGCGCCTTCTTTTCCTTTCCTCCTGTTTACAAGAGGACATGTATGGTATCAAAAAGGTTTCATTTGTAACTTTTTCATATTCATTTTACCACATTCCTTCACCCATGCCAACAGGTTATTTTCATCATTTGTAGTTTTCTCTCTGTTTTTTTCAGAAGCGAAAGGGGATCGAAGCTGCCGGGATCACAGATTTTTATCTTGGCGGAATAATCCTTTTGTTATGAAGGATCCGGCAGGGATTTTCCGAGAGCAGCAATTCTGCGCATCCTGTTCCATAATGAAAATCCAGCGCATCCCATACTTCCTCCAGATCCGGTGTACGAAGCAAAGGATCGTGGGCATCGGAAGCCACTGCCCCGGCCAGCCGCTGACGCAGGATCCAGTGGGCTGCCTTGCGCACCCGTTCTCCGAACTCCCCCAGAATGCTCCCTTTGTTCACCTGGAGGATCACGCCCATCTGCTCATACCGGTATAAAATATCCGGCCGGCGTCTGACACACCGGTACCGCTCCGGATGGGCCAGGACAGGTACATACCCGGCTTTTATCAGCCTCTTTAACGTCTGTTCTATATGATCGGAAACCGTATCAAAAGCAAATTCCACCAGCGGATATCTGCTGCCGTTTATGGTCAGCAGGCTGCCTTCGTCCAGTCCCTGCTCCAGTTCCGCAGCCGCAAATACCCTCCTGCCCTCAGGGGAAATGCCTCCTGCGAACAGCTCCATGGCAGGATATACCTCAAGGGGGATCCCCTCTTTTTTTAAGCCTGCCCGCAAAAGCTCCAGCCGGTCCCGGTATCTTTGTTTCCAAGCCAGCGGATCCCTGCCCGGCAGATTGGCATGCGAAGAAGCGGCAGCCGCCCTGACACCGCTGTCAGAAGCTGCTGCCGCCATTTCCAACGCATCTTCCAGATTGTCCGCCCCGTCGTCAATGCCGGGAACGATATGTATATGCAGATCAATCATCTTGTTCCTCACTCCTGCCGTATCCGTAACGGCTGTTGCCGTAACGACCATACCCGTAGCGGCCGTAACCGTAGTGACCGTAACCGTAGCGGCCATATCCGTAATCGTTCATCCCCTGGGGATACGAATTGAAAACATAGCCCAGGAAACGGGTCCGGCTTCCCCGCAGGAAAGACAGACTCTCGATGATCTTTTGCTGGGGAACCGCATCGTATTTGATCACATAAAGGACTGCGTCCGCATACTCTTCCATCAGAGCCGCGTCCTGAAAGATCCCGCAGGGAGGCGTGTCCAGGATCACATAATCCATTTTTTCCGCCAGTCTGCGGATCAGCGCCGGCAGCTCTGGATGGCTCAAAATGCCTGCCGGCTGCTCCATGGGACGGCTGCTGCCGATAAACCAGAACTGCTGCTTTTCCAGCTTTCGGATCTTTACGCTTTCATCCGGGCCTTTGCCCTTTTTGAAAATGTCCTGGAGTCCCACGCCGTCGCCGCACTCCAGGATCCCCGCGTCTTTCTGCTTGCGCAGATCCCCGTCGATCAAAAGCACTTTCTTTCCCTTGGAGGCAAACATTTCCGCCAGCGCCACCGCCACCGTAGATTTTCCCTCATCGGGCAGCGTACTTGTGACCATCAGGATCTTATCCTTTCGTTTTCCCATCTCCCGCTCCAGTCGGATCTGCAGGGCCCGGATATTTTCCCGGAATCCATAGGGCAGCCGACGATTCAGCACAGACAGGCTGGTATGGACTTTATGCCCCCGGGCCTTAAACTTCACATACGGGATCACTGCCAGGCATTTCAGACTGGTAAACCGCTTCATATCTTCCGGCGTTTTGGCTGTACGCCTGAAAAACGCCATGATCCCCAGTACGATCACGCCTGCCGCCGCACCGGCCAGGATCCCGATCCCCAGCACCCGGGCCGGTTCCGGACGATTGTAGGCTTCTGTAGGCGTCTTTGGGCTATCGATCAGATTGAACTGAATGGTGCCAAGCACAAATCTGGCTGTTTCCGGATAGATTTCCAGAGCCGTTTCCAGTATATTTTCAGCGTCCGCGGGATCCCCGCTTTCCACAGTCATAGTAACCATGTTGGAATTTTCCACCGTTTCCGCTGTGATCGTGCCGTTCAGGGAAGTCTCTCCCAGTTTTTCCAGCAGCACGCTTTTAAAATAATTGCTGTCCAGCACATAAGGGAAAGTCTTGGACAGCTGATCCGCGGAATTTTGATCATAATAAAAACTGTAGCTTCCGGTCTGATCATCTCCCGTAGAAACCGTAAACGTAGCGCTGCATTGATACATAGGCGTATAGGCTACATACGTGTACAGCCCGTATCCTCCCGCCACTGCTGCCACAAGGATCAAAAACAGCCACCACAGCCTTTTAAAGATCCGGGAAAAATCCCTGACCAAAGCCACCAGATCGATTTCTGCTTCCTCACGGGTTTCCGCAGAAGTATTTTCCATTTTATTTTCTTCCATCGTACTGATTCCTTTCTGCTGTATACGTCCTCTCTGCTGCGTAATGGCTGTATCCGTATTCCCGCCGGGCCCCTGCCCACTCGCTTTTAAAAGCATTCAGGATAAAACCGGCAAAATCCGTGCCGCTTTGCCATACCAGGTCCACCGTATCGTTGATCATCCGCACATCCGACCAGTCCTGACGGACAACCAAAAGCACCGTATCCGCCAGCTGCATCCACACTTCCGCATCTGTAGAAACCGCCGCAGGAGAACTGTCTATGATAATATAATCCATTTCCTCCCGCCACTGTGCCATCAGCGCCGTCAGCCGCTCCATATCCAGCACGCCGGCGGAATCCGTTGCCGCATGAAACTGCAGGAGCTGATACAGCTGCTCCTTTCTGTCGCAGATAAGGGCCTCCTTCCAGTCCGCTTTTCCCCGGAGCACATCTTCCAGAGAAAAATGGCCCGGCTGCTTTTTGGAAAAGATCTTAAACTGCGCCGGCTTGTGAAGGTCTCCGTCAATGAGCAGCACCTTTTTGTGCTTTTCCGCAAGGGCCAGAGCAATATTGGCCGCTACCGTGGATTTTCCCTCATTTTCGCTGATGCTGGCCACCTGGAGCACTTTCAGCCCCCGCTTTTTCATATGGTGTTCAATGCGGGCCTGGGCCTTTCGGCTGGCCTCCGCAAAGCCCATGCTCACCAGAGGAGAAGACAGCAAAAGGGCCTGCTTTGTCCGCTGTTCCTTCTGCCTGCCGTTCTTTTTCTCAAAAGGGATCACTCCCTGTATGGTGCCGTCCAGCTGCCTGGATGCGGATACCGTATTTTTCACCGTAAACCGGAACAGATATGCCAGGATCACGATCACCGCCATCACTGCCGCTCCGGCCAGAGCCAGCATATTTCTCATTGACACCAGACGGGATACATTGGAAGGTCCTTCCGGAACCTGAGGTTCCTGCACGATCTCCAAAGACGCGTTGGAAAACACATATCCCGCCACATCCTCATAATTTTTCAGTGCGGAATTGATATACAGATACGCCTGTCTGGGATCCGAAGACACTGCGTTCAGCACCAGCAGGTTGGTCTCCTCAATGGCCTGACAGGTAATGGTACCCTGTATATCCTCCCCGGCGTCCCGGGTTACCCGTTCCCTGAGGGCGTCGCTTTGAAACACTTCACTGAACACCCCTGCCATCTCATTGGCCATAGAAAGGGAAGAATAGGCGCTGTTTTCCCCTTTGGCGCTGACCACCACAGTAGCCGAAGAGGTATACTGAGGCGTATAAGTCAGCCGTCCTGCCCCGTCAGCGCCCAGCCACATAGCCGCCGCTGCCAGTATGATAAACAAAAGGCTGCGCGCCAGATCCGTACAGATGCCTCTGATGCTGATTTCATCCAGATTGATATTTCCTTTGTTCACCGTTGCTACCTCCTTACGCTCTCACGACCACAGTCAGCCAGGTTTCCGCCGTATGCCCCAGTCCGTCAGCAGCCTCATAATGGATCTCATATGTGCCGGGAGTATCCGGATCCACAGAGGATTCGCAGGTTACCGTATCTTTGCTGACTTCCTCTCCTTCCCCGTTGTACACCGCTTCCACATATTCCATAGGATCTATTTTCTCTCCCTGATCCAGATACACGATCCAGGAGGACAATTCGATCTCCATACTGTGGGCCCCGCTGCCCAGCACATGCACCGGCAGGCTCACAGCGGAGGTATCTCCGAAACTGTTGGTTACTTCCACCTGGATATGATAATCGCCGGTTTTCTGATAATTGGCGTCGCTGTCCGTCTGGACCAGCCAGTCCGTCAGATCCCCGTCCAGCATATCAGAAGCTCCAAGACGCTCAAGTACGGTGCTGTAGCTTCCTGCCCCCTCCTCAAACACAAGCGGTCCCGAAAGGGTAAACTCCGGAGAATGATAATCTGTAAACTTTACTTTTCGGGTTAAAGTACCCGGCTGTTCAGAGGAATCAAACACTATGTAGGTCACATTACAAATGCCCGGCTCAATAAACCGCGAAAAATTACCTGCAATGATCTCTTTTGTCAGATCTCCGTCTTTTTCATCATAGGCCGTAAGTCCCTCCAGCAGCTGCTCATCCGTATGGTCGCAGGGAATCTCCAGCACGTCTCTGTCACTGGTGATCTCCGGAATAGAAGTATCCCGGTTTTTCAGATCCATTCCTTTAGAAATGCCAAAAACCGCTGCTGCCAGAACAAATACAACAATCACTAAAATTCTAACAATCTTCATTTTCATTCCTTTCACTTAAGCATTGTTTCTATATCCACAGGCCCCTGCCGGCGCCTGACAGTTTCCTTAAAAATCATTTAAAAACTGATGGATACCCTCTTCATCCACTTCTGAAACTGTATGATCCTGGATCTTGTACACCCGGCTGCACATGGAAAACACGCTGGGCCGGTGAGCAGCCACGATCACAGTCCTGTGAGGCTCTTTTTTAATAATGCTCCTGAGCACCCGCCGTTCCGTAGCCACATCCAGTGCGCTGGTGGCCTCGTCCAGTATCATCACCGGTGCATCCGCCAGCAGAGCCCTGGCAATGGAAAGCCGCTGCTTCTGTCCTTCAGAAAAGCGGCATCCCCGCTCTCTCACCTGGGTATTGATGCCGTCTTCCAGCTTTTCCACAAAATCCCAGGCACATGCAGCCTTCAGAACCTCTTCTATCTCCTCATCAGAGGCCTCCGGATTTACCATGCGCATATTGTCGGCAATACTGCCGGAAAACAGGGTATTCCCCTGGGGGATATAACTGAACAGGCACCTGGTGGAAGAAGAAGCCTCCAGCTCCATTCCTCCGGGATTTCCAACTGTGATCCTGCCCTTCCGGGGATGATAAAGCCCCAGCAGCAGATTCAGAGTAGTAGTCTTTCCCTGTCCGGAAGGACCGATGAGAGCTACGATTTCTCCCGGCTCCGCCCGGAAACAGGCGTCCTGATAAACCCACTTTTCATCTTCATAAGCAAAATCCACATGTTCCATATGTACCCACGCCCCTGCATGCTGCGCCTTCTTTTTCATCTCAGCCGCCTGATCGTCATTCTGTGTGGATTCCCTGGGAAGCTGCACCACTTCCATAATGCGCTCCGCGCTGACTCCCGCAGAGATCAGGGCCGGAAACAGACCGATAATACTGCTGAAGGATCCTCTCAGAGAAGCGGCCATGGACACAAACATGGTCATGGTACCGTAACTAATATCTCCCTGCCAAAGACGGTATACGGCAAAACCGTAACAGGCATAGCCGATGATCTGCCCTACCAGAGAAGTGATGATCATAGTACCGGTCTGGAATTTATTCTGCTTCAGAGACATCTGTATAGTATCCTGCTGCAGGCTGTAAAATTTCTTCTTCACCTGATCCAGCATACTGAAGGCTTTGATAAACTGCAGGTTCTGAAAAGTCTCCTGATCAAAAACCGTCCGGTCGCTGGAAAGATTCTGATTATTCCTCTGAAAATCCCGGGTCTTTTTCACCCGGTACCGGGACATAAAAAGGGAAATGGGAGCACCCGCCAGGGCAATGAGAGCCATAGCCGGATCATTTTTCATGACAATGGAAAAAGCTCCCACAAAGCTTATACAGACACTGACCGCATTGGGCAGAAAGGTGAGGATATTGTTGGCCACCATGCCGGCGTCACCGTTTACACGGTAAAGCAGATCACCGGAACGGTATTTGGACAGAGACGCCCAGTCCGTATTCAGGACCTGCTCATAAATATCCGCCCGGATCTCGTTGGTAACTTTCAGACGTATCCGCAAAGAGAGACGCATCTTGACAGCATTGATGAAGATCTGCGACACGCCTACTCCTACATAAAGAGAGGCCACTTCCAGGATCTTCTGAGAATTCACTCCTGTAACGGCGTCAACCAGATTCCGGCTTACTACAGAAGTCCCCAGCCCCAGCACCGAACCGGAAGCTCCCAGCAGGATATACATGAGGATCCAGAACCAGTAACGGCGCACATAGACATACATCCAGGTGAGCTCTCCCAGAAGTTTTTTCAGTTTTCCTTCTTTAATTTTCTGAATGATCCGCTTGAGTTCCTCCATGGTCCTCCTTATATACATAAAAGTCTCATTCCCATATTCTGCATTATATCGGAATACAGGAATGAGACCCCCCATAGGCAAATCTCTGTTTCACCGTTTCATTTTAAACTCCAAATATTGTTTTTTCTGTAAGAGCTACCGCATCCTCATCAGGACGGCAGCGCAGTTCATATACAGGAAGGCTTGTGAGCATGTGATCCAGCACTTCCAAGCAAAGTTCCATACCGTTTTCCAGCCACTGAGGATAGAATACACTGTTGGACACTGCAGATACTTTTTCAAATCCGGTCAGCTCCCGTATGCTGTTTTCCCCATCCTGTTTTAAAATGATAAGGGCTTCCACAGGCACATTTGTGTTTTCGCAGTAGGGAGAAGAACCGTGCCAGGGAGTACCCCATCCCAGAAAGGCATCCTCCGTCTCCTGAACAAAGACAATGTCCCCGTTGATGATCAGAGCATCCCGGTATTTATTCCATAATTCCGCCTGGGTAGTCTTTCCGATACCGGAAGGGCCAAGAAACATAAGACCACGCCCCTGGAAATCAATCAGGGAACTGTGGAATTGGATGATCTGGCGCTGAACAGCATGGGTGTAGAAAGTCTGTATTAAAAAAACAGCGCTTAAATCATAATCTAAGGGATACATAACTAAGGCATGTTTCCATGCATAATCTGTGAACATAATTTCCCCTTGGTGTCGAAAACATTGATACATATTTTTAGGAATAAGAATCCTTTCTATATCATATTTTCCTATATTTTGAGGCAAACCAAAAATTTCAAATATTTCCTTCTGTTCCCCATAATATCGAAAAATATTCCATGCATCATTAATCGCCAAATTTTTTATTTTAACAATAATATTAGCTACAAAATATAACATTGGTATTTTTTATCTATTCTGTACAATTAATAAACACATCAGTATGTGCTTTTAAAAAAGCCAGTTTATCATCAGCAGACCAATTGCCAAGTACAGTATCCAAATTTTCACCATGTCCATTTTGAACATGAAGCAAAAATGAAGCCTCCTCTTTTGTATGTGGGGCACCATTAACGCCATTACAATTATCGATAAAACCATTATATTTATCAACTGCAGCTTCCCAACCTTTTTGCAGATAATTATAGGAATCATTCCAAAACCAGCCTATACCTGAATATCCACTAGTATTCCAGGTAATCCAATATCCTCCCCCTTCAATTCCTCCAATTCCAGAAGTATCTAAAGTATTAATTCCATCTGCTACATTTGCATTTACTGGCACGTATATCTGTCCCATATCATCCACTCCTCTTTCTCTTCATCATAATATTTCTTTACCTGGCTGCAGAATTCTTCCGTCACCCTGTTGGGACTTCCGCATTCTGCCGCCAATGTTCCCGCGCATTTAAAACACGCTTTTTGTACCTTGCAGGTCTTACATTCCTCCGGCCAGTCCAAAGCTTCTTCATAGTCAATCAGCTTCTTCCAGGCATCCGAAAACGCCATGTCCTTTACAGGAATATTTGGTTCATTCATGAAACTGCAAAACCGCATATCCCCGTTCCAGGTCACCCAATAGCCCAGTCTGTAGTCTTTACAGTAGGTACAGGGTTTCCTTTCTATATTGACCGGAGCCTCTTTTATACGGCGCCGGATTTCTTTTTTCTTTTGTTCTTCCAGTTTTTCCGTCACCCGGACTTCTCTGGCTTCGCTGTCCGCGCCTCTGGCGGAAGCTTTTACCCCTCCTGTGGCCATCCAGGAAAATCCGTTCAGATAGGCGTAAAAGGCCATTTTTTCCACATCTTCCATATTTTGACGGATCACCGTACTGACCAGCTGGACCGGGATTTTTAAGTTTTTCAGCGTCTGCAGTCCCTCGTGGACCTGCCGGAAACCTTCTTTTACTTTGCACACCTTTTCATAGGTCTCATCGCTGGCTCCATACAGGCTTGCTTTTACTACCCTGGGCGGATATTGTTCCAACAGCCGGGCGGTCTTTCCCTTTATCAGGGAAGCATTGGTCTGCAGGGTGATAAAAAATCCCATCTGAGACAATTCCCGGTAAATGGTTTCAAATTCCGGATGCAACAGCGGTTCTCCTCCTGTGATACACAGCCAGACAGTCCCCGCTTCCTTTGCTTCTTTCGCGATCCGCAGCCACTCTTTTGCGGAAAGTTCTCCGCCATATTCGGATATCCGATCCGGCTGCAGATGCACATAACACATCCGGCACTGAAAATTGCAGCGGCATGTCAGTTCAAAAGTACCGGATATGGGAATCGCGTCCGCAAAGGCTTTTTCCCACACTTCCTTATAAAAAGGATCCAGCCACTCCATTCGTCTGCAGGCCGGTTCAAATTCGTAACTCATGGCTTAAGGTTCCTTTTTCTTATTGGGTATTCTTACAAATATACGCCCGCGCACGATACCATCATCCAGGATATTGCTGTCAGCCAGAGTTTTCAAAAACCGGTCGATATCTTCAGCCGCCTGTTCCTCTGTAACTCCGCTGTAATGTTCCAGGATTTTCCGGACCAAATCCTCTTTTTCAAACTCATTATCCTTCATGTAGTCCCACAAATACGCGCCTGAAGAAGATATGTATACAATGCTGGTCACTTCCTGCACCCGCTTGCCTGTAGGAACTATAACATACTGGCCTGCTACCTCTCTCAAGATCAATCCATCCTTCAGTTTCACTTATCTGCATCCCCTCCTAAATGATGTCTGAACATATACTCACTATACTTCTTCCTGTTTTCCGTCCTGGTCCTCCTGCTGAGCATAAAGATCAGGCCGTTGATCTTACAGAAATCTGTGCTCATCTGCTCCACTTCTTCCATATTCACGATAATGCCCCGGTTGATTCTCATGAATCTGTCGTCCAGCTTTTTCATAAAGTCCGTGAGACTTCCACGTACAACAATCACATCATCATTTATCAGATGTATGTGAATGTAATTATGCACACATTCTATGTAGACCATTTTCTGATAAGGCAGTCTGCAGGTCTGATGCGTTCGTGAATCATACACTTCGATCTCAGTCATATGTCTGGTGCGGAAACGACGTTTCACGTCCAGAAGTTTGTCCTTCATATATGGCTTAACCAGATAATATAGAGCATTGCACTCAAATGCCTCCGGTCCATAATCTCTGCTGACACTGGTAAGAACAATCTCCGCCTCAGGCAGCAGTTTACGGATCATTTCTATGACAGCTGAATCATCCGCCAGTTTCATATAAAGGACAAACACATCCAGAAACAGCAAGTCGTACCGGCAGCCTTTTTTAATACTTCCCAAAAAAAGACCACAATCTACAAAAACATCAATTTTTGCCTCCGGCCAGAGACTGGATAAATCATTTTTCAGTTGTATAGAATCTTTGCTGCTGAAATCACAGACTGCAAAATTCACGAAACCACCTATCTTTCTCATTATACCTTATATATTCCGTCGGATTTCTTCCATTTGTCCCTTATTACAACCATTTATCCCACATTTTTCCTGGGAGACTGGACATATACCCCAAATACCTGTATTATTTTGTCATATTTAATCGAATCACGGAGGATTTTGTCATGTCAACCAATACAAAGACTGAAAAAACCGGCAGGAAATTCTCAGTACCGGGACTGATCCTGTCAGCCATTATGCTTGTTTTAACGGTTATCTTTCTGGTACTTGCATTCAGTACAAAGATAATACCTGCACCCTATATGGTAATCCTGTGCTTAATATGTTTTGCTGCCTGGTTTGTTGCTTTTCTGCTCATGAAAAAGCCCGGACGTAAAGTCCGTTTTATTATAGGAATCATATGGATGATCATATGGCTGTTTCTCTATACTGCCGGAGGATATTATCTTCATCAGACCCGCAATGCACTGTCCGGCATTACAGATACGGTCACTGAAAGCTCTATTATCGGCTTCTATGTAAAGGAAAATGATCCGGCCCAAACCCTTCAGGATGCCAAAGACTACAATTTTGGAATCCTGAAAGACCTGGACAGAGATAATACCGATGAAGCCCTGTCCCGCGTCAGCAAGGAAGATAATATTACCCTCTCCACAACAGAATATGAAGATATACTGCAGCTGTCTGATGCGCTGTCAGAAGGGGAAGTAAACGGCATCATCCTGAATCAGGCCTATCTGGATCTTTATTCGGAAATTCCTTCCTACGAAGACTTTCCGGATCAGATACGGATGCTTGCCGGCAAGAACCTGAAACATACTGTCAATGATGAAGAAGAAACCGATACCGAAGCTACAGCCGATAATGTGATCAATATTTATATAAGCGGAAGTGATACCCGTGAAAGTACTCTCCCCAGCCGAAGCCGCAGCGATGTAAATATCATTGCAAGCCTGAATACAAAGACTCACGAAATCGTACTGATATCTACGCCACGTGATTATTATGTGCCTTTATCCATTTCCGGCGGTGTTCCTGACAAACTTACCCACGCCGGCATTTACGGCATTGACGTCAGCATGGATACTCTGTCTGATCTGTACGATATAGACCTTGACTATTATTTCAAAGTGAACTTTAACGGTTTTATTGATATTATTGACGCTCTGGGAGGAATCAGTGTAGAGTCTGACTATGACTTTTCCTCAAGCGGATATCATTTCAGCAAAGGCAGCAATAAATTAAACGGGACCCAGGCTCTGGCTTTCTGCCGGGAACGCCATGCGTTTGTACAGGGAGACCTCCAGAGAGGGGCGAATCAGATGGCAGTCATAAGCGGTGTGCTGCAGAAAGCTCTCAGCCCCTCCATCCTGCGAAACTATACTTCTGTACTGAACAGCGCTGAAAATTGTATGGAAACGGATATCCCATACGATGTGCTGGCAGGCATTGTACGTCAGCAGCTGTCAGATAACGCCAGCTGGCATATTACAAGATACAGCACCAGCGGCACAGGAGCCAAAAAGGTACCCTACTCCATGAGTACCCAAGCCTACGTTATGATCCCGGATGAAAAAACTGTAGAACACGCAAAACTCCTTCTGGAACAGAATATGGACTGAATCACCGGAAGTGCCAAAAGGCACATTCCGGGATTGTAAGCGGTTGCCAAGGTCTCGTGCAAGCACGGACTTTGGCTCGTCGCTGGCACAATCAAATAACAGCAGCCTGTAAATACGTTTCTGTACTGCACAGCTTCGCATTTACAGGCTGCTATTTATTTTAAAATTAATTTCCATTACCTGATCCTTCTCCTTTAATTTCCATTATTTCTGCTCACTTATGATCTCCAGCTTTTCCTTCAGCGCCTTGATTTCTTTATTCTCCGTATTGGCGTTTTCAAAAATTCCCACCAGCTGAAATAACAGCTTTACCTGGTCTTTTGTCAGGTTGACTGTGTCAAGATTTTTTCGCAAAAGTAAAATTCAGCCGTTGGGTAGCCGGCA
>CAKNLF010000042.1 GCA_930989305.1 uncultured Roseburia sp. | reverse complement strand
GATCACATATACCTGGGCGTTGCCGGCTGCTTCTTTCAGCTTGCTGTAATCGACTGTTTTCATGCCCAGGGCATACAGTACAGTGTCTGCCTCAAGTTCCTGAACACCGTCTGCGTTTTCGATTTTCACGCTGTTTGGCGTGATCTCAAGGCATTTTGTTTTGGGAAGCATTGTCATATTGTTTTTCTCCATTTCCCATACCAGTGCTTCACGATACATACCGAAAGATTCGTTTGCCACACGGTCCAGCATTTCCACAACTGTTACCTCATGGCCGGTTTTCTGCAGGAAAAGACCTGTTTCGCAGCCTACCAGACCGCCGCCGATCATTACGACTTTTTTGCCGGCTTCGCATGTTCCGTCATATACGGACATAGCCTGCTTTGCGTTTTCGATTCCTTTGATCGGAGGACAGGATGGCAGAGAACCGGTTGCGATGAGTACTGCGTCAGCTCCGAATTCCTTGACGAATTCCGGCGTTGCTTCGGTATTCATGAGGATTTCCACGTCATGACGTTTTACTTCTCGGATCATCATGTCTTTAAAATTGCGAAGGTCCGGTTTGTCAATGTCCACATCTGTAAAGTAGAGCAGACCGCCCAGCTTGTCTGATTTTTCAACAAGGGTTACTTTGTGTCCGCGTTCTGCAGCTGTGATGGCCGCCTGGATACCGGCAATGCCGCCGCCGATGATCAGGACTTTCTGAGGACCTTTTTCCGGCGCGGGAAGCTGGTAGATATCAAACGGCAGATGGGCCATTGGATTGATGGTGCAGTGACCAACGTATACGGCCAATTCTTCGCTGGTAAACGGCAGGTCATCGTATCCTTCCTCAGGAGAGCCGGGGAAACATTTGTAACATCTTAAGCACCGGCGGATCTGCGCCTCATCGCCGTCCATACATTTCCGGGCAAATTCGGGATCAGCAAGCATCTGACGGCCGAAGATAGCAAAATCAATTTTGCCATCGGCAATGGCCTGTTCCACCTGTTCCGGAGCGTTGATGCCTCCTACGGCGCCAACTGGAAGAGAAGTGTATTTTTTGATGATGGCTGCCTGGGCGATATTCAGACCGTGTTCATGGAACATGCTGGATTCTGTGCCTGATTTTACAGACTCTTCGTAAATACCGCATGTAACATGTACAGAGGTCAGATATTGCTCTACCATCTGGATAAATTCGCCTGTTTCTTCCGGTGTGATGCCTCCTGGCTGATGATCCGTGCCGTCAATACGAAGTTCAAACAGGAAATCAGGACCAACAGCTTCCCGGATGGCTTTACAGATCTGTATCGGGAATTTCGCGCGGTTTTCTAAGGAACCGCCGTACTCATCTGTCCGTGTGTTCATCAACGGGGAAAGGAACTGGGTAATGATAAATCCGTGGCCGCCGTGAACAAGGATTCCGTCAAAGCCTGCTTTCTGCATATAAGTGGCAGCTACGGCAAAATCATTTGCAATACGGTCCATATCTTCCTTTGTCATGGCGCGGACCGGAACACCTGCGGAGTTTACGCACGCAACAGGTCCGATGGCTTCCTGCTGATCGTTGAAAGGAACTTTTTCTTTCCCGCAGTGAACCAGCTCGGCAAGGGCGATGCAGTCATGCTTTTTAATACGGTCGGCATAAGTTTTGACTGCGTTGAAAGTTTCCATATCCTCTTCCGGTTTCCCGAAATCGAATGGTTTGAATCCGGGAATACGTACCGCATCCCGGAAGTTTACGTCGGTTTCCCCCAGGATTACACATGCGTTTCCGCCTTTTGCAGGTCCTTCCAGTTTTCGGTAGGATACTTCAGCGGCCATAGGATTTTGAGCAATCAGGCTGAAAGCCATCGGCGCGCTGACAATACGGTTTTTGTAAACTCTGTTTCCGACTTTCATCGGGCTTAATAAATGTTTGAATTCCATAGTATTCTCCTTTTGTATATTGCTGAAAGTGAAAGATTAATCTAATTCCGGGAAGTGGATATTTTTATATTTTGGAAGCTTAGCGGCAACTTCTTCCCGTTTCTTGGGATCCATGAAAAAGCCTCCCTGTGTATCGGCGATTTCATCGCAATGTACGCCCCGGCCTTCTTCTGTGGTACGATCACGTTCAAGACCGTTTGAAGCAATAACAAATTTCCATTTTCCGTCTTCGGTGCGTTCCAGGTCACCGCCTGCGCCGCAGACAACGCATTCTACAGGATACTGGAGACCTTTCCACTGGGGTTCTCCCAGACAGAGGGCATTGCTGTGGCAGTTTGGACACCATCCGTAATCCGGATCTCCCAGCCACTTTCTGTTTTCCGGTTTTTCCTGAAGGGCCTTCATAACATTTACGCCGATTTCCCGGGCACGGGCAATTTTTTCATCATATAAGAGAACCTGCGCGGGAGCTGGCACCTGTGTTGCCATATACATGTCTACGATTTTAAAACTGTTTGTAAAAGTAGTTGCCTGCATACATTCCAGAGCCATGGACTGCCAGGAGCGTGTAGAACCGCCAACCGCGATCAGCGCGCCTACGCGATCCCGTGGTTCGATGGCGCCGATTTTAGTTAAAAACGCAGATTCGTATGCCAGATTTCTGTGCATGAATTTCAGAAACAGAGAGGAAGGCATAAGATCATATGTGGGAGCAGAGAAGATAACTGCGTCCTGATTCAGCATAACATCCATGATCTTTTTCTTGTCGTCAGCCTTGTCCAGTGAGCATCCGGTATATTTTCCCATGGACATTCCCATAGTACAGGATGTACATCCGTTGCAGTCAATAATGTCATAGTCTTTCAGATTGATCATTCGAACTTCCGCGCCCATTTCCTGACAGGCTAAAAGAGCCTCTTTCAATAAGATTTCCGAGTTACTGTTTTTCCTTCCGGCAGTTACGCCCATTACTTGAAAAGCCATTTGTTTTTCCTCCTAACTTTTGATAGCCAAACCGGCTATATTTACACCTAAAACCTTTTATGTTATTATTTTAACATAGATATTTTTAATTTTTAAATATGGATATTTTTGCGATATTAATAAAAAAAATTTATATCTGGGACGAACAAGGAGAAGGGTATGGATACAAAGCAGCTGGCTTATTTTGTAGCAGTGGCAAAATATCGGAATTTTTCAAGAGCAGCAGAAGAGTTTTATATTTCTCAGCCGGCCATCAGTCATCAGATCAAAATGCTGGAGAGAGAACTGGATACGGAACTGTTTGTGCGCAATACAAAAAAGGTGACTCTTACAGACGATGGGAGTATTTTCCTGGAGGACGCGAAACAAATTTTGAAAACATTTGAACAGGCAAAACAAAAGCTTGCCCAGGCACATTGTCAGCCGTCGGTATTGCGTATTTGCCATTTGGCGTCAGCAACCCACTTTTTCCTGTCAGATGTTGTAAATCGATTTCACATGGAATATCCCGGAGTAAAAATTCGCCTGATCCGACAGGATGCTTATGAGATCACGGAAAGCGCTTTTCATCGGGAGGCTGATATTTATTTTTCCATGTTAACCGATATGAAACAGCACAGTTCCTTAAATGTAAAAAAAATTCAGTCGGATTCTTTCTGCCTTGTTACCAGAAAGGATCATCCGGCTTTACAGGAGCCGGTTTTGGATTTTCGCAAACTTGCCCGGGAGCCTTTTCTTGTTTTTTTTCCAAGTCATGCCCGGTATTTGAATAAATGTATTACACAATTATGCAATGAGATCGGATTTCATCCCCAGGTCACGGAACAGTTTGATCTGTATGAAAATCTGCTCCAGGCGGTGGAAGCGGGCACCGGGATTTCAATCCTGCCTTACCGGAGCCGCAATTATATCCACACGGACAATCTGGCGTTTACGCTGCTCCATGGCGACCATGACAGTCTGGATCTTGGGATTGCCTGGGAGCGTGAGATTACAAATCCGGCGGTGCCCCTTTTTCTGGAATTGTTCCGTAATTATATGGATGAACATCCGGACCTATTTTGATCCATAGTTTATTTCTGTGATCTTTTGCGGCGCACAAAATTTTCTAAAAAAGATCTGCAAAAATTTCCCATAATATTTGAAGAAAAATCTTTTTCTCCTTCATGAAAAAGCATAAGGTTCCAAACAGGCGTTTTATAAAAGACGATACAGACGAGAACTTCTTATTGCATATATCAGGAGGAGAACAGTATGAAAAAGAAATGGGTCAGTATGTTATTAATGACAGTCACGGCGGTTTCTTTATGCGGCGGCAGCGTAATGGCTGCGGAGAGCCCGTCAGGAACGGACACGGTATCTGAAACGGGAATGAAGACGGAGACAGATACAGATACTGAGGAAGCACAGACAGCGGCTTCTCTGCCGGAATCGGATACACCGGCGGAAGCGGATCCGGAGGCCCTGCCGGAAAAGAAAGCGGCGGATATTGTTTTTATGGTGGATTCTACCAGTTCCATGAGCCCCTATATCAATTCAGTGAAAAGCAACCTGACATCTTTTGTCAGATATCTGGAGGAAAAAGGCGTAAACCTGCGTATGTCTGTGATCGAATACAAAGATATCACAGCTGACGGCGAGGACTCCACGGCAGTCCACAAAATCGACGGTTCTCAGTGGTCTTCCGACGCGGATAAAGTCATTGAAGCGCTGGAGTCTATATCAGTATCCGGCGGTGGAGATACAGCGGAAACTCCGTCAGACGCCCTTGAGAGAGTAACGGATTCCGGATGGCAGTGGCGGGAAGACGCGGAAAAGTTTGCCTTTGTGTTGACAGACGCCGGATTTAAAGACGCGGAAAAGGACAGCAGGATCCCGGATATGAACGCTCAGGTACAGCTTTTGAGAAAACAGGGCATTGAAGTTACTGTGGTCAGCAAAATGAGCTACGAGGACGATTATAACAGTCTCTATAATATTACCGGCGGTGAGTTTATCGATATTGAAGCGGACGATTATTATAAACTGATGCTGGAAGTGGCGGACTGGATCTTTAACTCTCTGCAGGATACAGACGGAGACGGGATCCCGGATGAATGGGAGATCAACGGCGTGGACTTTGACGGAGACGGCACGGTAGACCTGCATCTGGAACAGATGGGAGCGGATCCCAATAAACCGGATATTTTTGTAGAAGTGGACTGGATGTATCAGCCGAAAGAGGAAGAAAAGTTTTTATGGTGGGATGTGACGAAACAGGAAGAAATCAATCTGGCCCCCAGCCAGGCGGCTCTGAAAAAAGTGTACGATCAGTTTGCGGATCACAATATCAATCTGCATATTGACGCAGGCCCGGATTCCACAGATTTTGTTACAGGCAAGAAATGGGGAGAACTGTCCGGCGGCAATGAACTGGCTTACTCTGAAAATCTGGAACTGGGGGATTATTACGAAAACTGGAATGATATGGCAATGAAAAACTTTGATCAGAATCGGTGGAGAGTATTTCATTACTGTATGTTTGTAAATCGGTACAATGGCAGCGCCAGCTCCGGTATCGCGGAAAACATTCCAGGTCAGTTTTTCATTGTATCCGATGTAAGCCATCTGGGAGATACGGCGGTAGCGGGAACATTTATGCATGAGCTGGGCCATACCCTGGGGCTCTGTCACGGGGGAAGCGATCATGTCCAGTATAAGCCCAATTATCTGAGTATTATGAATTATTCCTTCCAGTTCAGCGGACTGCTTGGGACCAATGAAGTCAACTATTCCGAATACGAGCTGCCGGAGCTGAACGAAAGCAGTCTGAATGAAAACCGGGGCGTAGATCCGGAAGGACTGACAGAAGGCACCGGACTTGGTACAAAATGGCAGTATTATGACGACGGAGTATTCGGCTTTTTGTTTTCCGGCACAAAGGACGCGGAAGGCTATGATATAGCAAAGAAAGCCATTGATTTTAATCAGGACGGAAAAACAGAAGATTCCGTTGCGGAAGATCTCAATGGAGACGGCGGAAAAGATACGCTGACAGCATCGGTCAATGACTGGGACAGACTGGTATATAAAGGAGGCCTGGTAGGAGGCGGAAAAGGCGCCGACCTTACAGAGGATACCGTATTGATCAGCAAAGCAGCCGATGAAGAACCGGTGGAAGAACTGACGGTAACAGAAGCCGCGGAAAAAGGTCTGCTGGGCAATCCAGGCACCTGCGCTATCGGAGAAGTAACGCCGGATACCGTATATGCGGGAGTGCCGGGACAGACGATCAGCGTCCGAATCAATAACCTGTATCAGGGAACTTCCAATCCGGTATTAAAAGCAGAGTCTGAACTTTTGGATAAGGGATATTCCAAAGAGATATCCATTCCCGGGACCACCGGAGACATCAGCGGCAAAACAGTGGAGATCCCTCTGTCAGGCGAGATGAAGGCAGGGGCTTACAGCGTCAATATTACGCTGGCATGCGAAGACGGAAACGATGTGACTTATACCGGAGATATAAGGGTGATCGATCCCCAGAGCATTGCTATGAAAACAGGAGAATCCAAAGATCTGATCCCGGATGAGTCTTTGAAAGATATGGGATATAAATGGGAAAGCAGCAACAATGACGTGGCGGAAATCAAGGAAGGCATTGTTACCGCAAAGGCGGCAGGTGAGGCAGTGATCCGGGGGCATGGATCCAATGGAGAAACTGTGATCTGCATAGTTCAGGTAACAGAGAACGGAGCAAAAGATCCGGGAACTGACAAACCGACCGGCGATGTGAAACCTCAGACAGATCCAAAGCCGTCAAACGAGACAGAAAATACCCAGCAGCCTGTGAAAACGGCGGACAGCACAGTGTCAGATCTTGTAAAAACCGGGGATGAGAATCCTTTCGGTACTTTGACAATTGCAGTGGCGGCGTCTGTTGCCGGCGGCATAACTGTTTTGACGATCCTGATCGTAAAATGTGCCAGAGCGAAAAAAGAGAAATAAAAGATCAGATGTAAGATAACAAAGGATGAAAATCCTCTTCTCAAAGGCAGAAAACCTGCCGGAAGGGAAGAGGATTTTTTGCGATATTCCTAAAATGCATAACATGTCATGAATAATGAATATTTCAAAATTCCGGGGAATGCCGGTATAATGAAAAAAGTATACAGAATCGTTTGAAAGGAGCAGTCAGATGGGAACAAAGATAAAAATGCATTTTGGAGACACAGTTATTTCCGGAACATTAAACGATACCACAGCGGCAAAGGAATTTTTGGAAAAGCTGCCCTGCGTCATTTCCGCAAGCCGTTACGAGTTTGATATCTGCGGCATCATGCCCTGGAAACTTTCAAGGATTCCGGAAGAAATGGTTACAGGATGGCATAATGGAGATATCAGTTACGACGGGACGTATTTTACGATTTTATTCGGACATGAAGAAGAATCAGCGGCATTTGGACAATACGCAAATCTGGGAACCGTGGACTGTCCCCTTCCCCAGCTGGAAAAACTTCATGGAAGCTATGAGATAAAGATTGAAGGGGAACGGTAAGCGGACAGGATATGGAAAGGAAAACGCCGTTCAGGAGGATAAGATTATGAATATTTTAGTATTAAACGGAAGTCCCCGTCCACAGGGGAATACCAGACAGATGGTCCATGCCTTTGCAGAAGGAGCCGGCAAAGGGGGACATAAAGTGGAAATTGTAAATGTATGCGAAAAACAGATCGGCGGGTGCCAGGCCTGCGAATACTGTCACAGCGCAGGAAAGGGCACGTGCGCGCAGAAGGACGATATGGGAGAGGTCTACGAACTGCTGAAAAACGCGGATATGCTTGTGATCGCTTCTCCAATCTATTATCACGGAATATCCGGACAGTTGAAATGCACCATCGACCGTTTTTATGCGGCGGCGTATCCGGTGAAGCCTCCCCGTTTGAAAAAAGCGGCGATGATCTTAAGTTCCGGCGCTCCGGATGTATATGAGGGAGCTCTGTATTCTTTCCACGGAGATTTCCTGGATTATCTGGGGCTGGAAAATGCCGGAGTATTTACAGCCTGGGGATCCCAGAACGGTTCTCCCGAAAAGCTGGAGGAACTGCGGAAATTCGGGGAGTCCTTATAACAGGAGGGCTGCAGGAATCCCCATGCTCTTGACAGAAAGGCCGGATGAGCGCATTATATTTATCAGTAAAGTATTTTATAAGATGATTGGAGGAATACACAGTGAATGTATTAATGATCAACGGCAGTCCCCGTGCAAACGGAAATACATCCATAGCGCTGAAAGAAATGGAAAAAGTATTTGCCCAGGAAGGTGTGGAGACAGAGATCATCCAGATCGGGAATAAAGATATCCGGGGCTGCATTGCATGCGGCTCCTGCGCTGAAAAAGGAAAATGCGTATTCGATGATATGGTAAATGAGATCGCGCCTAAGTTTGAGGCCTGCGATGGACTTGTAGTGGCCAGTCCGGTTTATTACGCTTCCGCCAATGCTACGCTGATCGCGTTTCTTGACAGGCTGTTTTACAGCACGCCTTTTGACAAGACAATGAAAGTGGGCGCAAGTGTAGTCGCTGCAAGAAGAGGCGGTTTGTCTGCCACATATGACGAGCTGAATAAGTATTTTACAATCTCAAGCATGCCGGTAGCGTCCAGCCAGTACTGGAACAGTATTCACGGAGCTATGCCGGGAGAAGGGGCTCAGGATGAGGAAGGCCTGCAGATTATGCGGACACTGGCCCGGAATATGACATTTTTAATGAAGAGTATTGCTCTTGGAAAAGAAAAATACGGATTACCGGAAAAAGAACCCTTCCAGAGAACAAATTTCATCCGATAAGTGATCGGTAAAGAAAACAGAGAAAGGCAGATAACAGTCAGAGCGGAGACTGTTATCTGCCTTTTGCAAAATCCGGGATGGGAAAATTTATATTTGCTTTCTCAGGGGAAGCTTTTGTTCTGAAAAAAAATGTGGTATGATGGTACAAATGCGAACAGGGAGGCGCCGCCAGGGTAAAGGAAGGCGGCGGGTGGAACAGATACATGAAAGCGGATTTTGAGTTATATGAGGGAAATGCTCCCTATATATTTGTAAGTTACTGTCATAAAGACAAAGACAGTGTGCTTCCTGTGATCGAAAGCATGGCAGAGAACGGATACCGCATCTGGTATGATAAAGGAATCCATCCGGGCAGTGAATGGCCGGAGATCGTAGCGGAACATCTGGAGCAATGTGCTGTTTTTCTGATATTTATATCGGATCATTATATGCAGTCTCAGAATTGTATCCGAGAAATTCATTTTGCGGTGGCGAGAAATAAAAAAATGATCTCGGTCATGATGGAGCCGGTGAGGCTGACTCCCGGAGTGGAAATGCAGCTTTGCGTTTCGCAGGCGCTGCATTATGATCAGTATAGCGATAAAAAAATGTTTTATAAGGATCTTTACAGAGCGGAAGCTCTTGGGGGATGCAAAACGGAAATCCCTTCGGAAGCTCCTGCGAAACAGGCGGAGAGCCGGAATCCGGAAACAGATCGAAAAAAGAAACAGGAAGCAATAAGGGCGCCGGGGAAGGCGCCGGAAAAGAAGAAAAAGAAAAAGGGCAGGCTCATACTGGCGCTGGCAGCAGCGGCGGTGGTTGTCGCCGCAGGAGCGGCAGCAGGGTGGCATGCATGGAATACGGTGGAAATCGCCGGTGAAACATATGCCCGAAATGTAAGCGGCATTCATATAGAAGAAAAAACAGTGACAATGGATCTGATGGCTCAGCTGGAAAATCTGGACGCAGTCAGCAGTCTGGAGTTTACAAACTGTACCTTCGAGGAAGGAACACTGGAGCGTCTGAAAAACATAGAGACCCTGAGCCGGCTGGAGCTGACAGCGTGCAGCGGGATTACAGACTGCGGTTTTCTCAAAAATCTGTACAAATTGTTTATATTGGAGATGAATGGGTGCAATCTGGAAGATGAAGCTATGGACATCGGCAGCAGCCTGCCAAATCTCCATTATCTGAATCTGTCGGGAAATCCGGGCCTTACGGATGTGGCCTGGCTGGAATATATGCCGGAGCTGCGGAGCCTGGAACTGGATGACAATAGTATAGAAGATATGAGCCCGGCTGCTTCTCTGGAAAATCTGACTGTGCTGTCATTGGAAAACAACCGGATCACTGAAATCAGCGAACCGTTAAAGGCGCTGCGCCTGGAATATCTGAATCTGTCCGGAAATCAGATACGGGAGCTGTCGGGTCTGGATAATCTGACAGTGCTCATAGAATTTTATCTGGCGGACAATCACTACCGGCAGAGCGAAGGAGAACAGGAAAGTGAAAGTGCGCCGGAACAGATTCCTGTCTGTATTGAGGAGAGCTCCAATACGCTGGAAAAGGCAGATTTGTCCGGAAACGGATTTACCAGAGAGGATCTGAATCGTATGCTTTCAGATTGCGGGAAGCTTACATACCTGGACATCGGAGAAAGCAGCAAAGTGGAATCTCTGGATTTCCTGAGGAACTGTACCATGCTGGAAACTCTTTACGCGGACAGCTGCGGTCTCACAGCGTGGAATGGACCTCAAAAAATGGAAAAACTGAAGGATCTGGACCTGTCCGGCAATGAACTGGAGTCTCTGGAAGATTTCCCTGTATTGAGTGCAGAAAACAGGGTGAAGCTGGATTTGAGAAATAACCGTCTTACGTCTCTGGAAGGTCTGGATACGGGGATTGCTTATGATAAACTGATACTCTATGACAACAGCCTTTCGGCTGAAGATACAGACAGGACACTGGAGGGCATGCAGGGAAATGTCCTGGGGATTACTTATGAGGAAGGACTCAGGCCGGAATCACTGCAGGACTTTGACAGCTGTTACATAGCGCAGGTTCCGGATAACCGAAAAGTAGCCTGGGAGGATGCCCTTGGGTATAAGTGCAGATTTGAAATATTTCCACATCAATAGGCAGCTCATTGCTTGAAGATAGAATAGCAGGAGGGAAAACAGATCATGAACATTGAAAAAATAAAAGGTGAAAAAGGATACTATACGCTGAAGCATCTGCTGGGCGAAAAAGAAATGAACGGAAAATGCGGCCTGTACGCGGAAGTGACTCTGGAGCCGGGAGCCGTACTGGGCTATCATGAACATCATGGAGAAAGCGAGACATATTACATTTTGTCCGGTCAGGGAGAATATAACGACAATGGAACTACACGTCCGGTAAAACCGGGAGACGTGACGTTTACGCCGGACGGACAGGGACATGATATAAAAAATACCGGAAAAGAAGATCTGGTATTTATTGCTTTGATCATTCTGGGATAAGAAATGCCCCGGGATGACCGGCACAAAGTGAAAAGCCGAAAGATCCTGTATTGGTTTTGCCATCAATACAGGATTTTTTTATTGAGAAAAAAGGAAGAAGGCGCTATAATGCATAAGAATTTTACAAAAAAGGATGAGAGCTATGATTATGATAATAATTGCAGCGGCCGGGCTGCTGTGCGTTTTTTTTATTGCTGTTTTATACTATGCCTACCGCCGTGTGTTTTATTCTCCGATTCCCAGGCCCAAGGAAAAAGAGATTATGCCGGATACGGAACAGTACAGACCTTACAGACAGGAAATCATGCAGTTTTTGGAAGAGGCTCTGGCGCTTCCCTATGAACCTGTCTGCATACAGTCCAAGGACGGGCTGAAACTTTTTGGAAAGTACTATCATGTACAGGATCACGGACCGTTGACGATCATGTTCCACGGATACAAAAGTCCAATGGCAGAAAGGGATTTTGAGGGAGGAATCCGGATCTGCAGGGAATTGAACTGTAATTTTTTGCTGGTAGATCAGCGGGCTCAGGGAAAAAGCCAGGGAAAGACGATTACCTTTGGAATCCGGGAAAGATACGATTGTCTTGACTGGATCCGTTACGCCAGAAAACGTTTTGGCGGAGAAACCAGGATTTTTCTGTATGGAGTTTCCATGGGGGCGGCTACGGTGCTCATGGCAGCGGACCTGGAGCTCCCGGATAATGTGGCCGGCATTGTGGCTGACTGCGGCTATACGTCTCCGGAAGCGATCATCCGAAAAGTGATTGCGGATATGGGAATTCCGGGAAGCGCATATGGGATCGTGAGTATGGCGGCAGCGCTGTTTGGACATTTCAGGCTGAAAGAGGCATCCCCTCTGGAAGGGGTAAAGCACAGCCGCGTGCCAATCCTTTTCTTCCATGGAGAGGACGACCGGTATGTGCCGTGTTCCATGAGCCGGGAGCTTTATGAACACTGCAGCGGAGAAAAATATATACTGACAGTGCCCGGGGCCGGACACGGCATGAGCTATTTTGGAAACCGCAGGGAATATGTCAGACTGACCAAATGGTTTATGAATCGGTACAGTTCGGAATCGTAAAGGCGGAGTCCGTTTCATATCAAAATGCATAGAGGAGCAGAAAGACGGGATACTGTTTTCTATGGATATCGATAATTAAAAAAAAGTAAACGATACATACGGGCACCGCACAGGTGATAAAGTGCTCCGGCAGTTTGCGAAGATCCTTACCGGTGTCGGAAGACAGGATGATATAGCGGTAAGGATGAGGGAAGATGAATTTCTGCTGTATTTTTCAAATCTGCAGGATACCCACATTGCTGAAAAGAAAGCCCGCTGTATCCAAAAATCCTTTGCCGACGCCATTGACCGCCAGTATTCAGAACTGAGACTTTATCGGACTTCTGGATTGAACGGAAGGGTTTTGAAAACGGAGGTGTGCAGGAAATGGGAAAAAGTCCGGGAAGTGAAGCAGCTGAACCGCAGCATGATCGAAATTCTGGCCCTGGCTATAGAATTCAGAATCGGAGAAACAGGCGCCCATGTGCAGAATAGAACATTACGGACTGAAAGGAGAGAAAATACGATTTGGTCCCAGGCTGTGGCGCTGGCGGACGTATACGACGCTCTCACAAGCAAACGGTGCGAGACACTGAAAAAAGTATTGAGGAGCAGGGTATAAAAGCCCTTGTTCCTTTTTGTTTTCAGGATTTGTAAAGCAAATATAAAAATAGATTGCCAAATTCTCCAATATTCGATAAAATATTGAAATGTTGAGTGAAAGGCAGGTAACTATATATGAATGAGACAAAAAAGAAACGCAGCGGAGCGTTGCTGGGTGCCGCATTTATTATGGCTACTTCAGCGATCGGTCCGGGATTTTTAACCCAGACCGCAAAATTTACCAATGACTTTAAGGCAAGTTTTGGATTTGTAATCCTGATTTCGATCCTTTTGTCAGTGGTGGTACAGTTAAATGTATGGAGAGTATTGTGCGTCAGCGGACTGAGAGGTCAGGACGTGGCCAATAAGCTTCTGCCGGGACTGGGTTATGTGCTGGCATTCCTGATCGCAGCAGGAGGACTGGTATTTAATATCGGCAATGTAGGCGGAGGAGCCCTTGGTTTTGAAACCCTTCTGGGCATTCCCCAGACTGTGGGATGCATTATATCCGGAGGTATTGCCGTAGTAGTGTTCCTTTTGAAAAACGCGATGAAAGCCATGGACACTTTGACGAAAGTGCTGGCAGGGGTCATGATCGTGGTGATTTTTATTGTGATCCTTATTGTGCAGCCGCCGGCTGGACAGGCTTTAAAAGAATCCTTTGCGCCATCAGAAGATATCACCGCTCTGATGCCGGCCATACTGACGCTGCTGGGCGGTACGGTAGGTGGTTATATTACCTTTGCGGGAGCCCATCGACTGATCGACGCAGGTATTACAAAAAAAGAAAACCTGAAAGAGATCACGCGAAGCTCAGTGACAGGAATCCTCATCGCCACAATTGTCCGGGTACTTTTGTTCCTGGCTATACTGGGCGTGGTAGTAGCAGGCGTTGCGCTGAATACGGATAACCCTGCGGCGGATGCGTTCCGGCTTGGCGCGGGAGATCTGGGATACCGGTTCTTCGGGCTGGTGCTTTTATGCGCGGCTATTACATCCATTATCGGAGCGGCATATACTTCCGTATCTTTCCTGAAAACATTCCATAAGAGTATTGAAAAAAATGAGAAATGGATCACAATCGCATTTATTGTAGTATCCACGATCGTAATGGCAATCGTTGGACAGCCCGCTACGCTGCTTGTGCTGGCCGGAGCGTTAAATGGTCTGATCCTTCCTCTGACATTGGGCATTTGCCTTGTGGCATCTCAGAAAAAGAAGATCATGGGTGAAAACTACAAACATCCGAAATGGCTGTTTATTGTGGGAATTGTCGTTGTAGTGCTGGCTGCATATCTGTGTATTGAATCTTTGAGCGGACTGGGATCCCTGTTTGCCTGACAGACTTTGGGAGTGAGAAATATGGATGAGATTAAAATTCTGACAGAAGGAGATTCTTCTGTACTGATTGAATTCGGAAAAGAAATATCGCCGCAGATCAACGGCAGGATCACGACGCTGGTCAGAATGATCAAAGGACAGCAGATAGAAGGGGTAACGGATCTGATCCCGGCCTTTTGCTCCCTTCTGATCAACTATGATCCCAGGGTGATCCGGTTTGAGGCGTTAAAAAGGCGGCTGGAGGACCTGTTAAAGCTGGATGTGGAATCCACCCGGTCGGACATACGGATTTTTGAGATCCCTGTATGCTACGGAGGAACCTACGGCCCGGACCTGGAAAATATTGCCCGGCATGGAGGACTGACTGAAAAGGAAGTGATACAGATCCATGCTTCCAGAGATTATCTGATTTATATGCTTGGATTTTTGCCGGGATTTTCTTACCTGGGCGGGCTGGATGAACGGATTCATACGCCAAGGCTGGCTAATCCGAGGATTCGGATCCCGGCGGGAAGCGTAGGGATCGGCGGATCCCAGACGGGAATCTATCCTTTGGATTCTCCGGGAGGATGGCAGCTGCTTGGTATGACTCCGGTGAAAACCTATGATCCCCACAGAGAGGAACCGATCCTTTTTGAAGCGGGGGATTATATCAGGTTTGTACCGGTTTCCGAAAAGGAATATAAGGAAATAAAAAAACAGGTGGACGCGGGAAGCTATCAGTGTATCGTTCACAGAAAAGAGGTGTAGGATGGGAATTCGCGTTTTAAAAAGCGGCATGCTCACAACGGTTCAGGATCTGGGGCGATACGGCTACCAGAGCCAGGGATTTGGTGTGTCCGGAGTCATGGACGTACGCTCATTTAAAATTGCAAACCTACTGCTGGACAATCCGGAAAACGAAGCGGTGCTGGAGTTTACTCTGGTAGGGCCTACACTGCAGTTTACCTCTGAAACGATCATATCCATTACCGGAGGAGATTTCCAGCCTCTAATCAACGGGGAACCGGCGCCTATGTATACGGCTGTTTACATGAGCCGGGGAGATATCCTGGAGTTTCAGGGAGCCAGGACAGGAAGCCGGGGGTATATTGCCTTTTCCAGCTATCTGGATATTCCGGTGGTAATGGGAAGCCGTTCCACAAATATCAAATGCGGGATTGGCGGTTTTAAGGGCAGACAGCTGATGGACAATGACTATCTGGGATTTCGGATCAAGCGAAGATATCTTCCATTCTTTTTGTCCAGACATCTGGAGCCGGATATGTTTGACCAGGAGGAAGTAACCCTCCGGGTAGTCATGGGCCCTCAGGATGACTGTTTTACCAGACAGGGAAAAGAAACTTTTCTGAATAATCCGTATACGGTGACGAATGAATTTGACCGGATGGGCTGCAGGATGGAAGGCCCGTTTATTGCTCATAAGACTACAGCGGATATTATTTCTGACGGGATCGCCTTTGGGGCCGTTCAGGTACCCAGTCACGGAAAGCCGATCGTACTCCTTTCCGACAGACAGACTACCGGAGGATACGCCAAGATCGCCACAGTGGCTTCTGTGGATATTCCGAAGCTGGTCCAGCGGAAAACCGAACACAAGATCCGTTTCCGTGAAATTTCCGTAGAGGAAGCCCAGGAGCTTATGATCGAAGAAACAAAAGAACTGAACCGATTGCGGACACAGATCCACCAGCCATGCAAGGAGGTACTGGACTGCAGGCTTGTAGCGAAGAGAATTGCCAAATTATTTGATTAAGAAGGAGCGGGAATATGGATTTAGATAAGATTGAAAAACTGGTGAAAATAATCGAAAATTCATCCATACAGGAGTTTTCTATCAAGGAGGGAAACAGCAAGATCACACTGAGCCGCAGGGGCGGCCAGCTGTCCGGACAGGCTGTGGCATTATCTGCTGAACAGAGCAAAGGGGCCGGAGAGGAAGAGGGAGAAGATGAAAATTACATTACTTCTCCTATCGTAGGAACGTTTTATTCGGCTCCGGCTCCCGGGGAACCGGCTTTTGTCCGTGTGGGCGATGTGGTGAAAGCCGGAGATACGGTCTGCATTCTGGAAGCCATGAAGCTGATGAATGAAGTCCAGAGCGAATACGACTGTGAGATTGAAGCGGTCCTCGTAAGCAATGAACAGAGAGTGGAGTACGGTCAGCCGTTATTTAAGGTAAAAAAAGTTCAGGATTAAGGGGGACCTCAGATGTTTCAAAAAATATTGATAGCAAACCGGGGTGAAATCGCGGTGCGCATTATACGTGCATGCCGCAATATGGGAATCCGCAGCGTGGCCGTTTATTCAAAAGAAGACAAAGACAGTCTCCATGTGCAGCTGGCGGACCAGAGAGTCTGCATTGGCGAAGGACCGGTGCGAAACAGTTATCTGAACAAAGAAAGCATTATTACCGCGGCTTTGAATATTGGAGCAGACGCTGTCCATCCGGGCTTCGGATTCCTGTCAGAAAATGCGGAATTCGCAAGAATGTGCAAAGAGTACGGGCTGACTTTTATCGGACCTTCTGCGGAAGTGATCGACAGCATGGGAAATAAATCTCAGGCCAGAAAAACGATGATGGAGGCGGGAGTGCCTGTTGTGCCAGGCACGAAGGAACCGGTGTATGACGCTGCCAGCGGCCTGAAAGCAGCGGAACAGATCGGCTATCCAGTTATGATCAAAGCATCTTCCGGAGGCGGCGGAAAGGGCATGCGTGTAGCCCGGGATCCGGAAGAATTTGAGTTTCAGTTCAATATGGCTCAGCGGGAGTCCGCCAATGCTTTTGGCGATGACACTATGTATATTGAAAAATTTGTGGAAAATCCCCGTCATGTGGAGATCCAGATCATGGCGGACGAACAGGGCACCGTTGTGGCCCTGGGAGAAAGGGACTGTTCGGTACAGCGAAATCACCAGAAACTGATCGAGGAGTCTCCGTCTCCGGCTATTACAGAGGAAATCCGTCAGGGAATGAACAAAGACGCGGTGCTTGCGGCAAAAACTGTAGGATATACCAATGCGGGAACCGTGGAGTTCATTCTGGATCAGAACGGCACTTATTATTTTATGGAAATGAACACAAGGATCCAGGTAGAGCACGGGGTAACGGAAATGGTCACAGGAACGGATCTGATCATTGAACAGATCCGGGTTGCCATGGGAAAACCTCTGAGTTTTTGTCAGGAGGATATCCGTCTTCAGGGACATGCTATTGAATGCCGGATCAACGCGGAAATCCCGGAGAAAAACTTCATGCCCAGTCCGGGAGTGGTAAAACATATGCATCTGCCTGCAGGAAACGGGGTACGGGTGGACACTGCGTTATATACCGGATACAGGATCCCGCCGGATTATGATTCTATGATCGCGAAAGTGATCGTTCACGGACCGGACAGAGAAGCGGCACTGATGAGAATGCGGGCGGCTCTGGATGAAATGGTGATCCTTGGAGTAGATACAAATCTGGATTTCCAGTATCAGATCCTGCGTCATCCCACATTCTGCAAAGGACAGGCGGATACAGGATTTATCGAGCATGTGATGAATATAAAATAAGAAAGCAGGTGAACGCATGTATCAGGTGGATTTAAACAGTGATCTGGGAGAAAGCTTCGGACATTACCGGATCGGTATGGATGATAGGATCATCCCCCTGATTTCTTCGGCAAATGTGGCGTGCGGATTTCACGCGTCGGACCCGGTGGTTATGATGAATACCATCGAGCTGGTAAAAGGAGCGGGATGCAACATCGGAGCACACCCGGGATTTCCGGATCTGATGGGATTCGGACGCAGAAATATGTCTCTGACAGCTGATGAGATAAAAGCATATACGCTGTATCAGATCAGCGCCCTGGCAGGTATGTGCAGCGCAAGAGGACTTTCCCTGCAGCATGTAAAACCTCATGGCGCTATGTACAATATGGCTGCAAAAGATTATGAAATGTCAAAAGCGATCTGTGAAGCAGTTGCGGAGTTTGATCCCGGCTTGATCATACTTGGACTTTCCGGCAGCGAGACGATACGGGCGGCAAAGGACTGCGGACTGAAAACGGCGCTGGAAGTTTTTGCGGACCGGGCCTATGAAGAAGATGGAAGTCTCGTGGACAGGCGGAAACCAGGAGCAGTAATCCGGGATGAGCAGGAAGCCATTGAACGGGTGATCCGAATGGTAAAAGAAGGAAAAGTTGCGGCTGTAACCGGAAAAGACATTCCCATCCGGGCAGATTCTGTCTGTGTACATGGAGACGGGGAGAAAGCGCTTTTGTTTGTGGAAAAGATTAAAAAAGCACTTTCAGAGGAAGGAATAGAGATCCGTCCGCTGAGAGAAATATGCGGCTGATGTACATTGGCGGTGAACAGAAAGCAGGATTAGAGAAATGAAGAAAATGATCCAGATACTGCCGATTCTGTCGGGGATCCTGTGGGGGGCCACGGGCACTTTTGTGCGTTTCCTGGAAGATCTGGGCCTGGGCAGTCTTACCATTGTAGAGGCAAGGCTGATTCCCGCGGTTGTGATCATCGGGATCGGCATTTTGATCTACAATAAAAAACTTTTCAGGATCCGGCTGAAAGATATATGGATATTTGCCGGAGGAGGCATACTGGGCGTTGTATCGCTGAATTACTGTTACAATGCGTCAATCAGCAGCATGACACTGTCCATGGCGGCGGTGCTTTTGTGTATTGCTCCTGTGTTTGTTATGCTGTTCGCGGCGCTGTTTTTCAGAGAAAAGATCACAAAGAAAAAAATCATCTGTATGCTGGTGGCCTTTTTAGGCTGCGTAATGGTAAGCGGTATTCTGGAAGAGGGCGTCACAGGGGGATGGCCTGTTTCGGCAGTGATCATCGGTGTGCTGAGCGCTGTATGTTACGGATTGAACAGTACGTTTTCAAAGGCGGGTACGCAAAAAGGGTATCATGCCCTGACGATCACGATTTATTGTTTTACTGTAGCGGCGGTCTTTCTGATTCCCTTTACGGACTGGCAGGTGATCGGCAGCGTCCTTACGGCGGCTCCGGCAAAAATGGGAGGATTTTTCCTGCTCCATGCGCTGCTTACTTCAGTTTGCCCGTATGTATTTTTTAATATTTCACTGAAATACGTGGAAACAGGGAAAGCTGCCATTCTGGCATCAGGGGAACCTGCGGCAGCTACAGTATTCGGATTTTTTATTTTTCATGAAGTGCCTACGATTCTTTCCATATGCGGTATTGTTGTAGTGCTGGCTGCGCTGGCGGTTCTGAGTATGCCGGCGAGAGACCATTATCCTGGATGATTATTTAGTGTTTTTCAGCTATTGCATAACTGGAGTGAAAAACAGAATTGAAAGCAGAAGAAAAATATGATAGTTTACATATAGAAACAATATGATATCCAGCCTGCAAATAAAAAGTCAAGGCTAAATTGATGAACATTGAAAATTTTATAC
>CAKNLF010000041.1 GCA_930989305.1 uncultured Roseburia sp. | reverse complement strand
TTTGCGGCGTTCTATCAAAAAAGAAAGGATATAGAAACAATGAATACAGATACAAGGGAACTGCTGAAAGAATGCAGCGCAGGATGCAGGATGGCGGTCCAAAACCTGAATCAGATCATGGATTTTGCGGAAAATGAAAAATTAAAAGACATGATACTGAAGTATAAGGAAGAACATATCCGCATTGAAGAAGAGACAGAAAAGATCCTGAAAGAATGTAAAGAATCCGGGAAAGAACCGGGGCTTTTGGCGGAAGCTTTTGCAAAGATCACAACGGAAATGAAACTGATGCTTAAAAGCGACAGCGGACAGATCGCGAAGCTTTTGATGGACGGATGCAATATGGGCGTGCAGTCCATAGAAGAAGCCATTCACAAATACGGCGGCGCTTCCAGAGAGACAAAAGAGCTGGCGGAAAAAATCGTACGGCTGGAGGAGACTATGGTCCAGGATCTGAAACAGTTCCTGTAGATATTCCGGGATGTAGGACTGTTACAGAACCGCTGTTTATGATAAGATAATTCCATAGAAATCCTGGATATCACACAGAACAGGATCAAAGGGGTGGTTGTATGGAATATCAAAGGATCAAGTATTTTCTGAAGGCCGCAAAGACCCAGAATTTTTCTCAGGCGGCAAAGGAGCTTTATATTTCTCCTCAGGCACTGACAAAACAGATTGCTTTGCTGGAAGAAGATCTTGGGGTGAAATTGTTCGAACGGAGCACCAGAAATGTCCATCTGAATGAAGCGGGTATTTTTGCGGAAAACAAATTGCGGCTGGCGGATCAGATGCTGGAGGATGCGATCCGTCAGATCCGGGAATTCGCGGCAAAAGCCTCCGGCAAAGTGCGTGTGGGATTTTTCTCCGCACTGCCCAAAGAAGAGCTGATCACACCTGTTTTAAGTCTGATCCTGGCTAATTTTCCGGGCAGCCATATGGAGCTGAAAATGCTGGAGCTGACTCAGATCCGTCAGGAAATGACAGAAGGAGGACTGGACTTAGCTTTTACCAATGCGAAGAAGACTGGAGAGACTGCCGGAAGATGGTGTTTCAGAACCTTCCGGTTCAGGTGGTGGTTTCCATGTACCACCCATGGGCGCTGAAAAAATCCATTACCAGAGAAGATATGGAGCAGGAAGTGTTTCTGAAGCTGGAACAGCATATTCCCTACAAAAAAGAAGTGGGGAAAAACGGTTTTTATGAACATATCCCCTGCAGAGAAGTTATGAAGATCCCGAATTTTGACACCCTGATCACGCTGCTTTCTCAGGGGAGAGGATTCGCCGTGTTTCCAAAAGCCTTTCACGATTCCAAAGAGGTAAAGTTCCAGTATTTTGATGTACCGGGACGTTCCCTGTGGTTTCAGACTGTTTGTTTTTTCCATGCCGACGAACCCAATCCCAAGATCCTGCAGATCCTGCAGCTGATCCGGGAAGAATTCGGACTCAGTGAAAAAGATTTCCCGGATGAGCAGATCAATTGGACACCAGAGTCAGAGCACTGATATCCGGGGAGATGGTAAGAGAATAATTGGTATAGTATACAACAAAACCGGGTTTGCTCTTGTTGGGCTTTTTCACATTTTTCTTCTGCAGATAATCAATCTCTACTTTTTCATTTTCCCGTCCTTTGGAATAGTAAGCGGCCAGGCTTCCGGCATCTTCAAATACGTGATCCGGGAGCTCGCCGTTTTTTGTCTTTACGATCACATGAGAGCCAGGCATTCCCTTTGCGTGAAACCACCAGTCGTTGCCTTCCGCAAAGTGAAAGGTCAGTTCATCATTCTGAAAGTTGTTTTTCCCTACATAGATGTCATATCCGTCTTTAGTGCGGTAATGATAGGGACGGCTTTTCTGGGAAGACTTTTTCTTTTCCGCTTTGCGGCGAATGTATCCGCATTCCGCCAGTTCTTCCCTGATCTGTGCCAGGTCTCCTTCGCTGACGGCCAGATCTAGGGCCGTGGCAATGGATTCCAGATGACGGATATCATTTTCAGTATCTACGATCAGATCTGTCAGCGCCTCATAGGTACGCTTCAGTTTCCCGTAGCGGTCAAAGTATTTTTTTGCGTTTTCTCCGGCGGTCAGATCCGGATCCAGAGGTACAGTGATTTCTTCATTCGTGTAGTAATTGACGCATTTTAATTCCCGGGCGCCTTCCTCAAGGCCGTATCCGTACGTGTGGAGCATTTCTCCCCAAAGCCGGTATTTTTCCCGTTTTTCAGTGTCCGCAAGCTGTTTTTGCTGGAGCTGATATTTTTTCCGGTTCCGGTCCAGGGCATTGGAAACGATCTTGCGCAGATCAGAAGATTTCTGCCGCATACGGGTATAAACGCTTTTTTCCGCATAATAAGTTTCCAGTACTTTTGAAATAGAATCATACTCCGTTACAGTACAGTCGCTGTATTCCTTCAGCAGCACAGAGGAAAATTCAACAGGTTCGTTTCCTCTTTTTACAATGCAGGGATGATAATCCCGGAGAGATACGCAGCTGAGCACAGAGCAAAACACCATATAAAGTTCTGTTAACTGCTCCTGCGTACATGCGGCTGCCGGAGCGTCTCCGTCCAGATGGCAGCGGTAGCAGATCTCATTGGCGACCAGGGGACTGATGCCGGTATAAGAATTGTAAATGGCCTTTGCCAGAGGCTGGGGTCTGGAGCCTATGAGACTGCAAAATTCTTCCTGGGTACAGGTAAGAGGATCTCCTTTGTGAACCGTTTCCGGAATAAAATAAGTCCTTCCGGGAAGCACTTCCCGCAGGGAGCTGACCTGGGCGGAAATATGTTTGATACTGTCAATGATCCGGTTGTCCTCATCACAGAAGATGATATTGCTGTGCTTGCCCATCAGTTCTACGATCAGCTTTTTATGACGCAGATCTCCCATTTCGTCCAGATGCTCGATCTCGAACTTGATGATCCGTTCTAAGCCCGGCTGGGAAATATCCGTAATGCGTCCGTTGCCGATGTGCTTGCGCAGGAGCATGCAAAAACCAGGAGCCGAAGGAGGACTGGGTTTGTTTTTGTCCGTGAGATACATAAGGGGCAGAGATGCGCTGGCGGATATAGACAGTCTGGTCTGACCGCCGGGGCCTTTTAATGTAAACAGCAGCTCGTCCGTTTCCGGCTGAGCAATCTTGCTGATCCGGGCGCCTTTTACAGTACGGTCCAGATCATATATCAGATTGGAAATTACAATTCCATCAAGTGCCATATTAAAAACCTCCATTCTATTGCCTGTCTAGTATAACTGATTTCTTTGGAAAAACCAAGTTTGCGGTTTGACTTCCTGAAAAAAACATTTTATAATACTCAAGAGTATGCATTCATTGCGTATGTGATAAAAAACTGGAGGAAATTATGATAAAAAGTATGACCGGCTTCGGCCGGGGAGAAGCCGCAGATGAGAAACACAGGATTACAGTGGAAATGAAATCGGTAAATCACCGTTATCTGGACATGAATATTAAAATGCCCAAAAAGCTGAATCTGTTTGAAGCGGCTATGCGTTCTTTGCTGAAAACTTACATTCAGCGGGGGAAAGTGGACATCTACGTTACTTATGAGGATTTGTCAGACAGCAGTATGCTTGTCCGGTACAACGGGCAGATCGCTGGAGAATACTATCGGTATCTTAATCTTATGGCAGAGGAATTTCACTTGGAAAATGACGTGCGGGTAAGCACCCTGTCCAGATATCCGGAAATATTCACAATGGAAGAGGAAGCTCCCAATGAAGACGAAATATGGCCTCTTTTGCAGGACGCCATAAAAGGAGCCTGCGGACAGTTTATAGAGGCAAGGGAAAGAGAAGGAGAAAATCTGAAAAAAGATATGGTTGGCAAACTGGATGAAATGTATGCCAATGTCCTTGCGGTGGAAGCGCGTTCCCCGGAAATTGTAAAGGAATACCGGGAAAAGATCATGGAAAAGGCTGCGGAAGTGCTGGGTGACGTCCAGATGGATGAATCACGGATAGCCGCGGAAGTGGTCCTGTTTGCGGATAAGATCTGCACCGATGAGGAAACCGTGAGACTGAAAAGCCATATTCTTACGACAAAAGAAACTTTAGATATGGAAGGAAGTATCGGACGGAAACTGGATTTTATCGCCCAGGAAATGAACCGGGAAGCCAATACGATCCTGTCCAAAGCCAACGACCTGGAAGTAACCAATATCGCCATTGCCCTTAAGACCGATATTGAAAAGATCCGGGAACAGATCCAGAACATTGAATAATCCTTTGCAGCAGACGGAAAGAAGAAACCTATGGCAAGTTTAATGAATATTGGATTTGGAAATGTGGTGAATACGGAGAAGATACTGACGATCATCAATCCGGATTCCGCTCCGGCAAAGCGCATGGTCCAGAAGGCAAAAGAAGAAGAGCGGATCGTTGACGCGACTCAGGGCAGACGGACCAAAAGCATTATCCTTACCGAGAGCGGCCACATTATATTATCGGCTCTCCAGCCGGAAACGCTGGCAGGCAGATTTAATGGAAAAGATTTGACGGAAGAAGGAAAATAAATATGAAACAGAAGGGAAAACTGATCATCCTGTCCGGATTTGCCGGATCAGGGAAAGGGACGATCGTGCAGTCGCTGCTGAAAGATCACGGGGATGAATACGCATTGTCCGTTTCCGCCACCACCCGCAGTCCGAGACCGGGAGAAAAGGACGGAGAGCATTATTTCTTTTTGACAAAAGAACAGTTTGAGGATATGATCCAAAAAGACGCATTTTTAGAATATGCGCAATATGTCAATAATTATTATGGTACGCCCAGACATTATGTGGAAGAACAGCTGAACAGCGGGAAAAATGTGATCCTGGAAATCGAGATCCAGGGCGCTCTTCAGGTGAAGAAAAGATTTGAAGACGCGCTGCTGCTGTTTGTAACGCCGCCTTCCGCTAAGATCCTGGAGGATCGGCTCAGAGGCCGGGGAACGGAAACGGAAGAAGTGATCCTTTCCAGGATGAAGCGGGCTCATGAAGAGGCGGAAGGATGCGAGGTATATGACTACCTGATCATCAACGACGATCTGGATGCCTGTATTGACCGGGTGCATCAGATCATCCAGTGTGAAAACTGTAAAATGAAAAATAATCTTGCTGTTATAGATCAGATTAAAAAGGATTTAACCATATTTGCGAAAGGAGAATAATTATGATCCATCCATCTTATACAGAATTAATGCAGAAAATAAACAAAGACGCCGAGCTGGGAGAAGAACCGGTTATCAACAGCCGTTATTCTATTGTGATCGCTACAGCGAAACGGGCCCGCCAGATTATTGCGGGAGCTTCAACGGAAGTGGAAAACGCGGAAAATAAAAAACCCCTTTCCATTGCGGTGGAAGAATTGTACAACGGAGATATCAAAATCGTCAGCGAAGACGACAAGACTACAGAAGAGGAAATGTAAATTGAAAATGCTGTCTCTTATTTTTGAGACAGCTCTTTCAATTCATAGAGAAAAGAATGAAAATATTATTTATTTCACTTGGCTGTGATAAAAATCTTGTAGATACGGAATTTATGCTTGGAAAACTTCAGGGTGCCTCTTATACCTTTACGGATGATGAAACAGAGGCGGATATTATTATCATCAATTCCTGCTGTTTTATTAATGATGCGAAAGAGGAGAGCGTCAATACGATCCTGGAAATGGCGGAATACCGAAAAAACGGAAATTGCAGGGCTTTGATCGTATGCGGATGCCTGGCAGAGAGATACCGCAGTGAGATCATGGAAGAAATTCCGGAAGTAGACGCTGTCCTTGGCACCAACAGCACGGAAGATATCTGCAGCGCCATTGAGCAGGCTCTTCAGGGACAGGAGTTTACCTCTTTCCGCCCTGCAGATTCTATAGAAGAGCACAAAGCCGGCCGTATCCTTACGAAAGGCGGACATACGGCTTATCTGAAAATCGCAGAGGGCTGTGACAAACACTGCACATACTGTATTATCCCGGCCATCCGGGGACGGTACCGCAGCGTGCCTATGGAAGAACTTATCGCTCAGGCGGAAGAACTGGCCCGGAAAGGGGTAAGGGAGCTGATTCTGGTAGCTCAGGAGACTACTTTGTATGGAAAAGATCTTTATGGGGAAAAATCTCTTCATCTGCTTTTGGATGAACTGAATAAGATTCCCGGATTATACTGGATACGGATCATGTACTGCTATCCGGAGGAAATCTATGATGAACTGATCCGCTCCATAAAGAAAAACGATAAAGTCTGTCATTATCTGGACATTCCCATTCAGCACATCAATGATGCCGTATTAAAGCGCATGGGACGTCTCACTGACAGAAAAGACATCGAGGAGATCATTGGAAAGCTGCGCCGGGAGATACCGGATATTGCCCTGCGGACCACTGTAATCTGCGGATTTCCGGGGGAGACAAAAGAACAGCATGAAGAATTGATGTATTTTCTGAATGAAACGGAATTTGACCGTCTGGGAGCCTTTACCTATTCCCAGGAAGAAGATACTCCCGCCGCCCGTATGGAAGATCAGGTGGAGGAATCCAGAAAAGAAGAGTGGCGGGATGAAGTTATGGAACTTCAGGAAGAAATTATTTTTGACAAAAACGAAGAACTTATCGGCCGGGAAATGGATGTGATGATCGAGGGAGAGCTTACATCGGAAAACGCATATATCGGCCGCACCTACCGGGACGCTCCGGATGTAGACGGATATGTATTTATCCGTACAGACGAAGTGCTGATGTCCGGAGACTTTGCCCGGATCAGGATTACCGGCGCTTATGAATATGATTTGATAGGAGAACTTGTATGAATTTGCCAAATAAACTGACTATGTTTCGTGTGATACTGATTCCGTTTTTTGTGTTTTTTATGCTGTTCGGGCCCTTGGGCAAACTGGGCGATTATATTGCACTGATCATTTTCATTGCCGCAAGCCTTACGGATATGCTGGATGGAAAGATCGCCCGGAAATATAATCTTGTAACCAATTTCGGAAAATTTATGGATCCTCTGGCAGACAAGCTGCTTGTGAGCTCCGCCATGATATGTCTGGTGGAACTGGACCGGCTGGCGTCCTGGATGGTCATCGTCATCATTGCCAGAGAGTTTATTATCAGCGGATTCCGTCTCATTGCCGCGGACAATCAGATTGTGATCGCCGCAAGCATGTGGGGAAAAGTGAAAACCGTATGCCAGATGTTTATGGTGATCCTGCTGATCCTGAATTGGCCGTTTTTGATCTTCCAGATCCTGGCTCTGGTAGTGACCTGGGCGGCGCTGATTCTGACGGTTGTATCACTGATCGACTACCTTGTGAAAAACAAAGGTGTCTTAAAGGAGCAGAAATAACATGCAGATAGAAGAAAAGATTGCCGAACTGTGTATCCGCCACGGGGTTACCGTATCTACGGCAGAGTCCTGTACCGGGGGACTGGTGGCAGGGACTCTGATCAATGCTCCCGGCATATCGGCTGTATATAAAGAAGGCTATATCACCTATTCCAATGAGGCAAAAGAAAAACTGCTTCATGTGCCGGTGGATATTCTGGAAAACTACGGCGCGGTAAGTCCCCAGACGGCCTTTGCCATGGCCGAGGGATGCAGCAGGGCCGCGAACAGCGATTTTGCCGTGGCCACTACAGGTATTGCAGGACCGGGAGGCGGCACTCCGGACAAACCGGTGGGGCTTGTCTATATCGGATGCTGCGGAAAAGGGGATACCCGTACTTTAAAAAGACAGTATTCTGGCAGCCGTATGGAAGTGCGGAAACAGGCGGTACAGGACGCGCTGGAATTTTTATACGAAAGACTGCAGGAATATTTTACCACAAACGGAGGTACCAGCATATGAGGATTATTGCCGGCACTGCAAGGAGCATGCCTTTAAAAACGATTCCGGGACAGGACACAAGACCTACTACGGACCGGATCAAAGAAACATTGTTTAATATGATACAGATGGAAGTGCCGGGCTGCGTATTTCTTGATCTGTTCAGCGGAAGCGGCGGAATCGCGCTGGAAGCTGTGAGCAGAGGAGCAAAAAAAGCGGTGCTTGTTGAAAACAGCCGCAAAGCGGCGGCTTGTATCCAGGATAATATTAACTTTACAAAATTTAATTCTTTCTGTGATCTGAAAGTCATGGACGCGTTGTCCGCCTTAAGGACTCTGGAGCGCAGATATGTTTTTGATATTATCTACATGGATCCCCCTTATCAGAAAGGACTGGAGCTGGAGGCTTTGGAATATCTGAAAACTTCTTCTCTGATAACAGAAGATACGCTCATTATCATTGAGACCGGACTTGACGCGGATATTTCCGAATATGAGTCCGGCGGATATTACGCCATCAACAGACAGAAAAAGTACAAGACAAATCAGCATGTATTCTTACAGAAAAGGTAAATAGGACAGAGGAATTTTTTATGAAAAGAGCAATATATCCCGGAAGTTTTGATCCGCTTACTTTCGGACATCTGGACATGATCGAACGTTCCGCCCGGATCGTAGATGAATTAAATGTAGCGGTTTTAAGGAATAATGCAAAAAATCCGTTGTTTTCTACAGATGAACGTGTTAGTATGATAAAAGAAATGACAGGCCATTTACCCAATGTGACAGTGTCTTCCTTTGACGGTCTGCTGATCGATTACGCGGATAAAATAGAAGCGGACATTATAATCAGAGGACTTCGGGCTGTTACAGATTTCGAGTATGAGCTTCAGATCGCTCAGACAAATCGTATCGTAAATAAAAGGATCGACACGATCTTTTTAACAACAAGTCTTCAGTATGCCTATCTGAGTTCTACGATCGTAAAGGAAGTGGCTTCTTATGGGGGCGATATTTCCAAATTTGTTCCGGATAAAATCGCCTGTCAGGTATACAAAAAGCTAAATATCAACAGATAAGGAGTTGTTCAAATGAGTAGCCGTTTAGAACAGATTATTGAAGAAATCGAAAACTATATTGGAAGCTGCAAGACACAGCCGCTGTCTCCCTCCAAGATCATTGTCAACAAAGATGAGATTGAAGAATTATTGACTGAGCTTAGGATGAAGACGCCGGATGAAATAAAAAGATACCAGAAGATCATCAGCAACAAAGACGCCATACTGGCAGATGCGCAGGCAAAGGCAGATGAGATCATTGAAGCTGCTCAGATCCATACCAATGAACTGGTCAGCGAACATCAGATCATGCAGCAGGCCTATGCTCAGGCAAATGAAGTGGTTATGATCGCCACGAATCAGGCTCAGGAAATCCTGGACAAAGCTACGGAAGATGCAAATAACATTCGTACGGCAGCGATCGAATATACAGACAACCTTCTGGGAAATCTGGAAAACATCGTAACCCATGCCATAGATACATCAAAAGCAAAATATGACAGTCTGCTGTCTTCTCTGCAGAACTGCCAGGAAATCGTACTGGCAAACCGGGCAGAGCTGAAGCCGGAAGCGGACGAGGAAAACAGCGACGGATCCGGTGATGGGGAAAAAGAAGCGGAAGATCAGGATGAAATCTCGATCATTGCTTCCAAATCAGAAGAATAAATAAACAAGGAGAACTGCCAGAAGTGCGCTGCCAGCACTGCACAGAAATTTAAAAAGGATATATTCCGAAAGACGGAAAGGGGTATTTTTCATAATGGCTTTAGTCTGAAAAATACCGCAGAATCCACCGAAAGACACCATTGCGCAGATCAGGACGAGTTTGCGGGTGAAGTCTGCGCAGGATGACGCGACAGCTTCGGATCCGGTTGTGACTTCCAGTATCCCGGTCCCCACTGCCTTAAAAAGGGGCGCGGATAAGGGAAGCTGATCAAGAGCTCCGGACAAAATGGAAAATATCACAATGTATCCGGCAATTCTCAGCATTGTTTCAAAACCGTTTATGATACCGGCATCTATGATTTTAAAGTTTATTTGAGATCGTGATGCCGGTTTTTCATGCCGGAAAGCAGGTTCCCTTACTCCGGCCATCCAGATGCTGCCGAGAATCAGAGGCGGCGCATAAATGCAGACCAGCAAAAGGGGAACGGCCTGGGGACTGTGAAGCTGAGCCAGCCCAATGTAATTGACTACAAATGCAGGGCCGAAGTGATTGCTCATGGCGCACAGCCTGGTAGCTGCTTTGCCGCTTAAATGCCCCAGGGCATACATATCCCCAGTGAGCTTGGCGCCAATGGGGAAACCGCAGATCAGTCCCAGGCACAGAGGATAGAGCACTTCCGGTCTACGCTGGCCCTGCCCGGGCAGAACCTTCAGTATCTTTTGAAAAACGGAATGATACAGGTTGCTCTGGATTATAATATAAGAAATCATGCAGAAAGGGAGCAGCGTGGGGACAACGCTTTTGTACCACAAAAGCAGTCCTGCTGCCGTATCCTGCGCCATCTGCTTTGGAAAAACCAGCAGATACAGTAACAATAAAGTCAGTATGATCGTGGAGAAGATTCTTTTCATGGTACATTATATGGCTGCCGGAAAAGGTTCATTCCCCAACAGGAGGTAAAATATGCTGTTTACAGATTCACCGGCTTGCCGGGTGTTTTACTATTTTCAGGAAATTTGTGGAATTCCCCACGGTTCCGGCAATACGAAAGAGATCAGTGATTATTGCGTGAGGTTTGCAAAAGAGCATGGTCTGGAATATTATCAGGATGAACTCAATAATGTTATTATCATACGCGAAGCAGCTCCCGGGTACGAATCCCACAGGCCTTATGTGATCCAGGGACATCTGGATATGGTCTGTGAACAGGAAAAAGGCAGAAATATGGATTTTGCAAAAGAGGGGCTGGAACTGTATGAGGAAAAGGGGTTCCTGAAAGCCAGGGGCACGACTCTGGGAGCAGACGACGGTATTGCGGTGGCGTATATGCTGGCTCTTCTGGAAAAAGAAGATCTGAAAAGCCCCAGGATCGAGGCGGTCTTTACAACAGAGGAGGAAACCGGCATGGACGGAGCAAAAGGGATCGACCTGTCGCCTCTTCAGGGAAAGGATATGCTGAACCTGGATTCAGAAGAAGAAGGGATCTTCCTTTGCGGATGCGCCGGAGGACTGGTTGGGGCGTGCGATTTTGACCTGGCTTTCCGACCCGAAAAGGGAATGAGCGTTAATCTTACAGTAGGCGGTCTGGAAGGGGGACATTCCGGCTCTGAGATCGACAAAGAGCATGGGAACGCTATCCTGCTCCTTGGCAGGGTACTGAGGGAACTGGAGAATAAGTGCCCTCTGTATCTGGAAAAGCTGAAGGGCGGCGTGAAAAACAATGCCATTCCGCGTGAGGCCAACGCTTCTTTTCTGATCAGCCCCCAGGATCGGGATCTGTGCGTGGAATATGCCGGGGAGTTGGAAAATACACTGAAACAGGAATATAAAAATACAGAAAAGGATCTCCATATTCTGCTGGAATTTAAAGAAGTGTCTGTCAGGGAAGTACTGGAGCCTCAATGCCAGCAGCGGATCCTGGATTTTCTATATCTGGCTCCAAACGGAGTGCAGCATACAAACACAGATATCCGGGGACTGGTGGAAACTTCCCTGAACGCCGGTATTATGGATTCGGACAGACAGCGTTTTCATATTTCCTTTTCCATAAGGAGCAGTGTAAAATCACGCAAGGAACTGGTGTCCCGAAAGCTGAAATGCCTGACAGAGGCTCTGGGAGGATATTATACGGCCACAGGAGACTATCCAGCCTGGGAATACCGGAGCCAGTCGCCTTTGCGTGAAAACATGTGCAGCGTGTATGAGGAGCTTTTCGGAGAAAAACCCCAGATTACAGTGATACACGCAGGATTGGAGTGCGGTCTGTTCGCGGAAAAAATACCGGATCTGGACTGTGTTTCCTTTGGACCGCAGATTGACGATATTCATACGCCGAGAGAAAAATTAAGTATAAAGTCCACAGAAAAGATATGGGAATTTTTAATAAGATTTTTAGAGAAGGGTAATCTTTGATTTTAAAGAGAAAGAAAATATGGCTGCTTTTTTTTACGATGATCATTTTATTTGACATCTGCATGGGCCATTTGCTGAACCGGAGTATAACATCATCTGGGGATTTGAAAAAAGCTCAGGAAAAGGAAATTATGGAAGAACTTATGTATTTTCCGATTCCCCTGTCCCTGGATGAAAAATCCCTTACCTGGTCGTTTACAGATACCTGGAATCAGAGCCGTACTTACGGCGGAAACCGGCATCATGAGGGCACGGATATTATTACGGCGGTAAACGAACCCGGAGTCTATCCGGTCGTCAGTATGAGCGACGGTACGATTGAAAAAATCGGATGGCTGCAGCTTGGAGGATGGAGAATGGGGATCCGTACGGACACAGGTCTCTATCTGTACTATGCCCACCTGGAATCCTATATGCCGGGACTTAAGGAGGGACAGCGGATCTGTGCAGGGGAATGTATCGGATATGTGGGAGATTCCGGATATGGACCGGAAGGAACCACGGGACAGTTTGTGACCCATCTCCATGTGGGAATTTATCTGCCGGATAAGGAGGGGGAGGATCAGGCCAGAAATCCCTATCCTTTTCTGGAAAAACTTTCGAAAAAACAATTGCGCTATCACTACGGATATTGAGAGAGAATAACAATGGCAACAATGAGACTGGATAAATTTCTGGCGGATTGCGGATGCGGCACCCGCGCAGAAGTAAAAAAAGAATTACGAAAGAAAACTGTATCAGTAAACGGAAAGACAGTTTCCGACGGCGGAGAAAAGATCGATCCGGACAAAGACTGCATCCTCTGGCAGGGCAGAGAACTTTGCTACAGCAAATATCAGTATATCATGCTGTATAAACCTTCAGGCTGCGTAACCGCTGTGACGGACCGCCGCCATAAAACAGTCATGGATCTGCTGCCCGGGAGCATACACAAAAACATGGCTCCTGCGGGACGGCTGGATCTGGATACGGAAGGGCTCCTTTTGATCACAGACGACGGGGAGTTGGTCCACAGCCTGCTGGCGCCGGGAAAGCATGTGGAAAAAACCTATTTTGCCCGGATACAGGGCAGGGTCACAAAAAAGGAAGTGCAGCTTTTTGCCCGGGGCGTGGATATTGGAGACCGTGATCCGGCCAGGCCGGCCCGGTTGGAAATTCTGGAGGAAGGGCCGGAATCCAGGATCCTTCTGACAATTACAGAGGGAAGATTCCATCAGGTAAAACGGATGTTTCAAGCAACGGGTATGGAAGTCCTATACCTGAAACGGATATCCATGGGGAGCCTGAAACTGGATGAAAGTCTTGGCCCCGGAGGATACCGGTTTCTGACCGATGAGGAAGTGGAAAGCCTGAAGAAGAAGGAGAACATATGTTAGAAAATATAAAAGCAGTAATCTTTGACCTGGACGGGACCCTTGCGGATTCCATGACGGTCTGGACGGATATTGACAAAGCGTTTTTCGCAGGCAGGAAGATCCCTGTGCCGGATACGCTGCAAAAAGATATTGAAGGAATGAGTTTTACGGAGACAGCCGCTTATTTTGTAAAAACCTTTTCCCTGCCGGAATCAGTGGAGGAATTAAAGGAAATCTGGCGGGATCAGGCCATGGAACAGTATCGGGACCATGTAAAACTGAAACCCGGAGTCCTGGAATTTCTGTCTTATTTGAAAGAGCACCGTATTCGTACAGGAATCGCCACCAGCAATTCCAGAGAGCTGTTAAACGCGTTCCTGGAAGGCAGAAGGCTTTTTCCATACATAGACGCGGCTGTGACCAGCTGCGACGTATCAGCAGGCAAACCTGCGCCGGACGTATATCTGAAGACAGCCGCTTTGCTGGAAACAAGTCCGGAAGAATGTCTTGTATTTGAAGACGTGCCCATGGGTATACTGGCAGGGAAAAACGCGGATATGAAAGTATGCGCCGTAGAAGACGATTATTCCATTGACCAGACAGAAAAAAAACGGGAACTGGCAGATTATTATATTCATGATTATTTTGATGTGCTCCGTTCCAGTTATGAGGTGCTGCCATGAATCAGTTTATGCCGATCAGCCGCCAGGATATGGCGGAAAGAAAAATAGAACAGCTTGATTTTGTGTATATCATCGGGGATGCTTATGTGGATCATCCTTCTTTCGGACATGCGGTGATCAGCCGCGTATTGGAGGCAAATGGTTTTTCCGTAGGGATCATTTCCCAGCCGGACTGGAAGGATGACAGCAGCATTTCCCTTCTTGGAAAACCACGTCTGGGATTTATCGTAACATCCGGAAATATGGATTCCATGGTAAATCATTATACAGTGTCAAAAAAAAGGCGTCAGAAGGACTCCTATACGCCCGGAGGCGTTATGGGAAAACGGCCGGATTACGCGGTAACCGTATACTGTAATCTGATTCGCAGGACATACAAAGACACTCCCATTATTATAGGCGGACTGGAGGCCAGCCTGCGCAGACTGGCGCACTATGACTACTGGTCCAATAAAGTAAAGCGCTCCGTTCTGCTGGATTCCGGAGCGGACCTGCTTCTGTACGGAATGGGAGAGCGGAGCATTGTGGAAACAGCCCAGGCTCTGGACGCGGGGATCGATATCCGGGACATTACTTTTATCAACGGTTCCGTTTATAAAACAAAAGATCCGGACAGCGTCTACGATGGGCTGATGCTGCCGGATTACAAAAGGGTAGTGTCGGACAAGCGGGCCTATGCGGAAAGTTTTTATACTCAGTACTGCAATACGGATCCTTTCCGGGGCAAACGTCTCATAGAGCCTTACGGAGAGCATTTGTTTGTAGTGCAGAATCCTCCTTCTATGCCTCTGAGCCAGCGGGAAATGGATCAGGTATATTCCCTGCCTTACATGCGCACCTGGCACCCTTCCTATGATCAGGCAGGAGGCGTGCCGGCGATCCAGGAAGTAAAATTCAGTCTGGTAAGCAGCAGGGGATGTTTCGGAGGATGCAGTTTCTGTGCCCTTACTTTCCACCAGGGAAGGATCATACAGACCAGGAGCCATGAATCTATTCTCCGGGAAGCGGAGCAGATCACATGGGATCCGGATTTCAAAGGGTATATTCATGATGTGGGCGGCCCTACGGCAAACTTCCGTTTCCCTTCCTGCGAAAAGCAGCTGGAACATGGAGTATGTCCTGCAAAACAGTGCCTTTTTCCGAAACCCTGCAAGAATCTCCGGGTGGACCACAAAGATTACCTGAAGCTTCTGCGCAGTCTCCGGGAACTTCCGAGAGTAAAGAAAGTCTTTGTGCGTTCCGGAATCCGGTTTGATTACCTGATGTATGATAAAGACAGAACCTTTTTAAGAGAACTTTGCGAGTATCATGTAAGCGGACAGCTGAAAGTGGCGCCGGAACACATATCGGATTCTGTGCTGGAAAAAATGGGGAAACCGACGGTATCTGTTTATAACCGTTTTGTCTCCGCTTATAAAGACATGAATGAAAAACTGGGCAAAAAGCAGTATCTGGTGCCTTATCTCATGTCCTCCCATCCGGGATCCACATTGAAAGAAGCGGTAGAACTGGCGGAATATCTGCGGGATCTGGGATATATGCCGGAACAGGTCCAGGATTTTTATCCTACGCCATCTACTATATCTACCTGTATGTATTATACGGGGCTGGATCCCAGAACGATGGAACCGGTTTATGTAGCTGTAAATCCTCATGAAAAAGCCATGCAGCGGGCGCTGATCCAGTATCGGAATCCGAAAAATTATGACCTGGTATACGAGGCTTTGCATAAAACCGGGCGTACAGATTTAATCGGATATGATAAAAAATGTCTGATACGGCCGCGGCGTCAGGACCGGGGAAAATACGGACAGGTACCGGAAAAGATACGGGAAGGAAACAGCCGGGACAAATCACAGCACAGGAAAAAGAAAACCATACGAAATGTCCATAAAAAGAAAAAAAGCCAGTAAAGGAATCGTAAGTAATATGAAACAATTTGAGATCCAGTCCTTTGAAGCGGGACAGCGGCTGGACCGGTATGTGGAAAAACTGCTTCGGGGCGCGTCCAGAAATTTTCTCTACAAGATGATGCGGAAAAAAAATATTGTATTGAATGATAAGAAAGCAGCCGGCCAGGAACTTCTGCAGGCCGGAGATGTGATAAAAATATATTTTTCAGATGAAACTTTTGAAAAGTTCGCTCAGGAGGGCAAAAAGGAAAGCAGCAGGACGGCGGGGGACAGTAAAACTGTGGAACAAAAGGGCCCCATGCCTCAGATAATCTACGAAGACGGGGACATTCTGATTCTGAACAAACCGTCCGGCATGCTGTCCCAGAAATCTGCTCCGGATGATTTCTCGGCCAACGATTTTGTGATCGGATACCTGTTAGAGACCGGCCAGCTGACAGAGGAAAACCTGAACACATTTCGGCCCTCTGTCTGCAACCGTTTGGACAGGAATACATCGGGTCTGCTGATCGCGGGGAAATCCATCCGGGGACTCCAGGAAATGTCCGCTCAGCTGAGAACCCGGGATATCCGAAAGTACTATCTTTGTCTCGTAAAAGGACGCCTGGAAACGGAAGGATATTTAAAAGGATATCTGAAAAAAAGCAAAGAGAATAATAAAGTAACTGTACAAAAAAACAAATTTCCCGGGGCGGATCCGATAGAAACCGCCTGGAGTCCTCTGAAGGTTATGGACCGGGCTACCCTGCTGAAAGTCCATCTGATCACAGGTCGGTCTCATCAGATCCGGGCTCATCTGTCCGGTATCGGACATCCCATACTGGGAGATTACAAATACGGCGATAAAGGCTGGAATCAGGAATTAAAAGCCCATACAGGCATCAGCAGCCAATTGCTGCACGCCTGGGAAGTGATACTTCCTGACGGCCGCAGCTTCAGAGCCGATCCGCCGGATACTTTTGAAGCTGCGATAAATTATATGAAAGGGAGCAAAAACAAATGAAGATCTATCTTATGCGTCACGGAGAGACTTACTGGAATCATTTAGGATACATACAGGGATCATCAGATATTGAACTGACCCCATACGGTATAGAACTTGCCGAAAAAACAAGAGACGGATTTGCAAAGGACGGGATCCATTTTGACCGGATTTATACAAGCCCTTATAAGAGAGCGCTGAAAACAGCGGAAATCATCAATGAAAAGCAGCATGCGCCGCTGATCAAAGACAGCCGGATCCGGGAAATGAGTTTTGGCGCTTACGAAGGCAAGAGTATAGAGGAACTGAAAAAGACCGATGAAAATGTAAGATTTTGTTTTTCCCTGCCCTCGAAATATGTGCCCAGGGGAGGAGAGACTTTTCAGGAAGTTTCCGCCCGTATGAAAGACTTTTTTGAGCAGGAGGTCCGCCCGCTGGAAGGAAAATGCGAAACGATCCTGATTACATGCCACGGCGCGTTTATCAGGACCGTTCTGACCTGGGTCAAACAGCTGCCTTTGGACACTTTCTGGTCCGCCAACAGCCAGCCTAACTGCTGCGTGAATCTGCTGTCTCTGGAAGGAGGCTCTTTTACAGTGGAAAAAGAAGGGATTTTGTATTATGAACCTTCAGAAAAAATGAAACGGGGGATCTTATAATGGCCACCTGGAATTCCAGAGGCCTTCGGGGCTCCACCCTGGAAGAACTGATCAACCGTACAAATGAAAAATATCTGGAACATCAGCTTGCTCTGATCCAGAAAATACCCACGCCCATTACACCTGTTAAAATTGATAAAACCCACAGACATATTACGCTGGCGTATTTTGAGCAGAAAAGTACCGTGGACTATATAGGCGCGGTACAGGGTATCCCTGTTTGCTTTGATGCCAAAGAGTGCAATGTGCAGACCTTTCCGCTGCAGAATGTACACGAACATCAGATTGAATTTATGGGAAATTTTGAAAAACAGGGAGGCGTGGCTTTTTTTATTCTTTATTTTGTGAAGCAGGATGAATTTTATTATCTTACGTACCGCCAGATGCTGAAATTCTGGAACCGCTGCCTGGAGGGGGGAAGAAAAAGCTTTCGTTATGAAGAACTGGATCCCTCTTACTTTTTCAAACGGAGCGGCGGAGTGCTGGTTCCTTATCTGGAACTTTTGCAGAAGGATCTGGAAGAGAGGGAGGATGCTTGACTTTTGTCCGGGGATATCATATAATAAGGCAAATTTATTTTAGTAGCATGGTAGCATGTTAAAGTGAAAAGCTGGAGGTTATCGTGAAAAGAGAATTACTGCATACCCCCGAGGGAGTTCGGGATATTTACAATGAAGAATGTGAAAAGAAACTGGTTCTGGAAAAAAATATGATGTCTATGCTGAAAACATACGGCTATCATCCCATTCAGACTCCCATGTTTGAATTTTTTGATATTTTTGCCAGAGAGATCGGATCTACCTCTTCCAGAGAATTGTATAAATTTTTTGACCGGGAGGGAAACACGCTGGTGCTGCGGCCGGATATCACTCCGTCCATTGCCAGATGCGCCGCCAAATATTTTTCGGATACCAGGATCCCTCTGCGTTTCTGTTATAATGGGAACACCTTTATCAACAACTTAAGTTATCAGGGGCGTTTAAAAGAATGCACCCAGGCGGGAGCGGAACTGATCGGAGATGCTTCCGTAGACGCGGACGCGGAAATGATCGCCCTTGCCGTTCAGCTGTTAAAAACCGCAGGCCTTACGGATTTTCAGATCAGCATCGGCCATGTGGATTTTCTGGGCGGACTTTTGGAAGCCGCGGGCATGGATGAGGAAACAGAAGAACAGGTAAAAGAGTTTATCAGCAATAAAAATTTCTACGGAGTGGAAGAAATCGTAGAGGGACTTTCCCTGGATGAGAATCTGACGGATCTGTTCGCTATGCTGAAAGATTATATGACGTCCGCGGAAACAATCCGGGCAGCCCAGGAAAAAGCTGCCGGATACGAAAAAATATACGGCGCCCTGAAACGTCTGGAACAGCTGGATGAAATACTGAAGCTGTACCATGTGGAAGAATATGTTTCTTATGAACTGGCAATGTTGTCGAGGCTGGAATACTATACCGGGATTATTTTTGCCGGTTATACCTTCGGTACCGGAGAAGCCATTGTAAAAGGCGGACGGTACGATGATCTGCTCACTTATTTCGGAAAACAAGCGCCTGCAACGGGATTTGCCATTGTTATAGACCAGCTTATGGCTGCTCTTTCCAGACAGAACATCGACATTCCTTTTGAAAATCAGGCGGTATGGATCGTTTACAACTGTCAGAACCGGGCAAATGCCATGGTCATTGCCGGCAAACTGAGAAAAGCCGGAGAAAATGTGGAAATGATGAAACTGACAGAGGGCATTACAAAAGAAATGTATGAAGAATATGCGAGAAAATGTCAGGTCAAAGATATCATATACTGTCTGTAGACAGTATCGGCAGAAAGAAAAGACGGCAAAGGACAAGGAGTAATTATGAGATATTTAACATTTGCCCTGGGGAAAGGGCGTCTGGCCAGCAAGACGCTGGAAATGTTTGAGAAAATAGGGATCACCTGTGAAGAAATGAAGGACAAGGACACCAGGAAATTGATCTTCGTCAATGAAGAACTGAAGCTGCGTTTTTTCCTGGCAAAGGGACCGGATGTGCCTACCTATGTGGAATATGGCGCCGCTGATATCGGTATTGTGGGAAAGGACACGATCCTGGAGGAGGGGCGTAATATTTACGAAGTACTGGATCTGGGATTCGGAAAATGCCGCATGTGCGTATGCGGACCTGCCTCAGCGGCTGATCTTTTGCAGCATCACGAACTGATCCGGGTTGCCACTAAATATCCGAAGATCGCAAAGGATTATTTTTATAATAAAAAACATCAGACTGTGGAAATCATTAAGCTGAACGGATCCATTGAGCTGGCTCCTATCGTAGGACTTTCGGAAGTAATCGTGGATATCGTGGAGACCGGTTCCACCCTCAGAGAAAACGGACTGGGCGTGCTGGAGGAAGTATGCCCTCTGTCAGCCAGAATGGTTGTCAATCCTGTGAGTATGAAAATGGAACAGCAGAGGATCACAAA
>CAKNLF010000040.1 GCA_930989305.1 uncultured Roseburia sp. | reverse complement strand
ATGAATTTGCTTATGCCGGGGCCAGGCAGGAGCTTAGAAAAAGCGGCTACACAGAGGAGTCCGAGGGATACTCTTTAAGTGATTCCACTATGGCAGTATCGCCGGAACTGGCAGCCTGGTGGGCAAATTACGTGAATGATCTGAATATCAGTGATGTGTCTGCTTCTTTTGACACAGATAACCTGACGGCATCTGGGTCGTTGTACGATACCATGAAGTCTCTGATCAAAAAATGTTATCAGAAGGCGCTGGACGAACTTGGTCAAAAGGAATTTCTTGATACGCTAAAAACCCGTACACCGGCACCAGAATATAAAAATGGAACTCCGAAGCAGGGATGGCAGACCGATTGGGTTATTTTTAATAACGACGGTACAAAAATTTCAGATATAGATATGAACGGATATCTGTATTATGTTGCCCTGGGACAGAATCTGAAGAACGCTCCTGCTTTCACGAATCAGGGAACCGCAGAACAGGCCAGAAACGAAAACAATCTGTTCGGACTGGCAGAGGAAGAGTATGGTTTCCTGACGGATATTGTCTGGAAACTTCAGCCGGAAGATTCTCCCCTGAAAAGCAAATATAACAGCTTTGAAAATTACTGGTCGAAAAACAAAGAGGTTCTTACCCGACAGGCCAATATGGTAGATTCTATTCATTATCTTACCTCAAAGGACGGAGTATCCGCTCCTTACTGGTATGTGCGTCATGGAAGCAACGACCGTGATACAAGCTGCGCGAACCAGACTCTTTTATACTGTGCATTAGAGAATGACAGTTCGATCAAAAAGATTGATTTCGCCTTTGCATGGAACCGGGGACATGAGGGTTCCTATGATATTGCGGAGGCATCTGCATTTATGGCAGACGCCCTTGCAGATGCGGATCCACCCCTTGCAGAGAAAGATGACTGGACTATCCGAGACGCGGAACAGATCAATACAACTTATACCATTGGGGGAGAAAAAATCAATGTAACACAGTATGTGGATTATTATCTGAAGGATACCGGAGACCTGACAGATGCCCTGTTCGAGAATGCAAAGGTAAATGTATGGGTTCCGGAAAATGCAACAGATGAAAGCCCGATTCTTTACATGGTAAATAACGGCGGCTGGATGATGAATACATACAGCCCGGAATTGATCAGCGGAATAGATCCTTCCGCAGACATTGATCCTTATGGGGATGGAAACATGGCGGCAATGGCGTTGAAAAACGGTTATGTGGTAGTTACAGCCGGACTGCGCTCCAGAGGATCCACGGATAGCCAGGGCAATTACAATCATTCTCCTGTAACTGTGGCGGACGCTAAGGCTGTGATACGTTATCTGCGGTATAATGATAATGAAATAGCAGGTGATACAGATAAGATTTTTATTACCGGAACCAGCGGAGGCGGAGCCTTGTCGGCAGCTATCGGCGCTAACGGAAACAGCAGCGATTTTTATGAGGAACTGTACACCATCGGCGCGGCGGGAATGACAGATGCGGCAGCAAGTACTATCAAAGATGATGTGTACGGAGTGATAGCATACTGTCCTATTACAGATCTGGGCCATGCAGACGGGTCCTATGATTTTACTTACGGGTCAACAAGACTGGATCTGATCGCAAAGGGATATACAGAACCCGGTAATCTTTCTCTTAATGATACGACTATGGCTCTTTCGCCGATCCTTGCCGGAGACTGGGCAGACTATGTAAATGATTACGGGCTGAAAAACGGCGTGGGAAAAGACCTTACGGCCGCATTTGAAGACGGACAGGCTTCCGGAACTTTGTATGAGGGCATGGAAAAGCTGATGCTGAGATGTCTGCAGGATGCTCTGGACGAACTGGGGGAGGAAACTTTTGTAAATACAATAAAAGAGCGTACTGCAGACAGCGGATATCAGATTAATACAGCAGAAGACGACAGCTGGAAAACAGACTGGTTTACCATCAAGGATGGAGTGATCACAGAATTTGATATGGAAGGATATCTGTATTACGTTGCTTTGGGACAAGTTCTGAAACCAGCTCCGGCATTTACCAACAGCGGAACTGCCAATGATGTGGGATTTAATGAAAACAATCTTTTTGGCAACCCGAATGAGAAAATCGGATATTTGACCGAGGCGGTAGCTGATATTGATAATAGCGGGTTGATCCAGTCCTATGGTTCCTGGAAAAACTACTGGAGCCAGAACGGAAGCCTTTTGACACAGCAGTCCAAAATGGTAGATTCCATTGCATACCTGAATGACACAGAAGATGGTGACAGCGCAGCATACTGGTGGGTGCGCCATGGCAGTATTGATCGGGATACCGGATTCGCCAATCAGACGCTCCTGTATTACTCCCTTTTAAATAACAGGGATATCCATACCGTTGATTTTGCCTTCCAGTGGAATACGCCTCATTCCGGCGGATATGATGTGGCTTCTGTAGAAAAATTCATGGCGGATTCACTGAACGGCAAAGACTATAAGGTTGTTGTAGATACAGAGGAAACAACGGTAACTCCTGTAGAACCGGGGAAAACAGAGACTCCTGTTCAGAATACAGATACCGCTCAGCCAACAGAAAATGAGGAAAATATAGAAACAAGCGAAGGGGTGAAAACCGGAGATTCCGCCAATATGGCGCTGCCGATCATCTGTATTGCAGCTGCCGGATGCGCAGCGGCCTATACTGGTCTGCGTATAAAAAGGCGTATGCTCTAAATGCCCTTTATACTTTTAAAACCAGCGCATTCAAAAAAATAGCATCACTCAGGTGATATTTTTCAGGAAATGGCAGTTCCATGTGGGATCTGTCATTTCCTTTTTTGTAAAAGACTTCGCTGGATTTTATACTGTCCCAATGCAGGCGGAAAAAGAACCGAAACAGGTGTTGAAAAAGCAGGAAAAAACCAGTATCCAAAAGAACACTAGTTGAAATTGAAACATAAATGTAATATTATAATAACAATCGCTTGCATTTCCCCTTTGCTTTCATCAGGGGATTATCTGTATCAACCAATGGAAACAAACGAAACGGCAGATGCAAGTTTTTACAGGATACAGGAAGGAAGAAGAGAATATGACATTTCAGGTAGGTGTAATAGCAGGAGACGGGATCGGACCGGAGATCGTGAAAGAGGCCCGGAAAGTGCTGGACAAGATCGGAGAAAAGTACGGTCATGAGTTCCGGTATCAGGATATCCTCATGGGAGGCTGCTCTATTGATGCTACAGGAGTACCCCTGACAGAGGAAGCCATTGCCCAGGCAAAAGGATCGGATGCGGTGCTGATGGGATCCATCGGCGGAAACACATCCACATCTCCCTGGTATCAGCTGCCCCCTGAGCTCCGTCCGGAAGCAGGGCTGCTGAAATTGAGAAAGTCCCTGAATCTGTTTGCGAATCTGCGCCCCGCATATCTCTACGAAGAACTGAAGGAGGCCTGCCCTCTCAGAGACGATATCATCGGCGACGGTTTTGATATGATGATCATGAGAGAGCTTACAGGCGGTCTTTATTTCGGGGAACGCAAAACAGAAGAGATCAACGGAGTCATGACAGCTGTAGATACTCTTACTTACAATGAGAATGAAATCCGCCGTATCGCGGTCAAAGGATTTGAGATCGCCATGAAGAGACGGAAAAAGGTGACCAGCGTAGATAAAGCCAATGTACTGGATTCTTCCAGATTATGGAGAAAAGTAGTGGAAGAAGTGGCAAAAGATTATCCGGAAGTCACATATGAACATATGCTGGTAGACAACTGCGCAATGCAGCTGGTAAAAGATCCGAAACAGTTTGATGTGATCCTGACAGAAAATATGTTCGGAGACATTTTATCTGACGAGGCGAGCATGGTGACCGGATCGATCGGAATGCTTTCCAGCGCGAGCCTGAATGATACAAAATTCGGATTGTATGAGCCAAGCGGCGGTTCCGCACCGGATATTGCCGGCAAAGGCATCGCAAATCCTATCGCCACTATTCTTTCCGCGGCAATGATGCTTCGTTATTCCTTTGATCTGGACAAGGAAGCGGACGCAGTGGAAAATGCGGTAAAGGCTGTATTGAAAGAAGGATACCGGACTATCGACATAATGCCTCAGGAAGAGGACAAAAAGGCATCCGTACAGCAGGTGGGAACCGAAAAGATGGGCGATCTGATCTGCACCCATATTTAATGGTTATTCAGCAGCAAGGAAAAGCGGTTATACCGCATAAACCCGGGAAGGGAAAACATAGAACAAGTAAGGAGAACAACTTATGAGAAGTGATAACGTAACAAAAGGAATGCAGCAGGCGCCTCACAGATCTCTGTTCAACGCGCTGGGTTATACAAAAGAGGAACTGGACAGACCTTTAGTAGGTATTGTAAGTTCTTACAATGAAATTGTACCGGGCCATATGAACCTGGACAAGATTGTAGAAGCCGTTAAAATGGGTGTTGCTATGGCTGGCGGAACTCCTATTGTATTTCCGGCTATCGCTGTATGCGATGGTATTGCCATGGGACATGTGGGAATGAAATATTCCCTGGTAACCCGTGACCTGATCGCGGATTCTACTGAATGTATGGCTCTGGCTCATCAGTTTGACGCTCTGGTTATGGTGCCAAACTGTGACAAAAACGTACCGGGACTTCTGATGGCAGCAGCAAGACTGAACATTCCTACTGTATTTGTCAGCGGCGGTCCTATGCTGGCAGGCCATATCCACGGCAAAAAGAGAAGTCTTTCTTCCATGTTTGAAGCAGTAGGCGCTTACGCCGCAGGTACAATGACAGAAGAAGAAGTAACAGAATACGAAAATAAAGTTTGTCCTACATGCGGATCCTGTTCCGGTATGTATACGGCCAATTCCATGAACTGTCTGACAGAAGCAATCGGTATGGGCCTTCAGGGCAACGGAACAATTCCGGCAGTATATTCCGAGAGACTGAAGCTTGCAAAACACGCAGGTATGAAAGTAATGGAACTTCTTGAGAAAAATATCCGTCCGAGAGATATCATGAATGAAAAAGCATTCCTTAATGCTCTGACTGTTGATATGGCTCTTGGATGTTCTACAAACTCCATGCTCCATCTTCCGGCTATCGCTCATGAGGCAGGTGTGGAGATCAACCTTGATATTGCCAACGAACTGAGCGCAAAGACACCGAACCTGTGCCATCTTGCACCGGCAGGTCCTACTTACATGGAAGACCTTAACGAAGCAGGGGGAGTTTATGCGGTTATGAACGAGCTGGACAAAGCAGGACTGCTTTATACAGATCTGATCACAGCTACCGGCAAGACAATTGCTGAAAACATCAAAGGCTGTGTAAACAGAAACCCGGAAGTAATCCGTCCGATCGACAATCCGTACAGCAAGACAGGCGGTATTGCCGTACTGAAAGGAAACCTTGCTCCGGATTCCGCAGTTGTAAAACGTTCCGCAGTTGTGGAAGAGATGATGGTACACGAAGGACCGGCCCGGGTATTTGATTGTGAAGAAGACGCTATTGCAGCAATCAAAGGCGGCAAGATCGTTGCCGGAGATGTAGTAGTGATCCGTTACGAAGGACCGAAAGGCGGCCCGGGTATGAGAGAAATGCTGAATCCTACATCCGCTATCGCGGGAATGGGACTTGGCTCATCTGTAGCATTGATCACAGACGGACGTTTCTCCGGAGCATCCAGAGGGGCATCCATCGGACATGTATCTCCGGAAGCTGCAGTAGGCGGACCGATCGCTCTGGTAGAAGAGGGAGATATCATTAAGATCAACATTCCGGAAAATACGCTGAACGTTGATATTTCAGACGAAGAGATGGAAGCGCGCCGGGCAAAATGGGAGCCGAGAGAACCGAAGATCACAAGCGGTTACCTTGCTCGTTACGCGTCCTTAGTAACATCAGGAAATACAGGGGCTATTTTAAGAACACCCGGTAAAGACGAATAAATTGTAGAATAAATTATACAGTACAACAAAAACATAAACGATGTTTTGATTTTCACTGGCGGCCTTGAAATATTTTCTGTATTTCAAGGTCTGTCATTTATATAATAGAAAGTGGGGACAAAAGAAAATGCAGTTGACCGGAGCGCAGATCATTATTGAGTGTTTGAAAGAACAAGGGGTTGATACTGTCTTTGGATATCCGGGAGGAGCTATTCTGAATCTCTATGACGAGTTATACAAGCACAGTGATGAGATCCATCATGTATTGACTTCTCATGAGCAGGGAGCCTCCCATGCGGCGGACGGCTATGCCAGAGCTACCGGAAAAGTCGGAGTCTGTATGGCTACTTCCGGCCCCGGCGCTACAAATCTTGTAACAGGGATCGCCACTGCTTACATGGATTCCGTACCAATCGTTGCCATCACCTGCAACGTAGGAGTACCTCTCCTTGGAAAAGACAGTTTTCAGGAAATTGATATTACAGGTATCACCACACCGATCACAAAGCATAATTTTATAGTGAAAGACGTAAAAAATCTGGCAGCCGTTATCCGAAGAGCTTTCCGCATCGCGAAGAAAGGCCGTCCGGGTCCGGTGCTGGTTGACATACCAAAGGATGTAACCGGAGCAGTTACGGAATATGTCCGTGAGGAACCGGAAGTAATCCCCAGGATGACAGATAAGCTCAGAGAGGAAGATATCGACCGGGCGCTGGAGATGATCGAAGAATCTAAAAAGCCGTACATTTTTGTAGGCGGCGGCGCGGTAATTTCCGACGCAGACGAGGAACTGGCGGAATTTGTGGAAAAAGTCCAGGCGCCGGTTACAGATTCTCTCATGGGGAAAGGGGCCTTTGACGGCACCAATCCTTTGTATACAGGTATGCTCGGAATGCATGGAACCAAAACTTCCAATTACGGAGTCAGCGAATGTGATCTTCTGATCGCAGTGGGTGTGCGTTTCAGCGACCGTGTAACAGGAAACGCGAAAAAATTCGCAAGCAACGCAAAGATCCTGCAGTTTGACGTGGATCCGGCGGAGATCAATAAAAATATTGTGACAGACGCAAGTGTGATCGGAGATATCAAAGAGATCCTGATCCGCATCAACCGTCGGCTGAAACAGCAGGAGCATAAAGAATGGATCGAAAAGATCATGGAATATAAAAAGAAATATCCCATGCTGTATCCTGCGGAAGGATTGAGCGGTCCGTATATTATGAAGAAAATATATGAAAAAACCCAGGGAGATGCTATTATTGTAACAGAAGTAGGTCAGCATCAGATGTGGGCAGCTCAGTTCTACCGGTTTAAAAAACCGAGAACATTCCTTACGTCCGGAGGCCTTGGCACAATGGGCTACGGTCTGGGAGCAGCCATCGGCGCTCAGATCGGAAGACCGGATAAACGGGTGATCAATATTGCCGGAGACGGATGTTTCCGGATGAACATGAATGAGATCGCCACAGCAGTGCGCCAGCAGCTTCCGATCATCCAGGTAGTGATCAATAATCATGTGCTTGGAATGGTGCGCCAGTGGCAGGATCTGTTCTATGAGGAACGATATTCACATACGGTTTTAAATGACAATGTGGATTTCGTAAAATTGGCTGAGGCCATGGGAGCTCAGGGAGTGCGGGTTACTTCCCGTCAGGAGCTGGAGGAATCCCTTGACCTTGCGCTGACAAAACAAACACCGTTTTTAATTGACTGTATTATCGACTGCGATGATAAGGTATGGCCTATGGTGGCGCCGGGCGCCGCTATCAGCGAAGCCTTTGATGAGCAGGACATAAAACGGTCTTAAAAATAGCTTATTTAAGCAGGAGGATAAAAAATGAGTAGAGTGTATAATTTCTCAGCTGGTCCGGCAGTATTACCGGAAGAAGTATTGAAAGAGGCTCAGGAGGAAATGCTTGACTACCGGGGATGCGGCATGTCAGTTATGGAGATGAGCCATCGTTCTCAGATGTTCCAGAACATTATTGACGAAGCGGAAGCAGATCTCAGAGAACTGATGAACATTCCGGACAATTACAAAGTTCTGTTTGTTCAGGGCGGCGGCGCGCTTCAGTTTTCCGCTGTACCGATGAACCTGATGAAAAACGGAGTGGCAGATTACATCGTAACCGGCCAGTGGGCAAAGAAAGCGTATGTGGAAGCCCAGAAATACGGAAAAGCCGTAAAAATCGCAACCTCCGAGGATAAAACGTTTTCCTATATCCCGGACTGCTCCGATCTTCCCATTGATGAAGACGCGGATTATGTATATATCTGCATGAATAACACCATTTACGGAACCGTATTCCATGAACTGCCTAATACAAAAGGAAAAACTCTTGTTGCGGACATTTCATCCTGCTTCCTGTCAGAGCCCATTGATGTAAGCAAATTCGGCCTGCTTTTCGGCGGCGCTCAGAAAAACATCGGACCTGCAGGGGTACAGATCGTTATTATCAGAGAAGATCTGCTCAGAGACGACCTTCCGGAATGGGTTCCGACTATGCTTCAGTACAAAGTACAGGCAGACAACGGATCCATGTACAATACACCTCCATGCTACGGCATTTATATCTGCGGAAAAGTATTCAAATGGATCAAAGGTCTCGGCGGTCTGGAAGCTATGAAGAAACGCAATGAGGAAAAAGCGGCGATCCTTTATGACTTCCTTGACAGCAGCAAACTGTTCAAAGGTACAGTCAGAAAAGAAGACCGTTCTCTTATGAACGTTCCTTTCGTAACAGGCGACAAAGATCTGGACGCGAAATTTGTAAAAGAAGCAAAAGAAGCCGGTCTGGAGAACTTAAAAGGACACAGGACTGTTGGCGGTATGAGAGCTTCCATTTACAACGCTATGCCAAAAGAAGGCGTGATCAAATTAGTTGAATTCATGAAAAAATTCGAAGCTGAGAATACAAAATAAAAAGTAAAAGTTGAGAGAGAAAAGAGGAAATTAAAATGATTCAGTATACTTGCTTAAATCCGATCGCAGCATGCGGGCTGGATTTGTTTACAGATGCTTATGAAAAAACAGAGGATTTGCAGAATGCCCAGGCAGTTCTTGTGAGAAGCGCGGCAATGCATGATCTGGAACTCCCGGAAGGTCTGGACGCTATCGCCCGGGCGGGCGCAGGGGTAAATAATATCCCTCTTGACAAATGCGCGCAGCAGGGTATCGTAGTGTTCAATACACCGGGGGCAAATGCAAACGGCGTAAAAGAACTGGTGATCGCAGGAATGCTCCTGGCATGCCGTGACATTACCGGAGGTATGGATTGGGTCAAAGAAAACGCTCAGGATGAAAATATCGCGAAAGCAACAGAAAAAGCAAAAAAAGCTTTTGCGGGAACAGAGATCATGGGCAAAAAACTGGGCGTGATCGGACTGGGAGCCATCGGCGTAAAAGTGGCGAACGCAGCATGCGCTCTCGGCATGGACGTATACGGATATGATCCGTACCTTTCTGTAAATGCCGCATGGAATGTGGATAAAGCCGTAAAACATGTTATGACTGCGGAAGATATCTACAGAGAATGTGATTTTATCACGATCCATGTGCCTCTTATGGATTCTACAAAAGGCATGATCAATAAAGAAGCCATTGATATGATGAAAGAGAATGTGGTATTCCTGAATTTCTCAAGGGACACTCTGGTGGACGAAGAGGCAATGGTTGCCGCTCTGGCTGCGGGAAAAGTGAAAAAATATGTTGTTGACTTCCCGACACCTGTGACAGCCGGCAAAAAAGGCTGCCTTGTGATCCCTCATCTTGGAGCATCTACAGAAGAGTCCGAAGATAACTGCGCGGTAATGGCAGTAAAAGAGATCATGGACTACATTGAAAACGGAAATATTACTCACTCAGTAAATTATCCGGACTGCAACATGGGAGTATGCACCGCAGCAGGCCGTATCGCTATCCTCCACAAAAATGTTCAGAATATGATCGCCCGTTACACAGCCGTATTTGGCGAAGCGGGACTGAACATCTCCGATATGACCAACAAGAGCCGCGGCGATTACGCATATTCGCTTCTTGATCTGGATGCTCCTGCAACAGCGGAAGTTGTTGAGAAGCTTTCAGCTTTGGAAGGTGTTTTGAAAGTACGGGTTATTAAATAAGATTGATCAAAAAACTGCCGCAGCAGGAGCCGGATAGAAATATCGCAGTACCCCTGAAGACGGCAGTTTTTTTGAAAGAGGAATGAAAATATGGCAGATATCAGACCATTTGCGGGAATCCGCCCCTGCGTGGAAAAGGCGGAAAAGATCGCTGCCCTTCCCTATGATGTATACAACAGAGAAGAGGCGAAAGCAGAAGTAGCAAGAGAACCGGAATCTTTTTTGAAAATCGATCGGGCGGAAACACAGTTTGACGATTCTGTAAGCATGTATGCGCCTGAGGTATATCAGAGAGCTCATGATACTCTGTGGGATATGGTGAAAAAAGGAGATTTTATCCGGGACGAGGCGCCTTGCTACTATATTTATGAACTGACTATGAACGGCAGGACCCAGACCGGGATCGTGGCCTGCGCCTCTATTGACGACTATGAAACCGGGGTGATCAAAAAACATGAAAATACAAGAGCGGAAAAGGAGCAGGACCGGATCTGCCACGTAGACGCATGCAATGCCCAGACGGGACCGATCTTTCTGGCTTACCGCTCCTGCGGCGTTATTAACAGGATCGTGGAAAAAAACCAGAAAGAAAAGCCGGAATATGATTTCGTATCCCCCGATGGCATCGGACACAGGGTCTGGATCATGAAGGATCCGGCAGATATCCGGAAGGTACAGGAAGCATTTGCGGGAATACGGGATATTTACATCGCAGACGGCCATCACAGAGCCGCTTCCGCCGTAAAAGTAGGTCAGATGCGCAGAAAGGGCCATCCGGGCTATACAGGAGAGGAACCTTTTAATTATTTCCTGTCTGTGCTGTTCCCGGACGACCAGCTGATGATCATGGATTACAATCGGGTGATCAAAGATTTAAACGGGCTGACAGAGGAAGAATTCCTGGAAAAGGTGAAAGAAATCTTTGATGTGTCAAAAGCAGGAGCTGATTTTAAACCGGACCGGCAGGGAACGTTCGGCATGTATCTGAAGAAACAGTGGTATTGCTGCAGAATCCGGCCTGAAGATATCCCGGATGACCCGGTAGGCTCCCTGGACGTATCGCTGCTCCAGAATCTGCTGCTGGAGCCGGTGCTGGGGATTCAGGATCCGAAAACCGATGACAGGATAGATTTCGTAGGCGGCATCCGTGGGAAAAAGGAGCTGGAGCGGCGCTGCCATCTGGACTGCATGGCTGCCTTTGCCATGTATCCCGCGTCTATACAGCAGCTGTTCGCGGTAGCGGACGCAGGATTGTTGATGCCGCCGAAATCCACCTGGTTTGAACCGAAACTCAGAAGCGGATTATTTATACATGAAATATAAAAACAGGAGATAACGATGTTCTTTTTATCATCAGAAAATACAATTGCCGAGGAAGTGGCGGATGTAGTATCTGACAATGTAAAATTTGTAGGCTGGGACACCATCCGGAACTATCTGCTGGACAAAACACCGTTGGTCATGGATTTTGTGCTGAAACTGATCATCGCTGTTATTGTGATACTGGTAGGCATACGGATCATTAAATTTGTGCGCAAACAGGTGCGCAAGATACTGGAAAAAACAAATCTGGATGAAGGACTGAAGCAGTTTCTGGATCATCTGTTTAATGTTTTTCTGTATTTTGTGCTGATCATGCTGGTCCTTGGAACATTCGGGATTACGGCAAGCTCGGTCATCGCCATTATCGGATCTGTGGGATTGTCCATCGGCCTGGCCCTTCAGGGAACACTGTCCAATTTCGCCGGCGGAGTGCTGATCCTTCTGCTGAAACCATTTGTAGTAGGAGATTACATTAAGGAAGATACAAACGGAAACGAGGGAACCGTATCGGAAATCCAGCTGTTTTATACCAAGCTGATGACCGTGGATAATAAGACGGTCATACTGCCAAACGGCACACTGTCCAACTGCAGTCTTACCAACTATACCAATCAGGATAAGCGTATGATCGATCTTAAGGTCGGCATTTCCTATCAGGCGGATCTGAAAACAGCCAAGGAGCTGATGGAAAAAGTTATGATGGAGGAACCGGCCAGACTGGAAAACGAAGAGATGCGGGTCTTTGTGTCCGAACTTGGGGAATCTTCGGTGGTGATCGGGATCCGGGCCTGGGTTTCTACGGAAAATTACTGGGAAGCCCGATGGAGAGTGATCGAAAAAATAAAATATGTGCTGGATGAAAACGGAATCGAAATCCCGTATCCTCAGATGGATGTGACAATTCGGGAAAAAAAGGAAGAACCTCTTTAATTTCTTAGGTTTTCATTGACAAATATTGAGGGGTGTGATAGATTAAAATTGTAAAACATGCACAATTGTATGTTATCTTAGAAGGTATTAGGAGGAAGTTTTTATGCAGCAGGGAACTGTAAAATGGTTTAATGCAAAAAAAGGATATGGGTTTATTTCAGACGCAGATGGAAATGATGTATTTGTACATTTTTCCGCATTGAACATGGATGGATTCAAAGAATTAAAAGACGGAGAAACCGTGGAGTTTGAAGTAGTAGAAGGGGACAAGGGTCCTCAGGCTGCAAACGTAACACGGATCGGTTGATGATTCTTGACAATAGAGTTGGCACAGCACACAGCAGTGCTGTACAGGTTATGAAAAATTATTCTGTTGTTGATATTTTTTTGCAGAGAAAACACAAGCCAGGGGCTGACCGTAAGGACAGCTCCTGATTTATTGTATGGGCTTTTTTCATAAAAATACCTTTTTTAGATTTTTCAGCTGTGGATTTTGAAAAAATTTAAAAAATACACAGGGAACAGCTGCAGCAATGACATAAATTGTGATAAAATTGAAAAAATATGCAAGAAAAACAAAGATGGAGGAAATGCCAGTGAAGTTACAGGATTTAAAAGCATATGAGATCGTGGAAGACCGGGATGTGAAAGATATGAACTCCCGGGGAGTTCTGCTGAGACACAAAAAGAGCGGAGCCCGTGTGTGCCTTCTGCTCAATGACGATGAAAACAAAGTATTTTATATTGCCTTTCGGACTCCGCCTGTGAACAGCACCGGACTGACCCATATTTTGGAGCATTCCGTGCTCTGCGGCAGCGAATCTTTTCCGGTAAAGGATCCGTTTATCGAACTGGTGAAGGGATCTTTAAATACTTTTCTAAATGCCATTACCTATCCGGACAAAACCGTATATCCGGTGGCAAGCTGCAATGACAAAGACTTTCAGAATCTGATGCATGTATATCTGGACGCGGTATTTCGGCCGGACATTTACAAACATAAAGAAATCTTCTGCCAGGAGGGCTGGCATTATGAACTGGAAAATCCCGAGGATGACTTAAAGATCAACGGGGTAGTATACAGTGAAATGAAAGGAGCGTTTTCCTCTTCCGATGATCTGCTGGAGCGGGAAGTATTGAATTCCCTTTATCCGGATACCGCATACCGTTATGAATCCGGAGGAGATCCCAAAAATATACCGGACCTGACCTATGAAGAGTTCCTGGATTTTCACAGCAAATATTATCATCCTTCCAACGCTTATATTTATCTGTACGGAAATATGGATCCGGTGCAGAAGCTTCAATGGCTGGATGAAACTTATTTGAGCGGATACGGAAAAGATGATTTTGATACAAGAGTGCGCATTCAGAATCCTTTTGACAAACCGGTGCGCATAAACAGAAAATATTCCATTTCCAGTACGGAAAGTGAACAGGACAAAACATATTTGTCTTATAACTGGTCTGTGGGAAATGTGCTGGACAAAACAGAATATCTGGCTTTTGATATGCTGGACTACGCGCTGCTGGGCTCTCAGGGAGCGCCGTTAAAGAAAGCCCTTCTGGACGCCGGGATCGGAAAGGATATCCAGGGAGGATACGACAGCAGTATTCAGCAGCCTATATTTTCTGTAATCGCCAAGAATGCCAATATTTCGGATATGGAAAAATTTCAGCAGATCATTTTCGATACTCTGAAAGAACAGGTGGAAAACGGGATCGATCAAAACGCGCTGATGGCAGCTATCAACAATGCGGAATTTAAATTCCGGGAAGCGGATTTCGGAAATTATCCCAAAGGTCTGATGTTTGGCCTTCAGGCTCTGGACGGATGGCTGTATGACGATAACAGTCCTTTTATCCACCTGGAGCAGCTTGAGACATTTGCGTTTTTAAGAGAGCAGATGGGTACGGGATATTACGAAGGCCTGGTGAAAAAATATCTGATAGAAAATTCTCATGCCACGATTATTACTATGGAACCGGAAAGGGGCCTGTACGCCAAGGAGGAGAAAGAGCTGGCGGATAAGCTGGCTGCCTACAAAGGGGCCCTTTCTGAACAAGAGATCCGGGATATCATTGATTTTACGAAACATCTGAAAGCTTACCAGGAAGAAGAGGAATCTCAGGAAAATCTGGAAAAGATCCCCATGCTGGGAAGAGATGATTTGAAGCCGGAACCGGAACCATTGAAAAATCAGCTTCTGGATCTGAACGGAACCAAAGTGCTGTGGCACGATATTGACGCAAACGGCATTGTATACCTGGATCTGCTTTTTGATATCAAAGACATACCCCAGGACCTGGTGCCGTATATCGGACTGCTGCGTTTGCTGATAGGATATCTGGACACAGACAAATATACTTACACAGAGCTGTCCAATGAGATCAATCTTCATACAGGCGGGATCCACAACGGCATATTCCTGCCGGCAAACGCCGGAGAAGAAGGCGGATATCAGGCGAAATTTGAAGTGCGCATCAGCGCAATGGAAGAAAAAGTCGAAAAAGCTCTGGAACTGTCAGAAAGTATGATGCTTCATACAAGCCTGGAAGACGACAAGCGGTTAAAAGAACTTCTTTCTCAGATCAAAACGGGCCTGCAGGCAGACCTGTCAAGCAGCGGACACCTGGTATCTGTTACAAGGGCGCTGTCTTATTACCAGCCGAAATTCCGGTATTCGGATATGACTTCCGGCATTGATTTTTACAGGCTGGCAGACAGACTGGAATCGGATTTTGAAAACTGCAGGGAAGAGATGAAAGAAAAACTGAGCAGCCTGATGAAAATGATCTTTACAGAAGAAAAACTGCTGGTAAATCTGACCTGTAAAGGGGAGGCAAAAGATGCTGTTCTGACCGGGATAAATGCCCTGAAAGAAAAACTGTACCGCCGGAACAAACAGGATAAGCCGGAGGAACTTACCTGCCTGAAACAAAACGAGGGCTTTATGGATGCCACCCAGGTGCAGTATGTATCCGCTGCGGGGAACTTTAAAAAAGCGGGCTATTCTTATACAGGAGCCTTTCAGGTACTGAAGACTATTCTGAGTTATGAATATCTCTGGCTCCAGATTCGTGTAAAAGGCGGCGCTTACGGCGCTTCCAGCGCGTTTTTGCGCACAGGGGACGCATATTTTACTTCCTATCGGGATCCGAACCTGAAAGAAACACTGGAAGTATATAAAAAGACGCCGGATTATCTGAGAAACTTTAAGACTACCGAGCGGGATATGACCAAGTACGTGATAGGCACCATCAGCGGTCTGGATACGCCTCTGAATCCAAAGGCAAAAGGACGGCGGGGGCTGACGGCATATCTGACCGGACTGACGGAAGAAATGCTGAAACAGGAAAGAGCCCAGATCATCCATGTGACCCAGGAAGATATCCGGGCGCTGGCAGATCCAGTGGAAGCGGCGCTGAAACAGGACAATATCTGCGTGATCGGAAACGAAGACAAGATAAAAAAAGAACAGGATCTGTTTGAAAAAACAGTATCGCTGTTTTAGAAGAGGATGCTTATGAAAGAAGATTTTAAATCAGGATTTGTAACACTGATCGGACGGCCGAATGTGGGAAAATCCACTTTAATGAATCATTTGATCGGACAAAAGATCGCCATTACCTCCAACAAGCCCCAGACTACCAGAAACAGAATTCAGACCGTGTATACGGATCCGGAAAGAGGGCAGATTGTGTTTTTGGATACGCCGGGAATCCATAAAGCAAAAAATAAACTTGGAGAATACATGGTAAATGTAGCGGAAAGCACCCTGCGGGATGTGGATGTGATCCTGTGGCTGGTAGAGCCGGGCAGTTATATCGGACCGGGAGAGCAGCATATTGCCCGGCAGCTGGAAAAAGTAACTGCGCCGGTGATCCTTGTGATCAACAAGATCGACACGGTAAAACGGGAAGCGGTGCTGGAATATATTGACGCCTATCGGAAACTGTATGATTTCGCGGAGATCATTCCGGCCTCCGCCCTCAGGGGAGAAAACCGGGATGTGATCGTAGATATGATCTTTAAGTATCTTCCTTACGGACCTATGTTCTATGAGGAAGATACCATTACCGATCAGCCGGAACGTCAGATCACCGCTGAGATTATCAGGGAGAAAGCGCTGCATGCCCTGGATGAGGAAGTGCCTCACGGCATCGCGGTGACCATTGAGAGCATGAAACAGCGCAAGGGGCAGAAGATCATGGATATAGAAGCCACGATCATCTGCGAACGGGATTCCCATAAGGGGATCATTATCGGAAAATCCGGTTCTATGTTAAAGAAGATCGGAACCAACGCCCGCTATGAGATTGAGAAAATGCTGGATGAAAAAGTAAATCTCCGTCTCTGGGTAAAGGTCAAAAAAGATTGGCGTGACAGCGACATTTTAATGAAAAATTTCGGATACAGGAAAGAGGATATTTAAAGACTTTTCAAAAAGAATCGCTGTCCGGCAAAACAATACGGGCTTGTTTCCAATTTTTATCTGGTATAAGAAGCAGGCATCTGACAGACCCTATAAAGGAATAAAAGATTCAGGGGGATAAAAAGATGCAGGAAGACAAAGACTGGATGAAATTTGAACAAAGCGGCAGAGTGTCCGACTATCTGGAATACTGCGCAAAAAGCAGGAACCGCTGGCTGGGAGACAGACCGGAAAACAGAAATGAGGATGATGAGACAGATGGGGCAGAGTTGTACTCTGACGGGTATGGTCCTGACTTCCATGCCGGTGGGAGAATATGACAGGCGGATCACAATTTTAACAAGAGAAAGAGGAAAGATCGCGGCCTTTGTGCGAGGGGCCAGGCGCCCCAAAAGCACAATGGTAGCCGCCACCAATCCTTTCTGCTTCGGAGAATTTGAAGCCTACGCCGGACGCAGTTCCTATACGGTGGTAAGAGCGTCGATCCAGAATTATTTTCAGGAGATCAGTACGGATCTGGATAAAACTTATTACGGATGTTATTTTCTGGAAGTGGCGGACTATTTTTCCATGGAAAACAGCGATTGTCAGGAACAGCTGAAATTGCTGTACCAGACGCTGCGGGCTCTGAGTGTAAAATCTCTGAGTCCCCATCTGGTACGCCGGATCTATGAATTAAAAACCCTGGTTTATCACGGGGTCTATCCCAATGTATTTTCCTGTGTGGGATGCGGGAAAAAAGAAGATCTGGTCTGGTATGACAGAGCAAGGAGAGGGGTTTACTGCGAAAACTGCGCCAGGGGCGGAGGTATGCTGAAGCTTTCTCCGGCAGCGCTGTATACGCTGCAGTATATCATTACCGCTCCCATTACAAAGCTGTATACGTTTACGGTGAAGGATGAAGTGCTGGGAGCGCTGGACAGGATCATAGGGGAATGTATGGAGTTCGCGGCGGACAGACCTTTCCGTTCAGCTGCCTTTCTGCCGGAATGAGAGGGCGTAAAACCTTCAGGCAGAAAGCGGAAACCCCTTGCATTCCCATATAAAAAGACATATAATATTACATACTTGTTTTAGCGGAGGTTTCAGATGAAAAGACCGGTGATTATTACAGCAGCGGCAGTCGGCATGCTGGTATTCCAGGGGTGCGGTTCTCTGAAGGTGGACAGTAATACTATTTCACTGCAGAAAAACGGCAGGATCACGGAAGCCCTTGTGGAGGATTTTTCCCAGGATTATTACGATGAGGAGGAACTGCGGTCCTACATAGACAGCCAGGTGGATGCCTTTTCGGCTGAGGAGGGCAGAGGGCAGGTAAAAACTTCAGGATACAAAGTGGAAGACGGAAAAGTGCATCTGAATGTCCGTTATGAGGACGCGGATACTTACGGAGCGTTTAACGGCGTTGAGATTTTTTGCGGAACAGTGGTGCAGGCCCAGGCGGAAGGCTATAAGTTTGACACGGACTTTGTAACAGTAGAGGACGGCAAGGCAAACGGGACGGCGGATGCTCAGACTGTCCTTGGAGACGACGAGTTGAAGGCGCTTATTGTCCGGGAAAATACAGACATCATTGTACCCGGAACCATACAGTATGTTTCCGCGGAAGGCACCCAGGTCACGGCAAAGGACACTGTGACAATGGAAAAGAAAAGCGATACATCGGTGGCACCGCTGGTGTATGTGATATATAAGTAAATAGAACGAAAGGGAAAAGGATTATTCAAGATGGAAAAAACAATGGAAAAAATTGTTGCTCTGGCAAAATCAAGAGGTTTTGTCTATCCGGGTTCGGAAATATACGGAGGTCTGGCAAATACATGGGATTACGGAAATCTCGGTGTGGAGCTGAAAAATAATGTAAAAAAAGCCTGGTGGCAGAAATTTATTCAGGAAAGCCCCTACAATGTAGGCGTTGACTGCGCGATTTTAATGAATCCCCAGACATGGGTGGCATCCGGTCATCTGGGCGGATTTTCCGATCCTTTGATGGACTGCCGGGAATGTCACGAACGTTTCCGCGCGGATAAGATCATTGAAGATTTCGCGGAAGAAAACGGCATTCAGCTGAATGGTTCTGTAGACGGCTGGTCTCAGGAAGAAATGAAAAACTTTATTGACGAGCACAATGTGCCCTGTCCTTCCTGCGGCAAACACAATTTTACAGATATCCGTCAGTTCAATCTGATGTTTAAAACATTCCAGGGCGTGACAGAAGATGCGAAGAATACGGTATACCTTCGTCCGGAAACCGCTCAGGGTATTTTTGTAAACTTTAAAAACGTACAGCGTACATCCAGAAAGAAGATTCCTTTCGGCATCGGACAGATCGGAAAATCTTTCCGGAATGAGATTACACCGGGCAACTTTACATTCCGTACCCGTGAATTTGAACAGATGGAACTGGAATTTTTCTGTGAACCGGATACAGATCTGGAATGGTTCCAGTACTGGAGAGGATTCTGCATTGACTGGCTGAAATCTTTGGGCATGAAAGAAGATGAAATGCGTGTAAGAGATCATGAGAAAGAAGAACTGAGCTTTTACAGCAAAGCTACATCCGACATTGAATTCTTATTCCCCTTCGGATGGGGCGAGCTGTGGGGCATTGCCGACAGAACGGATTATGACCTGACTCAGCATCAGAATACTTCCGGGGAAGATCTCACATACTTTGACGATACAAAAAATCAGAAATATATTCCGTATGTCATTGAGCCTTCTCTGGGCGCAGACCGTGTAGTGCTTGCTTTCCTTTGCAGCGCTTATGACGAGGAAGAACTGGAAGGCGGGGACAAACGTACCGTGCTTCATTTCCATCCGGCTCTTGCTCCGGTTAAGATCGGCGTGCTGCCGCTGTCCAAAAAATTGAACGAAGGGGCAGAAAAAGTGTACGCGCAGCTGATCAAGAAATATAACTGTGAGTACGATGACAGAGGAAATATCGGAAAACGTTACAGAAGACAGGATGAGATCGGAACGCCTTTCTGCGTTACATACGATTTTGATTCGGAAGAAGATCATGCTGTTACAGTACGTGACCGTGACACTATGGAACAGGTGCGCGTGCCTATTGCGGAACTTGACGAATACTTTGCGGACAAATTTACATTTTAGGATGATTTTCAGTTCGAAGCGGTAAGATGCCGCGGCATAACATAACAAAGGAAAAGCCAAAAATATCCGGGCTCATTTTCAGGGCCGGTATTTTTGGCTTTTTTGCTGTCTCCATCCGGACCGGCAGCGGTTTCAACGGCAGCGGCAAGACCGGGACTGTATTCTTTTTGTATCCCAAATAGTGCCAGAATTTTTGATAAAGAGGTTGAATTAATGGAATATTGTGTTAAAATATAGACAAAGTTGAGTTTGAGAAGGTAATATATTTTTGCTGCCTATGTAACATCGGATGAATTTTATTCATCATATTAGCCAAATTTTGTTAATTCTTGCGTAAGTTACAGAAAACTGCGCACAATACTATTATTTATTTCTAGGAGGAATATGAAATGGCAAAATGGGTGTACTTATTTAGCGAAGGAAACGCTACAATGAGAAATCTGCTTGGTGGAAAAGGTGCAAACCTTGCAGAAATGACAAACCTTGGTCTTCCGGTACCGCAGGGGTTCACTGTTACAACAGAAGCTTGTACACAGTATTATGAGGACGGAAGACAGATCAATGATGAAATTATGAGCCAGATTATGGATGCAATGGCAAAACTCGAAGAGATCACAGGAAAGAAATTCGGAGATAAAGAGAATCCGCTTC
>CAKNLF010000039.1 GCA_930989305.1 uncultured Roseburia sp. | reverse complement strand
GATGAGCTGGGGCTGGATTTTCCGTTTGACGTGGAGGGCAAATAATCATGGCAAACATACTTTTTCTTTGCTTTCCGTTTCTCTGCTTTTTGCACAAAATAAGAGCCGCTGCAAAAACGGATAATTTCTCATCTGTTTTACAGCGGCTCAAAAGAAGCCGAAGCTTTTTAAAAATCGTACAATATCATATAAGCCCAACCGGTTTTCGTACTATTGATACAACATAGTACTGTATCGACGGCATTCATCGCAAACCCATAAACGGCGGCGCGAAATTTCCATCCTTTCCATAATCATCAATCGCTTTTCTTACAGCCGCGCGCACACTTTCTTCAGAAGCTCCTTCAAAATTATGGGGGCCGGTAGAGTCCCATCCGCCGTGGATCAGCAAACGATCGCCATACTCTGATTTGATCTTATTCAGATCATTCATAACCTGTCCGGTCTGCCAGATCGTTGCTCCCGTCTCTATAATATCCGGTATAATAGCTTCCGCCTTTCCGCATACATGATGTTCCACGATAAGACCGCAATTGACAGCAGTCTTTCCGAGCATGATTTCAAAAGGCTTGATCAGCTGGTCATATATGGATTTTGAGAAGAAAAGACCGCTGCCGGAACAAACATCGTCTCCATTAACATAAATATCCGGCTGATAATAGCGTGCGATTTTTTCGATGGTCTTCATTTTAAATCTGGTATATGCCTCAAAAAATTCATAAACAGCTTCCGGCTCTTCCAGCAGTGCGATAAGCGCCTCACATGTTCCCATGAGAGACTGCAGTCTATTAAAATTTCCTTCCATACCAAAACAAGCCACGATCTTTTCCTTTCGGTCAACATGAGCAAGATCTCTTTTGGCTGCGTTTTCCCAGTCCATACTGTCCAAATCCGGAAACTCTATATATTTTTTCCATTGGGTAATATCGTCCAGTACATGGTAAGACGGATCCGGAATCGCCTGCCACCCGGTATCCTTTGTACAGATCCATTTTGCACCGAACATGTCTTTTCCGCCTTTCATATAATCGCCCTGGTTATTGAGTACAGATGCTCCTACAGGCGCATAGGCATCATAAAAATTCGGCATCCAGGCCGGTTTGCCATGATGATAGGCGATCAAAAAGTTTTCTCTTTCTGTCAACAATATCCTCCTGTTCTCTTACAGAGCTTTCAGACGTTCCGAAAGGATCTTTTACTCGGATTTTATCTGCCGCAGCATATCTGGTCTTATGATCCTGTATCCGTTTTTCATACGCGCGATCCAGCCGTTGTGGGCAAATTGCTGCAGGATCCGGTGAAAATGCCGATAACTGATATCCAGCTGTTCCGCAACTATTCCGTGATTCTCACAAAATATACCGGAATGGTCAACAGAATTGACCAGATAGATCGCTACCTTTTCACGGGCAGAAGATAAGGTATTGATCATCTGCATATTCCCGAAATAGCTTAGCTTTTCTGCCAGGACCCGGCATATGAAATGCAAAAATTTCGCGTCTTTCAAAAGCACAGGCATAATATCTCGGTAATCCAGCAGCACCGCAACGCACCGATTTGTTGTTTCTACGGTATGGATCTCTGCGTGATACGTCTCATCCAGCAAAAATTCTGTCTCTCCCAGAACGGAAAAGGAATTGCAGAAACGATACAGTATTCTTTTCCCGTTTCTCAGATTTCCATATACTTTATAGTCGCCCTCTACAAAGAAATAAAAATATCCTCTATAGTCAGAATCGCAGCAGATGAAAGTATTTTTCAGAAATTCTGCCAAAGTCATATGCGGATAGCAAAGTTCAAAATCAGAAAAAAAGCTGTGGATATGATTCCTCTTTATGTACGTATCTAAAAGCTTTGTATCTTTGATCTCATTCATAACTGCATCTCCTAGTATAAATATTCTGTCTTTTTGACAAATAGGACATATGTCCTATTTTTGTAAATTATACTGAAATATCAGATGGGATACAATAGAAAGTCTGACACAAATAAAGGTGCCGCCGGATCATCTGTTCGTAATGATCCCGCGACACCTTCCCTTTCAGATCTTTTGTTTTCTTTTACTTATTTTCTTCGATTAAACAGCCCTGCCGCTTTTTTCTTTACCGCTCCCGCGATCACTGCAGCCCCTGCAAGCATTCCTGCCAGGGAAAGTCCTGCCGCTGCGGTTCCATTGTCCGCTGTTTTCGGAGCGGTTCCATGCAGGCCGGATGCTGTATTGCCCGGCTCGTCTTTGGATACCACATTCTGGAATCCCTGATCGGATCCGGTTCCATCCGGTGTCTGACCCTGATCTCCTCCAGGCGTCTGGCTCTGATCTTCTCCAGGTGTCTGGCTCTGATCTCCTCCAGGCGTCTGACTCTGATCTCCTCCAGGCGTCTGGCTCTGATCTCCTCCAGGTGTCTGTCCCTGATCTCCTCCAGGTGTCTGTCCCGGGTCTTCGGTTTCTTTTCCCGTTACCTGAACGGTCCGTTTCACGGCAGCTGTATTGCCGTTTTCATCGGTAACTGTATAAGTCAGTTCATAAATTCCCGGCACAGATGTATCCACCGTTCCCGCTATCGTAATCCGGTCTGTGATATCATTTCCCGCATAATCCTTTGCGGTCACATCCTTTGCCGGATCAAAGGTGCTTCCCTGCTCGATGGTATCCGCAGAAGCGTCCGGCAGCGTGATCACAGGTTCATATCCGTTCTTTTCCACAGTCAGATAATTCACGTCCGTTCTGGTATGACCTCCGTTTTCATCGGTAATCTGCGCATACCATCCGGTTGTCCCTTCCGGCGCGTTGTCCCAGACATATTCGGCAGTGCTTCCGCTTTTTACATTTTCTACTGTTCCGATCACTTCATCTCCGTATATATCTACGGATAATCCGGTTGTTTCCAGCGTTTTTGTCTTCTGTGTCAGCCCCAGATCGCCAAAGGGGATTTCAAATTCCTCCTCTCCGTTGATGCCCGCGGTATCGCCGATATCTGTTTCATCTTTTGCGTCATAGTCATTCAGTGTAGGAGAATAGGTACGGATAATAATCTTCTGATCTTTTGTGTCAAAGTGCATCAGACGCATATATCCCATGCCGCCGCCTTTAAGACCCTGATAGTCAAAGAGCATCTGGTATACCTTCCGTTCTGCCACACCGTCCCCGTCATCGTCAAAGGAATCCACTCTTGTCTGTGCGTTGTGATAATGACCGGAGAGCACCATGCATACATTGGGATTTTTGGAAACCACTTCATCGTATACTCTCTGAGGTTCTTCTCCCATTCCGCCGCTGGCAAGAAGATATTCGTGGAAGTTCAGGATTGCTTTTCTCTCAGGATACCGGGCCAGCACCTGATTCATCCAGTTGATCTCCTCATCGCCAATGCCCCATCCCATATAGAGCATGATAAAGTCCATACCGTCTACGGTGATCAGATCATAGTGGCCTCTGTTGTTCTGATAACTGCCTCCGTACCAGGGATTCTGATTATAACGGTCCTCTCCGAAATATTTCCAGTAGTTGGTGTAATCTCCGCTTAAATGTCCCACATCATGGTTCCCTGCCAGCACTCCGTAAGGCAGTCCCCCTTTATCCAGCAGACTATATGCTTTATCCGCGTTTTCCCACTCCGGTATCAGCACTTCATCGTCAATAATGTCTCCGTCGTGGAACAGATACTGGATGTTCATCCGCTCCCGGTTTGCCAGGATCCAGTTGTGGATATCAAGCTGATACTGATATTTGCCGTCCACATCTTTCGATGGATTTCCTTCGTAATCTTCGTTGTAATACTGGGTATCGCTTTCCAGGGCGAAAGTAAAGTCGTAATCTTCCCTGGGCGTATCCTTTTCATTGGCCAGAGAAGTATCTCCCGCTCCCGGAGCGTACTGTTCGGGGGTATAGCCTTCTCCGTTCTGTATCATAACTTTCACAACGTTTCCGGACAAGTGGTCTTTCAGCGCCACATCTGCTGTAAGAGTCATGTTTTCCCCGTCTGCCGTCTGTTTGGCGTCCACCTTATCCCAGCTTCCTGACGCTGTTTATATACATACATGAAAGTCTTGGCGTTGTTGGATATTCCCTGCCACTGCACCCGGATTTCGTCTTCTTTATCCGCGTTTTCTCCGGCCTGTATCTCAAAGATCTGCCATGGGAATCCGTTTCCGGTATTTTCACCGAAATCATTTCCCGCTGTACCGGCCGTGCTGCTGATACCGGCAGACTCTTTGATCTGAGCGTCCCCCAGTTCGTAGCGTTCGCCTTTTTTGAAGGCAACAGTCATCTGATCATCTGTAGGATCTGTCACTTTTACAGACAGAGTGGGATTTCCATGTACAGTTGTCCCGTCTTCCGGAGAAGTATTCTCCGCATAAGCATTCTCTTCCGGTATTTCAAAGGAAACGGTTTTTTCACTTGTATTGCCCGCTTCATCTGTTGCTGTAAGCACCAGGGTATGAGTACCCCCGTCCAGCACTTTTGAACTGATCGTGTAGGGCAGCCCTATTTCCTCTCCGTCCAAAGCGGCGGTAAGGGTCACATTTTCACTGAGGGCGTCTGATGCGGATGCTTTCAGCTCCTGCTCTCTGTACTGAGCGCCTTCTTCTATATTTGTTGTAATCTCCGGCGCTGTATTGTCCACGATCACATTTACAGTTTTTGTGCCGGATGTGATCGTGTGCACACCGTCAGTAAGGGCTGTGGTATCCAGATCATACCGGACCGCGTTAAAGTTTTCCTTTTCCAGCTGGAATGTCACATAAAGGATTTCCACTTTACTTGTTCCGTCGCCCATGCTGATCTCATTTTCCGGTGTAAGGGCACCAAGATCCACCGGTGACTGCGGATGCCAGTTGTCCGCCGTATGCTCGATAGCTCCGATGCCATATACTCCCTGATAGGATACCGGCCGCAGAGATACTCCATCCGGAAGGATCAGCCGGATATTTTTCAGGACAAAGTCATCATTGTTTTCAATATCATGCTCCAGAGCATTGGCTTTATTGCCTGCATGAAAGGCTATGGTAATCCGCCCTGTCTCACTGTCAAAGTAGGACTCGTCTACATCATAATCATAGGTTGCCCATGTATCATAGGTGCCTTCATTGAAAATGCCCAGCACATGATCGCCGATGGCTACCGCGTTCTTGAAAAATACGTCAGTCTGACTTGTATCAAAGGCAATCCGGGCATCCCCATTGATAGACGGCACCATATCTCCGCTTACATCCTGACCGTCTATAAAGAGATTCCCTCCTGTGCCGATGATCGCGTTGTTTCCGGAAAGGAACTGATTATCTGATACGTTCAGCTGATCTCCCTGAGGCAGAGGATTTTCATTTTTGATCTGTTTTGTCTCCGTCCGGACAGTCTGATATCCATCGCTTACTTCAAAATAATATTCATAATACTCTTTTCCGTACAGATCCACGCCTGTAAGGGTCTTGCCAAATGTATCTTTATTTTCTCTGAGCAGGTTATACATCTCGTAGCTGTCGGAATTGTTGTCTTTTATATAAAGATGTACCGTTTTGATGTTGCTCTCCTTTGAGACGGCATCCAGCGAAAATATCAGATCCCTGTCGCTGCTGAATGAGGTTGGCGTATTGTCTGACAAAGAAGGAGCGCTGACGGATGCGGGAAGCTCCGCCTGATAATCCGGTTTGTCCCTTTCGCTGACGGTTCCCGGCGTCGGATCCGCGTCGTCTGCGGTCATGGGACTTGTAAATTCGCCATTGATATACTGGCTGCGGAACGTGATGGCTTTATCCGCTGTGGTATTATCCGCTCCGTTCATATTGTAAGTAACGTAATCCACATTATCCTTTACGTTTGTGGCGATCTTAACTCCCCTGGCTCCTGAGTTCGCCATACCTCCGCAGGAGATTTCGATCAGATGGCTGCTGTCCAGAGACGTGCCGAATTTGGCATTAAAATCATCTGCCGTCAGTTCATCGTTGCCTCCGTTTTTGATCCAGAACACAAGCGTATCTCCGGATTTCAGTATCCTGCTTTCTGATGTTTCCCACCAGATCACATCGCTGTTGTCTCCGTTGTCCGGATAGTTGTAATAAAGTTTATAATCTTTCAGGTCAATATCCCTGTTTGAGTTGTTGTAGATTTCTATATATTCATAGGCATCAGCTCCGTTTACATTGGAAGAATCCGGCAGGATCTCCGATACTACCAGAGCCGGCGCTTTTGTTTTATCTGCCGGATTGGAAAGTCCTTCCACCGATGCGTCGGCCATAGTGGATACCGCTGTATTAACGCCGTCGCTGATCACAATGTCATAACTGAAAGATTCCAGATCCTGCAGTTCATTGTATGCCGCGGACGCCTGCAGTTTTCCCTCCTGATAAGTCATCGGCACTGTCATTACTCTTTCCCCGGAATCTTTTTTATAAATATTCAGCTCACCTTTTAAAATATCCGCTGTGAGATTTGTGCGGGACATTGTTACCGTCCAGTTTTCATTTTCTTTTGCCACTGCCGGCGCGTCCGCCTGCACAGTGGGCTCCGTCACTTTTTCAGGCATCAGATATTCGCCCAGAATCCTCTGGCTGTCTGCCAGTCTGCCCGGTGTGACCTCATTGTCGTACTGAACCGCCACATCTTTTCCGTCATAATTGAAGATCACTGCCTCGTCTACCCCGAGAGAACCGTCAGAAGAATCAGAGGCATTATACCCGGTCTCGCTCATTACAAGTCCTGTTGCGGATTCAATGGTCATCTTTCTGCTGCCGCTGTTGGAAAAGCCGTCAGATTCTACAGTAGTAAGATTTTTCCCTTCTTCCAGCTGGGTGCCGTAATATTCATTAAAATTTGCCGCCGTATAGCCGGCTTCAATATTTGCGGCGTTCTTTACCCAGACAGTCAGCGTTTCATGAGCATTCAATGTAAGGCTGGAATCTTCAAGCTTCCACTGGGTCACTTTGCTGCCGTTGTCGTACATAAATTTATACTGACTTAAATCCACAGGCTGATCCGCAGCATTGTAGATTTCGAAATATTCAAAAGCGTCAGAACCTCCTACATTATCTGTATTAGGTACGATCTCCGTGATCAGAATAGGGCTTGCCAGCTGTTTTTCCGCCGGTTCGTCCTGACGGATTTTTGTTGTTTTTTCCTGAGAAATTTCATTGACCCCGTCGCTCATATGTACCGTATATGTAATGCTGTCGGCTTCTTCCAGATCTGCTGCCGGGATCACTGCATGATAGCTGCCCTCCTCATAGGTCATGGGATAGCTTTTGGCCGTATCCCCGGTTCCTGTCTGTACCCGGGCGTGAAGCACGATTCCTTTCAGATTTGTGGACGCGGATATTTCCAATTTATCCCCTTTTCTGATCTCATCTGCCGCTGTAACGTTCACCAGGGCCCCGGTCTGTTCTCCTATCATATACTTGTTCGGAGGGATCTGCTCATCAGCAACGCTGCCAGGCGTAGGCTCCTGATCATAGGACAGTGTTTTCTCCTGCACCTGATCCTGTACATAGGCAAAATTAATACCCTTTTTTGTCTGTGCCTTTTCTTCTCCGTCATTGTATGTAATCTGTGTAACTGACTGTTTTGTATCTTTTACGATCAGACGGATGCTTCTTTCTCCGCTATTTGAAAATCCGTTTACGCTTTCTGTTGTTTTTACCAGCTGGACATCTTCCTTATTGACTCCGTAATAGCTGCAGAAATCATCTTCTGTCAGAGCCTGGCTTGCTGCATTTGTGATCCATACAATAAGAGTCTTTCCTGATTCAATCTGAATACCTTCCGGGATTTCCCAATCTGTTACTGTGGACCCGTTAATATTCTGGATCAGATAATCATCCATGGAAATCGTTTTATCGGAAGCGTTGTAGATTTCCAGGTACTCAAAAGCGTCTGTTCCGGAAGCGGTAACCTGATCTGCCTGATGGGTATCCGCCACGATCTCGCTGATGACCAGCGGAGTCGTCATGCTGCTTTCAGCTGTCAGATCAGCTCCTGCGTCATCCCTGCCCTTTTGCAAAGTCCCGTTATTTTGAAGGACAGGCTGCTGATCTTTTGAAATATCCCCGGACTGATCTTGATCCGGAATCTGAGCCTCCTCTTTTTCCCGGCTTTCCGATGCCTGTTCTTTCAGAACTTTCTGCTGATCCTCATCCAGACTTCCCGGGGTAGGCTTATTGCTGTAAGATACGGTTGTTTCTTTTGCCTTTCCCGCTTCAAACAGAAAACGAATTCCCTTATCTGCCTGAGCTTTTTCATTGCCATCATTATAAAGAGCCTGCGCAAAGATTTCATTTCCATCAGGATCGGTGATCTGCAGTGTTCTGGAGGCTTCTCCATCCAGACCTTCCATAATATCTTCCGTCTTTACGATCTGCACATCCTCCTGACTGATCCCGTAATGGCTGCAGAAATCTTCTGCGTTCAGGCTCTGACTTTCCTTATTATTGATCCAAATGATCAGTGTTTTCCCTGGGTCCACTGTAGTTCCTTCCGGAATTTTCCAGTCTGTGGACACTTCCCCTGTAATATCTTTGATCTGATAATCATCCAATGACAGGGTCTGATCCGTAGGATTGTAGATTTCCATATATTCAAAAGCATCGGCTTCGATTCCGGAGTTATTTTCCGGAGCTGTTGTATCCGCCACAATTTCAGAAATCACAGGAGCTGACGCCTGTTTGCCGCCTGCCTCTGTCATCTGAGGAACCATAGCGTGTACGGCTGGCATCATACTTACGTTTACGGAAGATGTCACTACGATCACGCTCATTCCGCTTATGACAAATCTTTTTACTTTTCTGCCAGAAGCGCCTTTTTGTTTTCTGTACTGCTGATTGTCTGCCATAATTTCCTCCTTTTCAAACTTTCATCAGTTCTATTCTCCCTTAAGACAACCGAATTATATCATGGCGCGCTTTTGAATTGTGTTATTTTACAGTAAATTTTTGGTTAATTATCTGATAATTTAACCTATATTTTACATTTTTTATACATTTTAAGGTCTGGAGCTCCTGCAGCCTTTCTTTTATATAATATAAACTGCCGTCCATGGAACAATTCCATATGACGGCAGTTTTCCCTGTATTTATAATTTAATATTCTTCAGCGCATCAGCAAAAGCGCTGTTTACCGGCTCATTGGCTTCTTTCTGCTGCTTTTTCAAATAGTTCTGCACATCTCGCTTTGTTACGCCGGCTCCCTCTTTTTTCCGTCTCTCCTGGAACTTACTGAGCCGTTCCTTATATCCGCAGGCACATACAAAGGAAGCATTCTCTCCGCTTCCGATCAATTCCATCTTTTTGTGACAATTGGGACATCTGGCGTTAGTCAATTTCGCAACAGTCTGCCGGTAACCGCATTCCCGATCCTGGCAGACCAGCATCCTGCTTGTTTTGCCTTTTACCGCAAGAAGCCGTTTGCCGCACCGGGGACAGATTTTGTTGGTCAGATTATCATGACGAAAAATACCGTCGCCTTTTTTAATCTCATCTACCAGACTGACCGTATACCTTCTGATATCCCCCATAAACTTTCTGTCCGAAAGCTTTCCTCCAGCGATCTGAGAAAGTTTCATTTCCCAACGCGCAGTCAGCTCCGGTTTTTTCAGATCTGAGGGCACCAGCTCCAGCAGCTGTCTGGCTTTGGCTGTGGTATAGATTTCCTCCCCCTTTTTCTCTAAAAGGAAAGAAGAAAAAAGTTTATCGATTATGTCCGCTCTGGTGGCCACAGTGCCCAGTCCCCCGGTTTCTCCCAAAGTCTTTGCCATCTGACGGTCTGAGCTTTCCATAAACTTCACCGGATTTTCCATGGCGGTGATCAGGGTTCCTTCTGTAAACCGCGCAGGTGGTTTGGTCTTCCCTTCTGTGATCCGAATAGCGGACACGTCTTCTTTCTGTCCTTTTTCCATTGCAGGAAGCTCCTGCTTTTTCAGTTCTTCTTCTTCCTCATCCTCCACCGGATTCTCATAAACAGCCTTCCATCCTCTATGAATCGTACGGTTTCCTTTCGCGTAAAAGGCCTCTCCCTCGATCATTCCCGTAATAACTGTTTCCTCATATTCACAGGAAGGATACAACACCGCCAGGAAACGGCGGACTACCATATCGTAGATTTTTTTCTCCTCATTGCTCATATGCAGATAAGACGGTGCCTGTTCTGTGGGAATAATGGCATGATGATCTCCCACTTTGCTGTCATTTACGAAAGAAGCTTTTGCCGTAATCTGCTTTTTCAGCAAAGGCGCCGCATATTCCCGGTAAACGCCGGAATTAATGGCCTGAAGCCGGTCCTTGATGGTCCCCACCACGTCAGACGTCAGATATCTGGAATCTGTCCTGGGATATGTGAGTACTTTGTGGGTTTCATATAAACGCTGCATAATGTTCAGTGTTTCCTTAGCGGAAAATCCGAATTTCTGATTTGCTTCTCTTTGCAGTTCTGTCAAATCATAGAGCAAAGGCGCGTTCTTTTTCTTCTTTTTTGCCTCTATTTTAATGATTTTCAGCTTTTTCCCTTTTATCTTTTTTTCAATTTCCTGTATCCGATCTTTTTTAAAAGTCCGGTAACTGCCGCTCTTCTCATCCCGCCAGGTAAAGGTAATCCCTGCCGCACGGATGGTCAGTCCGTAATAGAGTTTTGGCACAAACCGGCGTATTTCCTCTTCCCGTTTGGCGATCATGGCAAGAGTAGGCGTCTGCACCCTGCCGCAGGACAGCTGAGCATTGTATTTGCAGGTGAGCGCTCTGGTAGCGTTCAACCCCACCAGCCAGTCTGCTTCCGCCCTGCATACAGCCGCATGATATAGATTGTCATAGTCTTTGGCGTCTTTAAGATGATCAAAACCCTGTCGGATGGCCCCATCTGTAACAGAAGATATCCACAAACGCCGGCAGGGCTTCCTGCATCCCGCTTTCTTCAGGATCCACCGTGCTACCAGTTCTCCTTCTCTTCCCGCGTCCGTAGCAATGACCACATCCGATACATCCTTTCGGAAAAGCTGCTTTTTAACTGCCTGATACTGCTTTGCTGTCTGCCGGATCACATCGATATCCAAATGCTCCGGAAGCATAGGCAGATCTTCCATTTTCCATTCTTTGTATTTTTTGTCATAGTGCTCCGGATCTGACAGGGTCACAAGATGTCCCAGTCCCCAGGTCACAATATACTTTCCGCCTTCCAAAGCTCCGTCCAGCTTTTTGGAACATTTCAGCACCCGGCCGATATCACGGCCTACTGACGACTTTTCTGCAATTACTAATGTTTTCATATCTGATTTTCTTTCCCTTCTATTCTTCTGACGCCTTTTTCACTGGTTTTTCCGGGATCTCGCCGCAGCGGAAAAACAGCCCTTCCGCCTTAGCCAGGCGGTTCAGCATCTTCTGCATTTTTTTATCCGGATTATAAATACTCAGATACAGATCATCTCCGTTGATAAAAATTAAAGTATCTCTGCTTCCTGCGAAAATATGAATATAATCCTTTCGTCCCATGATACATTTCTGAACCATTTTTTCCAGTTTTTCCGGTTTGGGATTCTTTTTCCATTCATTTCCGAAGCCGGCTTCAATATTGTAATAACTGTTCAATTTCAGCAGAATGGAAATAACTTTCCCGCAAAATTTTTTCAGCTGCTTTTCTTTGCGGAAATATTCTTCTACCGCCAAAAACTGTTCTCTGTTCTTTTTCTGCACCCTTCGGGGCAGCAGGTCTATCATATAATAAGGCATATTGATCAGCTGATCAATCTTTTCCATTTTATTCATTTCTCATCTCTCCCTTAATAAGTTTGCAGGTATAAAACAACTTACAGGCTTATTCCTTTGACCGGACAAAAGAATAACTCTAAACATCCTTTCCGAATAATCTTCTTCGTAAATGCCAGTTCATCCTTTCTCTGTTTATTCAAAAAGATATTTCATTGATCTTTTTTTGAATATCCTGTATCAGCTTCGCTGTATGGTATCCGTCAGCTGCCGCATGGGAAATTGTCACTGTCAGAGGCATTTTCCACCTGCCACTTTCCTCTTCGTATTTTCCAAATGTGATCACCGGTATCAGTGAAGGTTCTGATCCGGCGCAATAGGTATTGTATCCGGTATAACTCAGCCAGGGTACACAGGAAATGCAGAAAAAATCAGGGGGCTGCCCTTCTCTGGCTTTGATCCCCTTCCTGTTCCCGTAGTTTTCCATATCCCGGATCATCTCCTGATAAAACTCGTTAAAGTCCTCCCTGTAACAGCTCCACATATCCGAAAATGTATGATCATCCTTATGGAACACCGTATAATTTGGATGAACTACATCCCAGTATCCGGGGTTACCTTCTTCATCCAGTCCCATTTTAAACTCTTTTGTATGATTGATCACATTTCCTACACAATATACAAAAGAAGGATAAAATTTCAGATTTTTCTCTCGTATCTTTTTCAGGAAATCAGTCACATCTATAGAGGCTGTAAGGCTGTATCCGCATTTAAGCGTTTCTCTGTAATATTGAAAATGCTCCCTTCTCTCCCATGTATTCATATCTATTTTTGTAAACAATGCTTATCCTCCCGGCAGATCTTTCATTTTCTTTTTATTGTAACACAGCCTTTTTCAAATGTCTGCCCATACCCTATCCGTATGTCTTTTCTTCTATGATCACCATTTATATCGACAATCACTGCCGCTACATAAAATCCCATTTCTTCCATACCATAAGTAGCGATTGCAAATCTGCTCACAGGGCGTCAAAACATACTTGAAATTAATCATCTGTCTCCAGCAGCCGGATCAGCTGGTCCACATCTTCTTCCCGGGTTGCCCAGCTTGTAGCAAAACGGACAGTTGTATGAGACTCATCTTCTTTTTCCCAGAAACTGAAAGATACTTCCCGTTCCAACGCTTTCTTTTTTTCATCCGGAAGCGTTACAAAAATCTGATTTGTAGGAGACTGGATTTTCAAAGGATATCCTACATTTTTTAATGCATCTTGAATTTTTTGCGCAAGTTTTACTGCATTTTTAGCAATATTCACATACAGATCATCTGTAAAAAGCTGCTCGAACTGGATTCCCAGAATCCTACCCTTGGCAAGCAGGCCTCCATGCTGTTTCATGATCGTAAAAAATCGTTTCAGCAAATCTTCATTTGTCACTACCACGGCTTCCCCGAACAGGGCCCCCACCTTGGTGCCGCCAATGTAAAATACGTCGCAGCATTCTCCAATCAGAGGCAGCGTCACATCTGTTTCTGCCGCCAGACCGTATCCCAGCCTGGCTCCATCCAGATATAGGGGAAGATGATACTGTCCGCAGATCTCATGAAGTCTGCGAAGCTCTCCGGCAGTATACAGTGTACCATATTCTGTGGGATGAGAAATGTAGACCGCTCCCGGCTCTGTCATATGCTCCCGGTTTTCATGCTGAAAAAATTTTTCCAGATAGGTTTCTAAGCAGTCCGGATCCAGCTTTCCGTCCTTTTCCTTCAGAGAGATCACCTTATGGCCGGAATGCTCAATGGCCCCTGCCTCATGGGTATTGATATGGCCGCTTTTTGCGCATACCACTCCCTGCCAGGACTTCAGCAGTCCATCGATCACTGCGGCATTGGTCTGAGTGCCGCCCACCATAAAGTACACCCTGGCCTCCGGGCAGCCGCAGGCCCTGCGGATCATGTCTCCTGCCCGGCTGCAATAGCTGTCTGTACCGTATCCCGGCGTCTTTTCCATATTAGTGTCCATCAGACGCTCCAGTATTTTCGGATGAGCGCCTTCCATATAGTCACTGTCAAAATAAAGCATCTGTCTGCATCCTTTCTTTTCCTGTCCTTACAAGAAAAGGCAGCGTCCTGACCCTGGGATCAAAACACTGCCTGTAAAACATATGTCTTACTGAAGTTTTTCTTTTCCGCCCATATACGGTCTGAGCACTTCCGGAATATTTACGCTTCCATCTTCGTTCAGGTTGTTCTCCAGGAACGCGATCAGCATCCTTGGCGGAGCTACTACGGTATTGTTTAATGTATGGGCAAAATATTTTCCATTTTTGCCTTTAATACGGATCTTCAGTCTTCTTGCCTGAGCATCTCCCAGGTTGGAGCAGCTTCCCACTTCAAAATATTTCTTCTGGCGCGGAGACCATGCTTCCACGTCAACAGATTTTACTTTCAGATCCGCCAGATCGCCAGAGCAGCACTCCAGAGTCCGCACCGGAATATCCAGGGAACGGAACAGATCTACTGTATACTGCCACATTTTATCAAACCATTTGGGTGATTCTTCCGGCTTGCATACAACGATCATTTCCTGTTTTTCAAACTGATGAATACGGTAAACCCCTCTTTCCTCTATGCCGTGAGCGCCTTTTTCTTTTCTGAAACAGGGGGAATAGCTTGTCAGTGTCTTTGGAAGTTCTTCCTCGTCAATAATGGTGTCGATGAATCTTCCAATCATAGAATGCTCTGATGTACCGATAAGATACAGATCCTCTCCTTCGATCTTGTACATCATGGCGTCCATTTCGTCAAAACTCATAACCCCGGTTACCACATTGCTGCGGATCATAAACGGAGGAATGCAGTATGTGAACCCCCTGTCGATCATAAAATCTCTTGCGTAAGCGGTCATTGCAGAATGCAGTCTGGCAATATCTCCCTGGAGATAATAGAAACCGTTTCCGGCTACTTTTCTTGCACTGTCCAGATCAATGCCGCTAAACCGTTCCATAATCTCCGTGTGATAAGGGATTTCAAAGTCCGGCACAATCGGTTCCCCGAATCTCTGTCTTTCTACATTTTCGCTGTCGTCTTTTCCGATCGGTACGGAAGGATCGATGATATTCGGAATCACCATCATATCTTTGCGGATCTTTTCCTGGAGCTCGGCTTCCTGAGCTTCCAGTTCTTCCAGTCTTTTCGCGTCTTTGGATACCTGTTCTTTTAAGGCCATTGCCTCATCTTTTTTGCCCTGTCCCATAAGCGCGCCAATCTGTTTGGAAATTTTGTTCCGGTTGGCCCGAAGAGCGTCAGCCTCCTGCTGAACACTTCTGGCTTTTTCATCCAGTTCAATGACTTCATCCACAAGAGGAAGTTTTTTGTCCTGAAATTTATTTTTAATGTTCTGTTTTACGATTTCCGGATTTTCTCTTAAAAACTTGATATCTATCATATGGTCATAACCTCTTCCTGATGTTTATTGCCTGTTATTTTAAAGGATATTTTTCTGTCAGAGTTTTTACAAGAGCTCTCGCCTTTTCCACTCCTTCTTCTCCTTCTTTTATCACAACGGAAACGGCTTCCGCTACCACATCCATATCTTCCGTATTCAGTCCCCTTGATGTCACTGCCGGAGTACCAAGGCGCAGACCGCTTGTTACAAACGGGGATTTCGGATCATTTGGTATGGTATTTTTATTTGCCGTAATATGAGCGTCGTCCAGAAGTTTTTCCACTGCTTTTCCGGTAAGTTCAAAAGGCGTCAAATCTACCAGCATCAGATGGTTATCCGTTCCACCGGATACGATCTTGATGCCCCGGTTCATAAGTCCGGAAGCCAGCGCCTGGGCATTGTCCAGGATATTCTGCTGATATACTTTGAAGCTGTCATCCAAAGCCTCTTTGAAACATACCGCTTTTGCCGCGATCACATGCATCAGCGGTCCTCCCTGGATTCCTGGAAATACCGCTTTGTTAAAGTTGAAGTTATGTCTTTCCATCGCTTCTTTAGAGCAGAGGATCATACCTCCTCTTGGTCCTCTGAGAGTTTTGTGGGTGGTAGTAGTTACCACATCCGCGTATGGGATCGGATTGGGATGAAGTCCTGCGGCTACCAGTCCCGCAATATGAGCCATATCCACCATCAGATATGCGCCGCAGGCGTCAGCGATCTCACGGAATTTTTTAAAATCAATGGTCCTTGCGTAAGCGCTGGCTCCCGCAATGATCATTTTCGGCTTGCATTCCATGGCGATCCTCATAACTTCATCATAATCAATAAAGCCTTTTTCATCTACTCCGTAAGGTACAATATGAAAATATACACCTGAAAAGTTTACCGGACTTCCGTGTGTCAGATGTCCGCCGTGATCCAGATTCATGCCCATTACGGTATCACCCGGTTTTAACAGTGCGAACTGTACCGCCATATTGGCCTGAGCCCCGGAATGAGGCTGTACATTGGCGTATCCGGCGCCGAAAAGCTCTTTTGCCCGTTCGATTGCCAGTTCCTCTACAATATCCACGCACTGACATCCGCCGTAATATCTTTTTCCCGGATATCCTTCCGCGTATTTATTCGTCATAATACTGCCCATTGCGGCCATAACCGCCGGGCTTACCCAGTTTTCAGAAGCGATCAGCTCAATGTGCTCGTTCTGTCTGTCCATTTCAGCGTTGATGGCATCGTATACCTCTTTGTCAACTGCTTTTACCTCTTCAAGTGAATACATATGTTTTATTTCCTCCGTTGATCCTGCCCTGTTGTAGGGCGGCATACATTATTTTTAAATCTATACCGTCTCATTATAAGCAATCCTGATGGTAATTTCAACCTGCAAAAACGGATTGTCTTCCTGCTTAGTATTCCCCCGGCCGTCTGTTTCAGTCCAAAATTTTACCGGGAACCTGCCTTTTTCGGCCTGTTCCCGGTATCGTTTTTGCTTATTCCACGCTCTTTAACGCTTCCACCATATCTATCTTGTTCAAAATCCGGTTCGTCATCAGATTTACGATCAGCGCAAATGCCAGGGAAAGCACTGCGGAAATCAGATAGCTTACCGGATGGATAGATGCCACAAACTGAATGGAAGGCATTTTCAGCAGCCCGGCCAGTACATGTCCCAGCACATGTCCGAAAGGCAGTCCCAGAAGGATTCCCGCTGCTGTCAGGATCAGTGTTTCTTTATTTACATATAAATGCACTTCATTGTTGTAAAATCCAAGCACTTTGATGGTGGCCAGCTCTCTCACTCTTTCGGATATATTGGTAGTGGAAAGGGTAAACAGTACTACAAATGCCAGCGCCGCTGCCAGGATCAGGATAATATATACCACCATATTTACCAGGTAAAATGCTGCTGAAAAATCCTGTTCCATTTCCTGGGTGCTGGATACAGATACCATCCCATCCTGACGTCCCAGAGTATCCGTATATCCAATCTGATCTTTGCAGGTGTCCGAAAAATGAGCCAGTACACTGTTGGGCTCATACGCGCCAAACAGAGACTCATAGGTATCTTCCGTCATATATACGGTATTGCCCAGATAGTTCTGAGCCACCTGACTGAGCGTCACTTCCTGCTGTTCCAGTTTGGAATCCTGGATCAGCATCTTGTCTCCTTTCTTAAGATCCAGAAATTCTGCGGCATTCTGAGTGAGATAAATATCTCCGTTCTCCAGAGACAAAAGATTGCCCTTTAAATCTTCCAGTCTGATATAAGAATCAAGCGTTTTTCCTTCCGGTATCACATACATCTGCAGAGATTCCGTCTCTCCCTTACGGTTTTCCACCGTTATGGAATCTACCAGGATATTGACATAATCACTGATTTCTCCGTCTTTTTCCATATAGGAAATCAGTTTCTCATTATCATCTGCTGTTGAAACAGCCATAAGATCGTACTGATAAATCTGTTCGTACTGCCTGGGCAGCAGATCCGATACCGTATCTTTAATGGTAAAACCGCAGATGACCAGGGCCGTACATCCCATAATACCCAAAACAGTCATAAACAAACGCTTCTTATACCGGAAAATATTCCGGGCGGCAACTTTGTTCAGGAAAGAAAGTTTCTTCCACACCACAGGTATCCGTTCCAAAAATATCCTGGAACCGGCATGGGGCGTTTTTGGCCGCATCAGCGCAGCCGGCGTATGTTTCAGCTCCGCTCTGCAGGCATACAGGGCCGCCAGAGTGATCCCCAGGATAAAGAGCACCGCTCCTCCAAGCCCGTACATCAGATCATACCGGACCGCGTATTCCGGAAGCAGATACATGGTATCAAAAATTACAAACACGATCTTTGGCAGGAGCACAAATCCGCACAGGTCTCCCGCCGCGCCTCCTAAAAGACAGGCAGTAAGAGCGAAAAATACATATTTAAACCGTATCTCATGATTGGAAAATCCCAGGGCTTTGTATGTTCCCACAAGCCCCCGTTCTTCTTCCACCAGTCTGGTAATGCTAGTCAGTCCGATTAGGATTGCCACAATGAAAAAGATTACCGGAAAAACCGTTCCCAAAGCTTCAATGGACGAAGAATCGCTTTCAATATTGCTGTATCCGTTCAGCACACTTCTGTCCTGGATATACCAACGGGCCATTTCAATCTCGTCCACCTCGCTGCGGGCATCCGCCAGCTCTTTTTCGGCCTTATCCTTTTCTTCCTGATAAGTTTGGATCTCATCCGCAAGCTGAGCTTCTCCATCTGCAAGTTCCTGCCGGCCCTGTTCAATTTCCCGGCGGCCCTCCTGGAGCTGCCGGTCGGCTTCCTCTTCCTGACGGGCAAGCTGGGCTTCTCCATCCGCAAGTTCCTGCCGGCCCTGTTCAATTTCCCGGCGGCCTGCCTCCAGCTGGGCCTCTCCGTCTGCAATTTGGGCTTCCTGGCGGGCAAGTTCCTGCTCTGCCTTTGCAAATTCCGCCTCCGCCTGGGCCTCCTGGCTGTTCAGCTGAGCTTCCTGCTGGGCAATGGTTTCTCTGGCTCCTTCCAGCGCGCCTATTCCTGCCGCCAGAGAGGTCAGCTGATCCGGCATGGCCTGAAGGCTTTCTTTCTGTCCGTTCAGCACACCGATCTGCTGCTCATAATCCTCCGACTCCGGATCCAGCGCGGCGATCTGTCCGTCAATTCCCATGACCATTCCGTCAATCACCGGCTGCAGCGCCGAAAGGAAATCCTGTCTGATACGTTTCAGTTCACTGCCGGATGTTCCCTGGGCCGACGCTTCTGTAAGAGCCTTCCACTGGCTCTCCGGCCACAGGCTGCCAAACTGCTCTGATATTGTCTCTACCTGGGCCAACGCTTCCTGATAGGAATTTTCTGTCTGTTCTTTCTGATCGTTCAGCTGGGCTTTGGCCTCCGCAAGCTGCTGACTGGTCTCCTCTTCTTTCTGGGCAAGGGTTTCTTTTCCTGCCTGAAGCTGCTGTCTGCCTTCTTCCAGCTGCTGCTGTCTGTTATCGATTTCCTGCTGACCTTCTTCTAATTCAGCGTACCCGTCAGAGATTTCCGTTCTGGCGTCTCCAAAGGCCTTTTGAGCCTGACGTTCCCGGTCTTCCAGCTGCTGCTGGCCTTCCTCCAGTTCTTTTTTCCCATCGTTAATCTCTTTTCTGGCATCCGCGATCTCACCGTCCGCTTTGGCAAACTCACTGTCCATTTCCGCCTGCGCATCGTCGATCTGAGCCATTGCGTCCTCTACAACCGCATCATATCTGGCCTGTTCCCGTCTGTCTTTGATTTCTTTTTCAATCCGGTCCGTAACAGCCCCCACTGTTTCCTCATACTCATCTGAATAACAAAGCAGGTCATCTGTATTTGAGAGAGTCAGATAGATCTCGGTATAGATATCGCTGTCCATGGCTTCCGGCACTACAAAAAATGTATAATCCGTCAGTGAAGTGGAACGAAAAGCCGCAGAGCCTTCCGCGCTGTTGACATTTTCCGCATCCACCACCGTTCCGGTAATGGTATACTCTGTATTTTTGAATACGCTTTCCGTATCCTCTCCGCCTTCTGTTTTTGTTTCATCCTCATCTGTTTTTTCGGTAAAATCCAGAGTGTCTCCGATTGATTTTCCGGTATCTTTCATATAGAGCTCTGTTACCGCTATTTCCCTGTCATTTTCCGGCAGCCGTCCTTCTATTACATAAGGCACATTGATACCTTTTTTACTGAGCTCTTTTACCTCTGCCCCGGCACTCTGCCCATCCACCTGAGTATCCACCTGTACGCTGTAAGTTCCTTCCGCAGCTTCCACGCCTTCCAGTTTTTCCAGGGCTGAAACATCCTCCTGCGTCAGTCCCAGAGTAGACATAATACTCAGATCATACAGATTCTGCTCATCAAAAAAACGGTCCGCAGAATATCTCAGATCTCTGCATGAAGCCGTCACCCCGGTTAGTGTTGTCACACCTAAAAGGGTGATCAGAAGAATGGAAAAAAACCGTTTTCTTTCGTTTTTTATTGTCCTCCAGATATCTTTTTGAAATGCGTTTTTCATCGTTTCTCACCACTCGATCTGCGCAATGGGAACCGGATGTTCATTGCGTGATATTTCTGTAACTTTTCCGCTTTTAAAACGGATCAGCCTGTCTGCCATAGGGGCCAGGGCAGAGTTATGAGTGATGATCAGCACTGTGATCTTTTCCTTTCTGCAGGTATCCTGCAAAAGCTGCAGGATCTGCTTTCCCGTATTATAATCCAGCGCTCCCGTAGGCTCGTCGCACAAAAGCAGTTTCGGATTTTTCGCAATGGCTCTTGCAATGGAAACCCTCTGCTGCTCCCCGCCGGACAGCTGTGCCGGGAAATTATTCAGACGATCTGCAAGACCTACCTTCCTCAGCGTTTCCTCCGCATCCAGGGAATCTTTACAGATCTGGGAAGCCAGCTCCACATTTTCCAGAGCCGTCAGATTCGGCACCAGATTGTAAAACTGGAATACAAATCCGATATCCGTCCTCCTGTATCCGATCAGCTGTTTTTCATTGTAGGAAGTAATATCCGCCCCGTCTACCAGCACCTGTCCCGATGTAGCGGTATCCATGCCTCCCAGAATATTCAAAGCTGTTGTCTTACCGGCTCCGGAGGATCCCAGTATTACTGCAAGCTCGCCCTTTTCCACCTGAAATGACGCCTTATCCAGAGCCTTGATAGACGTCTCTCCTGTGATATACTCTTTCACCACATTTTTAAATTCAATATACGCCATAGTCTTACCCTTCCGCCAAACAGACAATACAACATATTGTCCGGTTTTCTAATTTCAGTATACCGTTGGCAGGAACCGGCTTCAATGAACAATCTCCTTCCAAATGTTGAATTCTATCTGAAGGAATTTGGAAAACACGGATTCTTCCTCTAATATAAAATAAGGCAAAGGGTTTTTGGCCCTTCGCCTTATTATCAGTCTTACTTTTATTTTTTCTTTTTCTTCTTTCCTGCAGGCTGAACTGCAGCAGCAGCTTTTCTTTCTCTGCGTTTTACAAAGCCTGTTTTAAATGTG